>JAMCPG010000038.1 GCA_023379845.1 Thermoplasmatota archaeon
TAAAGTTCGGGATAAGATCTGCGATCTTAGTTTGGCTTGGAGACAAAGAAGCACGTGAAACCCTAGGATTTCTTTCTTCTTTTGTCATTTTTTCAATTTTAAGAGCGCTTACCAATTCCTTTCCGCTTGACTGCGATTTCATCCTTTGTTTTAGATTTACGAGAACCCGAGCCACTTCGGCTTCTTGAGGTGGGAGCCCAGTCAGGTTTGTATTTTTCTCTATTCTCACCAATTCCACTTCACTCCTTCAAAATCTACTCATTCTTTGAAACTTCATTTGTGCTCCACTGTAACCTTAACTTTCTTCGATCAAATAGCCTTGAAAACAGTAATCGCTTCAAGAGTTACTTATACAAACCTCACGGTTAAGACTTAGATAAAGCTTTTCATGATATGACATAGTCAAGATTTAGTTGATTTTTCTCTTGTTTTCATTGTGCAAGGGAAATCATGAAATATAATTTAAACACGTAATCAAATGCGACTGGAAAACGCGTTTTTATAAGAGTTCATGAAGATATCAGCACCTTCTTATAATTTCTCACTCGAAGCTCTTCCTCTATTTTCATGATCAACATACCCATGATGGATCTTAAATTGATTGAACTTGATCTCACAAGCTAAATGAAACCATTGCCCGCAATGTCATTTAGGAACGTTTTGAAGAATGGCTTTTGCTTTAGGAAAAATTTGAACATCCTTCTGTTAATACTCACCAAGTATCTATTGGGCATTGACAAAGTCCATGATCCAGGCAGGTTCAGGTTTAACTAACTTTGCTAATAATTTAGATGTGAGGTTAACTAGGATGAAGTTTGAAATGAAACTTTCAAAGAAAGGGACTAGCATTGGAAAGCTTCGAAGGGCAGACCAAAGATAGAGTTACATAACGATTCCAAAATTAGCTGTAAATCACGATTGGACTATACCATTAAGTGTCGCTTTCTTTAGAATATTAATGAATTCCGCCCGTTTATTGTCAAATTAATATTATTTCAATAATAGTAGAAAATAGAGAGTGTCACGGAGTTACCACTCACCAGGTTTGTATTACCAATCTCAACTTCAATTGAAGAAGATGGAAGCACTACAAAATCTGCAGATCCTTGTACCCCGACTGTTTGAGTGTTGGAGTAGCTTACCCCATATGCCGACCAAATAACAGTTACATACGTATTGGATGAAGAAGAAGACTGAACATCAACATCAAAATAACCAGAGTATGGAGCCGAAAGAGTATAGTAGCTATAACTACCGGCAGGTTGATTAATAGTCTGGTCATTTAGAATTGTAATCGAAGATTGTAAATTGTTGATGCTATTTGCGCTGTTCAGCTGTGCTTGTGTTGAATTTAGCTGTGCTTGGGTCGAACTTAGCTGTTCTTGTGTTGAATTTACTTCTGCACTTAATTGAGAAACTTCAGCTTTAGATGTGGTTGATTGAGATTGCATCAAGTTTACCTGCTGATTTAGATTTGAGATTTTATCACTTAACGTAGCGTTTTCGCTTTTTAAGCTAGAAATAGTTTGAAATTCAGAAACTGCTATAATAGCACTGGACGCAAACAGAATTGCGAATAAAATGCTAACAACCATTGGCCATTTTTTAGGACTCGGTGAAGAACCTTTAGATTCCATATGCAATAAAAAGGTAGTTTCTAACATCTTATTAATTTTACTTATGCAGGACTCTTAAGCATTCCATCACACTCACAGCCCAGATCAAAGATTGAGTTGCACAACAACTCAAATTAAGCTTTTCTTAGAAAATTTATGGATTTATCCTGCTTAACGTCAAATTAATATATTAACAAGCGTTCGGCAATAAGGTAACATGACTAGGATGAACCTCTCATTGAGGACTGAACTTGCAAAGAAATTGCAGGAGGAAGCCGAAAGGGAGGGGAAAATGATAAGCTCGATAACAGGCGAGGCACTGCAGATGTATTTTGATGCAAGAAAGTCTGGTGTCGACAGCAATGTTGTTTCCAAGATATCAAGTATACTCAATCTTATGGACTCCCTAAGGGCAGTTCCGGTGCCTTCCATGCTCCTGGATCAAATACTGCAGATAGCGATAAAGAATGACACAAAGGCAAGCCTTGAAAAGTGGGAGGAAGCAGGTTACGCCTTTGCGGAAGTCTGCCAGATTTATGCCCCCGACCTGGAAAGCCTCTGGAATTTTGCTCAACTTTTCAAGGAATTCATACCCGCAGACAGGTTTGAGACGAGCTTCAACGAAGGAGAGACAACTATACTGCTTGTCGGGGCAGGCTTCAGTCTGGAGGCTTCAAGATGCAGTCTTGCAGGTCTATCTGGGCTGCTGAGAGGTTACAAGTATCAAATTGATGATAAGCATATTGAAAAAGGACTTGTTAAAGTGACATGCCATCAAGGAAAGTCCCGAGATAACTGAAATATAGATAAGGAGGCTGTTTACTGTTTTCTTCGAGTATAACTGTGGGATCAAATTATAATAATATCATCAAATGCTGCTCGCGTGCAAAATCTATTCTGGGTGATTTTTACCGAGGTGGTGATGACCGCCTTCATAATATGGGTAATAACATACCTACGATCATTCGGGCGTAATATATCATTGAAAGGCTTCACAATCGGTCTTTTTCTTATCACAATGATGGGCAGTATGCTTGATGCCCTGGTATATTACATAGTGGCTCCACCATCATTCCTCAATACGATTGTCGCAGTAAATATTTCCATGATAATAATGACTGTTGCGGTTGTATATATACTGATTGCTGCAACAATCGAATCTTACGCCTCCTTTGCCGGTATGGAGGTATTCACATTCGCTCTTCTGCTTTCATGGAACGAGATTTCAATGGCGTTGTTCCTGCGTGTCATTGGATTCGGCTTCAGCGGGATTTCGTCCCTCGGATCTTATCTCTCATATTTTTCGCTGTCAATTACAAGCATTTTGTTTCTTGCGCCAATGCTTGCTGAAATGATATTTTTCATTTTCTTCAGGATGATTCCAGGATTTGAAAAAAGGGCAGTGACAGTGATTTTGCTTCTGCAGGTTGCTGATCCTGCCATGCTTGGAAATTCCCGGGTCGTCCTACCCTTGTTGGTTGCATATGCAATACTTATGGTAATTGCGATCTATTATCTTTTCAGTTATGTGTACGCGCACCGCGATGAATTGACCCTGGGTGGAAGGAAAATAATTAGATGGGTCATCCTCCTTATAGTAATTTCTGCCGGCGGATTGCTCGAACCCGTGATATATCCTCATCCGTTTGGGCTATCATGGCTGATATTCGCAGTTTCAATGATGCTGGCAATGACACTTTATTTCAGCACAATCCTGGGAATATTCCATGAAAAACAAATTGAAAGTGCTCCAGCCTAATGTTTCTTCGGTAACTTCTCCTTTACCCAGTGCCTGATATCATAATAAAAGATGTTCTCATATGGACATGCGTCAACGCAGTCCCCAATGCCTACGCACCTGGAATCTTTGTATTCGCCAGTTTGGATAAACTTTCCAGGCTGTCCGTAATTTCCGACCGGGCAGGCGCTTGCACAATCCTTTGTCTTGCACGAAACGCACTGCATCGGATCCCTTACCTTCAACCTGAAAAGACCGAACCTCGAAATGAAGCGGTTGAAGTTTCCCCAGTGGCAGTAGCCAGTGTTAATGCAGCCATATGAACCGAGAAAAGGCATTGTTATAAAGACTGCATACCATAAGAAACCGAAGAGGAACAGGTAAACCATGTATGACGGGTCTGTCCCGTAGAAGTAAAAATTCAGGTATCCCGTTGAGTCAAGAAGCGACGCGGCAGCCGAGAGGAAAAGGGTTGCATAAACGCTGAGTGAAACCGCACGATAAACGACTTCGCCCTTCCTTGTCTGCCTCGTCAGGACTTTCGCCGCACCTGATGAAGCGTTGAATTTCTTCATTGAATCATAGAAAGTTCCCTGATACATGACTGGAGCTGTGCAGAAGGTTGAGCACAACTGCCTTGATCCAAAGAGGAATGATAAAACTCCGCTTATCAGATACGTTAGAATAATCGGAACTATGAATACAAGTGAAAAAGCTCCTCCCGAACCTATACCCATGGTCCACCCGATAAAGGGGATACTTGACGGGTCCCTGATCAGAAACGATGGAAGAAATATTGAGTAAATGGCATAAGCCGTCAGCATGAGCACGAGCCTGATCCTTGTTTCGAGTTCCCTTGTTGTTTGTATCTTGAAAACAACAAGCGATCCCATCTCAATCCCCATCATTATGAGAAACCACGGGGACAGGGAAACATGCGTCACAAATGTAAAGAAGTCGAAGATTGCGATGCCAACGTATGAAATAAAAGATCCTGAAAACGGTATGATGCCCGTTGACATCATATAGGCATTCGGTCCATAATAGGCTAAATCAAATACCGCCCCCATGAAGAATTCTGCTGCAAATATCAGAAGAAGGAAGAGAAAAGACCACATCTTGCTTGAGATCCAGTAGAGGCTTTTTCCGCTCGATATCCAGCCACTGTTCAGCGCTGCTGCCAGGTAGACCAGCATATCAATCACCATAGCAATCGCAATTACTGCATGATTTCCATCAATAATCCAAAAGAATACGCCTGCCATCATGAGACCATATGCAGCAAGAAGAAGAAGCACATATGAACCAAGATGCACCTTCATTGTCTGTTTTCTGTAAAGATATTCGAACATGTAGACAAAGAAAGCAGTCATCAGCGATCCAGAGAGGTAAATAGTAACCAGCTCCCAGGAACTGGCATTAATTGCGGTTGGCATGATGAACATCAATGCAGCCTGAACGAGGAGTATTACCTTAACATGTGAAGAGAGTTCTCCCTTCATGATCGAAATTGTTAGCAGCATCTCAAGGCTCATTGGAAAGACAAACCAGTAACTGGAAATTGCCGTCCATACAAATTCAACCGGGTTAGAATGAAGCAGTTGCAGGTAGACCTGCGATCCAGTCAAAAGGTTGAAGATAAGGCTCATCAATACCTCGTCAAGGATAACGGAGAATGCAACATATGCATGGATGAAAGTTTTCGATATTTCTGTTCTTTGCTGAAACACATCCTCCATGAAAACTACAAGAGCAGGAATGACAAGTGCTGTCATGGAAACCAGAGAAATCTCAGCTCCCTCTGCGATGCTTATGCTGCCTGGAAATGCAAGGTATATCAACGGGCCAAGAAGCATACCGGTCATCATTGATGCAAAAACGTACGTCAGGAGCATGTGAAGTATATTTGCGGACTTGCGGGCATATATGATCAGGAACGACATCGCCCCTGCCATTGACAGCATCAGGATCAGAAGAATGATGTATTCCGTAAAGTACAAACCAAGATACCCTCTGCCTGCGTATTAAGATATTATTCTTACACTTTTGTTAGGCAAGAAGCGGGACATTAAGAAGATAACCTAAAAAATAATTTTATCTGCAAACCAACTACCTGCATTGATTCACGGTTATTTCTTTGGAACAGGAATCCAGAAACGGCCAGTCTGCTTAACAATTATGGCTTTCTTCCAACTTTTGGATTCCTTGTCTGATCTGTGCGCAACTCACGCTTCAGCACTTTTCCGACGAGTGTCCTTGGGAGATCTTTCTTAAACTCAACGGATCTTGGTCTCTTGTATGGGGCAAGCTGTTTTGAAGCAAATGCCATCAGTTCCTGCTCGGTAACAGTCGATCCCTCTTTCTTCACGACATATACCTTTACGCTCTGTCCTCTCCTTTCATCAGGGACTCCTATGGCTGCAGCTTCTATAACATCCGGGTGCTTGTAGAATACTTCCTCAATTTCACGCGGATAGACATTATAGCCGCTCGATATGATCATATCCTTCTTCCTGTCCACAAGATAGAGGTATCCATCGTTATCGAACCTGCCAATATCTCCGGTTCTGAGCCAACCATTGTCCATGACACCGGCAGTCTCGGATTCACTTCTCCAGTATCCAAGCATAACCTGCGGGCCGCGAACAAATATCTCGCCCTCCTCTCCCAACTGAACCTCTTGCAGGCTGTATGGGTTTAAAATCTTAAACTCGGTGTTGCTGAGTGGAAGTCCTACGGAGCCAACTCTCCTCTTGTTTCTATCAACAGGGTTAGCCGCTATAACTGGTGAGGTTTCACTGAGACCATAACCTTCTATCAGGAGGCCTCCCGTTGCCTCCTCGAATCTTTTTAACGTGTCTACAGGAAGAGCTGCACCGCCCGACACGCATACTCTTATTGATTTCAGGTCAAATTTCTTTAGATCTGGATGGTTGATGATTGATTTATAAAGGGTCGGCACACCTGGCAGATAATCCGGCTTATACTTCTTTATGAGCTTAAGAAGAGTCTCGGTATCTCGAGGATCAGGGACAAGAATCATTGTGGAAGCGGTTGTTACAGGAAGGATCATAGAAGTCATCATACCATAAACATGGAAAAAAGGCAATGTCGACATGAACCTACCCGGCTCCCTAAGGCTGGAATGCCAGGCCATGAGCTGACTGGAATTTGCAACAAGATTGTAGTGCGAAAGCATCGCAGCTTTTGGAACCCCTGTAGTTCCTCCCGTGAATTGGAAAAGTATAGGATCAACTTTAGTTTCAACCTGCTCTTCTGGTGATGAACCACCCTTGATGAGGTCTTTGAAGTTGAAAATCCTCCCTTCAAAAACCGGTTTCTCCGGCTTTGGATCTTTCCTGGTTCTTCGGGAGTAGACCATTGATGCAAGTGGCGTAAGGAAATCCTTAATGCTTGTAACAACTATGGAAACTCCTTCCTTGGCAAGGCTCTTGACCTTCGGGTAATAGATATCAAGCGTTATTACAGCCGATGTTTCTGTTGTCTTATATTCGTTAACAATTTCCGTCTCAGTATATATAGGATTGGTCTGGACTATAACTCCACCAATCTTTGCAATCGCAAAAAAAGATATGACATATTGTGGGGAATTCGGCAATATAAGACCAACCTTCGAATCCTTGAAGAGTCTCAGCCGCTCCTTGAGGTTGAAGGCAAGGGCATCAACCAATGCAAGTAATTTCTTGTATGTTATCTTCTTTCCAAAAAGGATCAGTGCTACTGCATCCGGATGTTTGGAAGCAGAGTCCGCTAACAGTCTATAAACCGTAGAATCAGGAATTTCAATGTTTCTCTGGCTCCCTTCGGGATAACTCCTCTTCCATATTTCATCCATACTTGTTGCTGCCGAAGGTTGTTCTACCATATGGTGTAGACAATTAGAAATGGATAATAAAACTTGTTAATCCATGATACGATATACATGTGTGAATGTGGCATCAAATAATACAAATGATAATATTTTGATCATTAACACGAAGCATTATGAGAGGTCTACGGGAGTCAGGGCCGTAAGCTTCTTTGCTGATCTTCCGGACAGCAATGCTTTCAAGGGTTGGCAAATTCACTATGCTGCAGGACCATACGATCTGCACTTGGCCAAACAATTTCCAGAAAAATCGTTCTATGCACAGCATGTTGATCCTAATGGTTACGGCGCATATACTGGAAAAATATCCATGGAAATGCTCATTGAAACCGGTATTCAGGGCTCCCTGATTAATCATTCTGAATTTAGGGTTAGCTCCGAGTCAATTGAAATGGCGATATCCAAGGCAAGAGACTTGAATTTCAACATAGTTGTGTGTGCAGAAAATCTTGAAGAAGTTGCAAAGTTTGCGGAAACAGGTGCTAAACTGGTGGCTTACGAGCCTCCTGAACTGATTGGCGGAAATATTTCGGTGTCGACCGCGAAACCCGGCATAATAGAAAAAGCCGCTGCAATATGCAGAAAGAATGGATCCAGGTTAATAGTCGGAGCTGGCATAAAGACACATATCGACATTTCGACATCGCTAAATCTAGGTGCAAGCGGAGGGCTTGTCGCCTCCGGGGTGGTGCTTGCCAGCAACCCTTCGATCGCAATAACTTCATTAATCAACAAAGAATTAACCTGAGTTTAGATGGCAAAAGACAAGGACCAGGAAATCTTCGTGGAACCCGAGTTTATAGAGAAGGATTTCCTTCAAAGCGAGAAAGAACGAGCCAAGTCTACAATCGTGGTATTTTTAATAGCAGCTGCACTAGGGCTATTTTCTGGCTATCTTTTCATTTTAGGAATTTGGTATGTGGGCCTCCTTCTTATGTTCCTCTTAGTGATTTCATTCAAAAGAGTAATACAGGCTCTGCACCTAAGAATGCCACAGAGGGGATCCCAGGTTTTCATATTGGTCATGGTATTTATCCTCACGTGGATTATATTCTGGACTATCTCTTTGAACCCTCCAATCAGTTCGGTAGGAGGACCACAGGTCTCAACATTCCAGGTTTACGATGCACATACTTCCTCATGGACATCTCTCACTGAAAGCAATGGGCAATATCATTACTCAATAACTCAGAACGGAGTCTTGTCCTTAAGGGTCTATGTTTCATATATTACGCCAATAAGCAACGTCAGTATCACCGTGTCCACTGGGGGGTTAACAGCTACTCCGCTATCTATTAACTACTTCGACAATTATGCTTACTTTAATCAATCAGTGGTACCCGCACTTTATGTTTTCAATGTAGATGTCACTATTCATGGTACATCATACGTTAGCCCTCTTCAGGTACAAATCCTTAGCGCGTAGATAAAGAGACAAACAAGAAATATTAACATGTTTATGATTGGGGCCACAAAGCAGGTGTAGTGTAGACTGGTCTAGCACGGAAGCCTTCCAAGCTTTCGACCTGGGTTCAAATCCCGGCACCTGCATCAAAACGATCGTTTCATTTCCTAATTAACTGAACCCGGGCATTCCATTAAACTTTTCAACACATTTAGGCTCCGTTCTATTGTATAAAACAATGTCAGCATCATTTCCTTAATCTAGCTTAGAGGCAATGGCAACTTTTTATTATCGCTTACACTGATATGTTGTAATGAGAGAAACCTCGCTGTCAATGAAACACCTCGTTGTTGGGGGTCTGCAGACTAATTGTTATTTCATATCTTCTGGTGGAGAATATATGATTATTGATGCTGGAGGAGATTTTGATTCTATCATGGAGGTTGCGGAATCTATGCCTGGAATACCCGTCGGTGTCCTATCGACGCATGGTCACTTCGATCATGTGCTAGTTGCAGACCTGGTTGCGTCTGAGCTTCGAACATCATTTGGAATGCACAGGAAAGATCTAAAAGTCATGCATGAGACATGGGAACTCGGGAAGCAGTTAGGCATCGTAGGCAAACCACCAAAACCAGGCTTTCTGATCGATACTGATCGGACAATACTGGTAGGAAGATCGGAAATACATGTGAAGAACACTCCTGGACATACACCCGGTAGTATCTCAATAATTGCTGGTTCTTCCGTTTTTACTGGCGACTGTCTCTTCAGAAACAATATCGGAAGAATGGATCTCGGTGGGAATCCTACAGACATGCTCAAGAGTCTTAACTGGTTCCTTAAACTTCCCCCTGAAACGATAATTTACCCAGGCCATGGTGAGCCTTCCACCATCGGATATGAGAGAAACAACATCATACATTTCATACAAATGATAAGTAATGGCAGAATTTGAAGTCTATGAGTGAAAGAATTTTATATGATTCGCTCTTATTGAATTGTGCCTGAAGAGGTTGAAAAAGCGCCTAAGATAAATCCATTTGTTTCCAATCTCTCAGCGCTGAACTCAATTTTTTCGCTTTCTATGACTGTCTTCACGTTTGCCATCATTATTTACCTTGAGGGTGCAGACGAACCTGTTTATCTTGCAGGACTTGGGCTAACAGTCGGACAGGCCTTATTGATTGGAATTTCTATTTTTCAGGGGAGGGCGATTGACAAAGGTCATTCTTTCACTTTGATGATCGCAGGCAGCTTTCTTTATGGCACAAGTTTAATTTTTCTGTATCTCAACATATCAGAAGGCCTGCTTGCAAGCGGTTTCATCCCAGCCTTCATTGCCACCATGATCATATCCGAAGGCTTTTTCAGGGCATCACTAAACTCTTTCATAGCAAAGGCCAGTGCTGCAAACATCATTGGAAAGAATTACGCAAGGGTATTCACAGGTGAAACTGTTGGAAGCTCAATATCCTACCTAATTTTAATCATCGGCGCAGTTTCTTCTGACATCTCATATATATTTCTTGGAAGTGGTATTCTTCTGATCTGTATGTCATTCCTTGCATTCTTTGTACTTTACTCAAAAGAGAAGAAAGCAATGAGAAGTGATGCGGCACAGGTCAGGAGACCAGGATTTTTTGAGAGCCTGAGAAGCCTGAAGGATAGGCGCAAGTTTGTCGTTCCCCTCATAAGCTCAAAGGCTATGATGACTGTTGGTTTGATTGGTTTTAGTCTCTTTTATGTCCCTTCGGGTGTTATTCTTGGAATTCCGATAGAATATTCGTTTGCGGTTCTTCTTATAACTTATGTTATAGCATCAGTTCTTGGCCGATACAGTGAGAGATTCATTGACAGGAAGAGTAACCTTGGAAGGCGATTCATCTCGCTGACGATGCTACTTGACGTAGTCACTTACGGTTTGATTCTGTTAGCTATTTTTGTGAAAAACGACTATTTGTTTCTAGGTGCCGCACTATTCTCAAGTCCAGGCATAGTGACAGTGACGGGAGCAATGTCATTCGAAGTCTCTGTGATTGGCAAAGAAAACCGGGGCATCTTCGGTGGGGTGCAGAGACAGGTAGTGGGACTTGCAGCAGCTCTTGTATCCTTGCCTCTGACACTTTTATACTCGATTGGATTTGAATATCTATGGGAAATAGTCTGGGGCTCCTCCATTATATCATTTCTCATAACCTTCAGCATTCCAAAATCCATCACTGCTAACGGTCAGTGAAATTAAAGCCGCCACAAATAAGACGAGATTTAAAATTATTTTTTAATGATGATCAAAAAATAGTACCAAAAGCTATATATAGAAATCGCAGTTTGCTCAGCACTATGGACTACAAGGCATCGGATCAGGTCTTGGAATCTCTTCGAGAGATTTTCGAGGAACAGGTTAGGGCAAGTCCTGATCTTACTGAGACTATAAAACCTGATGCCATGTTCATGCTACTTGAATCTTTGAGGTTCCTTGGGATAGCCTCTGTAAGGGTTGAAAAGGGCGGCATTCCAAGATACGACACAAGCAAGGGAAGCGCCCCTATCATAATTGACGAGCAGAAAAAGAGGAAAAATAGTGGTAAGCTAGCTGAAATATTGACTAAAGTGGATTTAATAAACACTGGTAAAATGAACTTATCGGATGCAGAGATATTCTTGGCAGAGACATTTCTGCAGGAAGGTAAAGTTGACGAGGCGCTTGATACGCTTGAAATTCTCGAAAAAACACGACTTTCAGACCAGGTTTCCAGCAGTATAGGAAAAATTTCAAGAATTAAAGGGGCGATTGAATTTTTTAAAGGTGATCATGACGCTTCCATTAAGTTCTTGGAAGATGCAGTCAGGCAATGTGAAATATCAGATGACATAGATTGTGTTGCTTCAAGTCTTCTCGGGCTTGGAAACGTTTACGGATCTATGGGAAACTACGAGGAAGCCTTCCAAAAATATGAAAGGGCATATCTCTTGTTCAAGGAAAGAGACAACCTGCAGGGAATGGCCCGCATAAAGATCAACCAGTCATATACTTACTCAAAGATGGGCCAATTACTTAGATCAACTGAGGCGAATCAGGATGCAATAGAGCTTTGTGAAAGAGTCAGAGACATTCCCCTTTTACAGGCTGCTTATCTTAATCGTAGCGCATTACTCCTGGTACTTGGGCGTCACAGGGACGCTTATGAAACGACAATGAGCTCTTATTACCTATCCTTAGAAACAGGAAACAAAAGAATTTTCCATCTTGCAAGACTGTCAATGCTTGCGATCGATATATCTGCAAGAAAGCCCAACCTAGAATATCAGTTTCTTAAGGAAGCGATAGAATATTTCGAAGATATGTCAAGCGAGATAGATCTGGCTTATTGCCACGATATCCTCACACAATATTATATAGCTAATTCAATGTACCAAGAAACCAGATTTGCCGTAAATAAAGTAATAGCTCTTTATTCCAAGATCCTTGATTATGTAGGGCTTGAAGCAGCTGGAATTACTATTCTACGAACAATGGTTACTTACAAAACAGATAAGTCGTTGATAAAGGAAACAAACGAGAACATTTCAAAAAGTCTTGAAAGCACAAGACTTTTAAGTGAATATAAGGAGTATATAAAACAATTTTTAGATAAAAATTACCAAACGTAGGTCCCGCCTGTAACTGGCTCCATAAGAATTCGCACCTCCTTTTCTTCTTTGTCTTGTAACTCTGTTGTTTTAGGTTTTAGAGATATCATCAAAATAGGTATTCTATTGTAGGTATTAAATATAATTATTTATATACTAATAGATAGATATAATTCTATATTTATAAGCTAATAAAAATCAAAATTGATCTTAGATAAAAACTTCTCTGGCAGGTTGGTTTGAAAGTTCCAGTCACCATTGAATAACAATATTAGGATTATGCGATATTAACTTTTGTATTTCTTTCTGTATATAGCTTAATACAAATTTTACTATCTAATTCGTGGTTTACAGTATTGAGTTTCTGAGATAAATGCTTTATAAGCAGATTAAGAGTCGTACTGCTAATCGAAAACTCAGTCAAGTGCCTTTCTTGTGAGGAATATGCGAGGGATGGGATTTGAACCCACGAACTCCTGCGAGACAGGATCTTAAGTCCTGCACATTTAACCTGGCTTTGTTACCCTCGCTGTGATTCCGTTTATCATCCGGCAATATATTAAAAATACTCAAATTCATGCGCATGTAAAGAGCAATATATTGGGTGAGCTGGTTTGGAATGTTGATGAAGAAAGGTCAATTTATGCATTGCCATAAACCCTCATGTAGAGGCCTGGAATACATTTTAACTTAAATTGTAAATTAGATTGGATAATTCTATTATACAAATACGCATAGCGGTACCATGGCAATGCAGGGGGGACTGCCCGGAGATGCTGAGCTCATAGGATTTGACATAGATGAAGAACCAAAGTGGATCACAGTAAGACTCCAGGACGGTTCTGTTATACAAATAAAGATGGAAATAGTTTCAATCGCAAGATCTGGAAATGATCCAAATTCAGGTCTCCCTATCTATATGGTACAGGCAACAAACATAATTCGGCTTCAAAAAGTACCGAAGGAACTTATATCAAAGAGAAAAGTATCGCCCGACGATCAGGGCAAATCCCTGTATCGCTAGGTCCTTGCCTATTCTCATAGTTTTACACACGGCTGTATAAGCACCATAATCTATATCGAAGTGAACACATCTACCTGCGTGGATGAAAGAGACTGGAAGATCATTGAACTCCTGAATAGAAATGCGAGGCTCTCCAATATTGATATTGCAAAGAATCTTGGCATATCAGAGGGGACTGTCAGACACAGAATCCAAAAGATGTTAAACGACGGAGTGATCAAGAACTTCACAGTATCACTTGGATCTGGAGCACTGACTTCCATCATCCTAGTGAAGGTAAGGACTGAAGACTCATCGAAAGTTCTTCTTGAGTTGAGGAGAAGATTCAGCGAAATCTATGAACTATCTGGAACCTACGATTTCTCGGTACGCATAATTGCCCAGAGTCTTGACCAGATTAACAAAGCCGCAGACACGATAAGATCTATTGACGGCGTTAAAGAGACAGATACCCTTATCAGATTGGTCTAGTGGTAGGAAGAGAAGAAAGCGCGATATTATTATATACGGTAAATTACTTTGACCCAAAGAGGATTTCTATGGCAGAGTTGAACATCATCTACGTTGGAAAGAAACCTACAATGAACTATGTCCTGGCAATAGTAACGCAATTCAACAACAATGTGGAGCAGATCACCATTAAAGCAAGGGGAAAGTCAATAAGCAAGGCAGTCGACATTGCCGAGATAACCAAGCACAAATTCATCAAAGAACTTAAGTATCAGTCTATCAAACTAGATACCGAGGTCTTGGAAGGCGAGCGTGGACAATCGAACGTTTCGTCAATCGAAATTCTCCTGACACGTTGAAATTCTTTATTTTTCTCACGTTTTTGTATAGAAAACTAGCACGTATAAATTAAATCTTTAGTCGTGATATGGTGCTGCAAATCGTATGAAGGACTTTCTGGTGGAATGGGAGAGTAGCCTGGCCGAAAAAATAACAAAAATAAATGCATCGCTTCTGGCATCAATATACACTGACCAGAAAGAGCTTTACCATATGTCAAAATATATAGTTGAGGCGGGTGGAAAGAGGTTCCGGCCTTTGCTCACTATCCTGGCCTACGAGATTGCGTCACCCGGTCCATACGAAAAGATTCTTGACCTTGCCTCATCATGTGAACTGATTCACACTGCAAGCCTGATACATGATGATATTATAGACAATGCACCCACCAGACGAGGAAAGAAAACACTTAACTCGCTCTATGGATTGGATAATGCAATTGTTGTTGGCGATTATTTATTCGCCAAAGCATATGAACTCGGCTCAAGATACGGATACGAGGTATCAAAGATAATGTCGGACTGTGCCTCACAACTGGCTGAGGGACAGATCCTTGAGTATATGAATCTCGGTAAACTTGATCTCGCGGAGGAAGCCTATATTCAAATAATTTCCAAGAAGACCGCATATTTCTTCTCTGTATGCACACTAGCGGCTACTACAGCCGCCAATTCCCCTCCCGAGCTTAAGAAAAACTTATCAGATTTTGCCTATAACCTTGGAATCGCATTCCAGATAACTGACGATATCCTGGATATAGTTGGCGAGGAGGTTAAGCTCGGCAAGGCTGTCTTTGCTGATATAAAGCATAATGCAATAACTCTACCAACTATCCACGCGCTGAAAAATGCAGGGCCACTTTACGATAAATTGGTGGAAATATTGAAATTTCCAACAGGAGACGCAAACAACAAGGATGAGCTAAAGCGAATATTGGCGAAAACAGGCTCGATTGATTACGCATTTAATAAGGCTAAATATTATGTTGAAGAATCCATGAAGGCTCTAAACAAAAGCGGGAGCTCAGAAAACATAAACCTGCTTATGGATCTCGCAATGATAGTTATAGATAGAATAGGAAATATGGCTTAATGGCTAAAATAGTATACCTTTATGCAATACAGGGACGATCAACATGGCGTCATCAGATAGAGATAAAGAAGAATTATTTGCCAGACTATCAATAGAAGAGATCAATCCTGGAACCTTTTTTGGCAAGTGGACTAAGTCAAAGAATACTTCCATGATCAAGTCATACAGTCCTATAGATGGTTCCCTTCTAGCATCTGTTACTTCTACCAGCCCTTCTGATTATGATAAAGTTATATTGCAGTCAGAGAAGAGTTACACTGAATGGGTTGAAATTCCACCACCAAAACGCGGATCAATAATGCTCAAGATCGGGCAGGCATTAAGGGCAGCAAAGGAAGACCTCGGGATGCTGGTTACTCTGGAAGCAGGCAAGACAATATCAGAGGGAAAAGGGGAAATTCAGGAAATGATAGATATTGCTGACTTTTCCGTAGGGCTATCCAGACAGCTCGAAGGGCTGGTAATTGCAAGCGAAAGACCATGGCACAGGATGATGGAGCAGTATGTCCCTCTCGGTCCTATAGGTATCATCTCTTCATTCAACTTCCCTTCTTCTGTATGGTCCTGGAATGCATTCATAGCCGCCGTATGCGGTGACACATCGATATGGAAACCATCGTCAAAGACGCCCCTGGCTGCAGTAGCCATCACGAAAGTACTGAGCAGAATATTGGAGGAGGAAGGGGCCCCTCAGATATTCTCACTCGTGACGGGTAGTGGTGAGGAGATAGGATCGAGAATGGCAGCAGATAGAAGAATAAAGCTCATATCATTCACAGGATCAGTCCAGTCTGGAAAGAAGGTTTCACAGCTTGTTTCTGAAAGACTGGGAAAGTCAATACTGGAGCTTGGCGGAAATAACGCAGCTGTTGTATCCGATAATGCAGATATTGACATTGCGTTAAAGGGAGTTGCATTTGGGGCACTCGCAACTGCCGGGCAGAGATGCACGTCAACCCGGAGGGTTATTGTAAACGACAGAATATACGATGCATTCATAAAGAAGATGGAAAAAATCTATAGAGATCTTCCAGTTGGTGACCCGAGAAAAAGTGGAATATTAGTCGGTCCACTGATAGATGAATCGGCAGTAAGGAAATTCGAATCCGCAATTTCAGAGGCCAAAAGACAGGGCGGCAAGCTGCTTGCAGGTGGAACAAGAGCCAGCATCAATGGTGGAAAGGGTTTTTACGTGAAGCCCGCATTGATAGAAGCAAAGCCAGACATGGAGATCTGCAAGACTGAAACATTTGCTCCAATCCTTTACGTTTTCAAGTATCACGCAATCGACGAGGCTGTGAGGATTCACAATTCAGTTCCACAGGGATTATCCTCTTCTATTTTCACCAGGGACCTTCTGGAAAGCGAGTATTTTATCTCTCATCGTGGATCAGATTGCGGGATAGTGAACGTAAACACCGGGACGGCAGGGGCAGAGATAGGTGGTGCTTTCGGCGGCGAAAAAGATACTGGTGGCGGAAGAGAGAGTGGAAGTGACGCCTGGAAGAACTACATGAGACGCCAGACTATAACAATAAACTACGGAAAGGAGCTTCCTTTGGCGCAGGGAGTCGAATTCAAGATATAGTATTACCTGAGGTAATTATTAAATCACCAATCCATTTTAATAATGATATCATCAGGCTTGGTGTCCGTTTCGTTGGAATCAGGAAATAGTATAGAAAACTATTCCAGTGTATTCAATTTCGAAGAGTACGTGTCACAAGAATAAGGAAAGAAGATCATGTTAAAAATTAGGAGTATCGAATATGGATTGTATCCAAGATCAGAGCATATCAGGCTGTCTATAAGCAAATGGGAAAGAAATGCACTTGACCATAAGTCGCTGGGTAAACTTATGGACTCGGAGAAGAAGGAGTTGCTTAAAATGTTTAACCAGGCCGGAATCAACTATTACACTGACCCGCTGATTAACTGGCAGGACATTCTCCGTATGGTTGCGTCAATGTCTCTTGATACACCATTCGAAAAGATATCCAGATACAGGGAAACTAACACGTTCTACAGGCAGCCCCTGATTGAAAGTTATCCCAGCCTGCACGATATCAGTGATGAAGATTCAACCCCAGATTCGCACCTCCCAGGTTCAATGTATATTACAGACGGCACAGAGAACTATGCTTACTTCCTTCCCGGAATTGAAAGCTTTGTTAATATGTCCTACGTATCGCCGGAGCTTAAGACTGAGAGAATACAGGATTCCCTCCTTGAGATTTACCTTGACCTTATCAAGAGGCATGGAATGAAGAGGATTTTACTTTTCGAACCTTATCCAGATAAATCAATGTATGAGGGATATTCTCATGTTTTCGATTCTGCCAAGGTTTTCTATGTCAGATATGGTCTTACGAATTCAAGCATCGGGAAGGGTATTAATGCCAAACCCTTCAGCATTATTGCTTCAAGCGAAAAGGAGTTCCGCATCGCTGCCAGTCACTGTGAGGTTCCCGGGATTGCACTTATGAATTCCCAGAATACCCGTGTGGAGGAATCCGAGCAGCTCAGGAAAGATGTTGCGGAACTATCTTCCCCGCTCGGGCTTGACGAGGTTTTCGTAACTCACACCGAATACCTGGATTTTCTCCCGCACGTTATCGCAGCGAAGAAGGTTCAGGTTCTCGGGAAGGTAGGTGAGTAAATGAATAACGATGTTCTTATTACACAGGAGATAGGGAGTTTCAGGAAACCACAATATTTAAGCTCTGTTTTCAGGAAAGCTACCGATGCAGAGCTGACGAAATTGAAGGAAAGAGCCACTCTTGAAACGCTTGATCTTTTCAACAAAGCTGGCCTGGACAATATCGGTGTGGCAGGTGAAATGTACAGATGGGAGATGTACGAGCATGTTGCGGCTTCACTTCAAGGAATAGAATTTTTCGGCCCGGTAAGATCCTTTGACAACAGATATTATCGTAAGGGCAGCGTTGTATCGGCAATAAAGAGAAAGGGCAGTTTTCACGACGATGAACTAAAATTTATAATGAAGAACGCAACCCGTAAGATCAAGCTACCGATTACTGGCCCTTATACCATGGCAGACTGGTCATTCAACGAGCATTACAGGGATAAAAGGGAATTGGCGCTTGCCTTCGCAGACATCCTGAGGGAAGAGATCAGGCATCTCAAGGAGATATGGTCAACATCTATGCCGGGGGTATTCGAAGTCCAGATCGACGAGCCGGCTGCGACTACCCATCCGTCTGAGATGGACCTTGTTGTGGAGTCTGTTAACAGGTCAATCGAGGGCATTCAAGGATGCGAATTCTCCATTCATGTATGCTATAGCACGGACTACAGGATGCTGTTCGAAAAAGGCGCAGATCTTAAGCTGCAAGGTTACAATCTCGAGTTCGCAAACAGGGACACAAATGAGCTTGGCACCAGCAGTGATCACAGGAAAGCATTCTCGGAGCTGAAGGACTTCTGGGATATCGACAATACGAAGTTCATCGGAATCGGTGTTACAGATGTCCATGTGGATTACATAGAGCCTGTACAGTTAATAGAGGACCGTATTCGATATGCAATCGATGCAATTCAAGATCCTGGAATGATACGTGTTAACCCGGACTGCGGCCTGAGAACCAGATCCAGGGAGATCGGTTATGCTAAACTGAAAAATATGGTGGATGCAGTCAGCCAAATCAGGAAAGAATACTAATCCGTCCTCTTTTTCTTGAAAGCCCTGCGCAATATTCTTATTGCTACAACAAGATAGGTGATTACGCCGATGTAAAGGGCAAGATTAATCAGTATGTCTGGCAGGGATGCTGCATTCAGTGTGACGATCTTGCCTGCAACCACCTGGTTTGATGAAAGAATCGAGAGGACCTGCACATAATAAGTTGTGGCAGGTGTTACTGGGAATAGAACTGTGTAGCTCGAAGTCCCAGAAACTACGACGTAGTTATAGCCGGACATGTTGGAATTGGTTGAGTAATCTATCCTGAAAGACTGAACGCCTGCCTGGCCTGGTGGACTCCACGACACATAGAGGGCAAGGTAACCAATCGGGAAGAAAAAGCTCATCTCGACACGATAAACCTGGGAAACGTTTACAGAAAGAGGAAATAAGCCAACATTGGCCGTGGTGTTTGATGTCAAATGCTCTGCCAGTATCGAGGCATTGTAATCCGGGCTCGAGAAAGTGAAGTTATAGAATCCCTGCGCTGCAAAGACCTCATAAAAACCGGAACCATTGCTGTATCCGTATGTCTTTCCGCCAGCGGATACTTCAACGCCTCTGATTGGGAATTTCAGTACTGCATCAGAAACAGTGCCTTGAAGTGTATATACAATCTCGGTAGGTACCAACAGATACTGAAGGCTGTAATTCTGGCCGGGAGATAATTCCAGAGTGCTGTTCTTGCTATGAAAGCCTGGAGCCGAAACATTGACATAGTAAGAGCCAGGTTCAACCGATTTTGAGTATGAGCCCATGCTTCCTGAAAGAAGTGTTCCGTTCAGGTTGACGGTTGCATTACCGGTAAAGACAAATATTGATACTGACGCATTCAACGGTGTAAGATTCGCAGTTATGAATTTGCCTCCTTTGAAGGTCAAGTTACTTGCAAGGTAACCAGGAGCGTTTAACGCGAGCATGTTTTGCCCGGCAAAACCGTAAACGGACATGTTGGTGCCAATTAACCCAGATCCAGAGAGTGAATGATCTAAAGTGTAATTTATTTCTGGCTTATAGAAGGGATATCTGTTTTGAACCAGAAGCCCTGTCTTCAGTATAACTGGAATGACCACCTCTCTGGAAACATTCCCTCCGTCATATGTCGCGGTTACTGTATAATTGCCCGGATGCGCAAACTCAATCACGTTTGATGCCTGCACTGACCCGTTAACCTTCCACGAAGTGATCGTCTCGGTGCGTGTCAGGTTGAAAGTGAGTGTAGGGTGGCTTGAATAAACCGTTGAGTATATGATGCAAGGTCCCGTATTTGTCGAATTGCTTCCATTTAAGTAAGCATTTCCGGCGCTGATGCCTGAAACAAAAGCAAAACTTGATCCGTTCTGAACAACATTTATCGTTGAATAGTCTTGATCCTGTGCCACTCCCGAATAGTGGAGTTCAAACGTTCTAAGCGACATTATACCATTATTTAGATTATGCAGGGCAACGCCCGTGAAGGCTGCGGCTGGAATAACCGTGAGATTATCTGCTGGTCGAATTATTTCCACTCCGATGGATGGCGCAGAGGAGCCAGCATAAGATTGCATTATTGGATAGGTACCATATGAAACGCCATCAATCTGCGTCGAAACATAACTGCCATTATATGATAAGTAAAGCCTGTATTCAAGGCTGCTTTTCAGTGAACCAATTTGGGAATTGACGGAAAATGCATATGAATCGTCTACTTCTGAGAATCTGCTGTAAACCCCGGATGCGTTCAAAGCTATACCAAACTTTACATATGAAGAATTGGAATAATACATTGAAAGATAGTAAAACACGGTCCCATTCAATGCAAGAGTATTATGAGAAACATTCGAAATTGAAAGTGTCCCATTCAGCGAATAAAAGGAATAGCTGGATCTAAATGATGCCAGAACACCATAGTCAGATGCAATCTCGCTTACAGCAGGAATGAGCCCGCTTACTATGGGTGAACCCAATCCAGTAACCGGGTTCCATCCAGAACTGGCCTGGTAGTATCCATTACTGCCGCTTGTGACGGCATTGAATGCAGTCCGGTAGAGCGGAGATCTATAAATCTGGTAAAGAAGTGGATTCAGGTAACCGACGGAATAACCAAGTTTCTGGTCAATTCTGCTCACGATCCCAGCCCAAATCGGTGTCGCAAGGCTTGTTCCACCAGCGACATACGACTTGCCACCGGCAATCAGGAGAACACCAGTTTCCTTGTTTGCATCAGCTGCCACATCTGGAACTCCTCTTGCGGTCGCATTTATACTGGAATTTGACTGCCAGTATGGCTCGCTAAAATACCGGCTGTAACCACCGCCGCTGCCGTAAGAAGTACCGCTTTGGTTGCCTCCCCATGCCGTCTCAACATATTTGCCCTGGTTGTAATCAAGCGATGTACCTCCGACTCCGAGAACATACGGGTCACTTGCAGGAAAATTCACGTTCAGTATCTTGGTACCGTCATAGGCACCCAAATCACCACTTGCAGCAAGGATAGTGATACCTTCATGTGCGGCAAGTAAGAACATTGTATTTTCAGATGCTATCGCGCTCGATCCCACACTTGATTCGGCCTCTCCCCAACTAAGCGATATAATGTTTGATATGTGCTTTGATATAACGTAACTTAACGCATCCGTGAGTGATGCCTGTGCATCCTGCGATATTACGAGTACGATCTTCGCACCGGGAGCCGAAACATGAGCCCACTCGACGTCAAGAGCAGTTTCAATTGCCCAGCTCTGATTATAAGCATTTGGCGTATTATTCATGTATATTGTCTGTAGATTTACCGCAGGCAGTCCCGTAACATTATCAAAGGCAGATATGTCATATCTGAGCAACGGGTCTCCGTATGCATCTACGATAGCAATTGTTGTGCCGCTTCCAGTTATCCCGGCAGAATTCGAAGAGTTGAATGAATATGCTTCGTATATATTCTGGGGCGTGTAGTAACCAGAAGAGCTCTGGGCTGGCGTGAAACTAAGACAAGGTATGTATGATGCGCTCGAGTTGAGATAGGAGAGGGAACCAGTTAATCCTGATACCTCTTCAATATCTCTTGAAATGGTTGAATTATATTGCGATGGATATGAAATCTCTTCAATATACCCGAACGAGGATGCTGTCTTTATTATCCCTCCGGATAGTTCTTTGAGAAGGGGAAAAGCTTCTCCAGGTGCGGTAGAGAATAACTGTAAAGTGGTGTAATTATCCGGCACGACGCCTGATCCTTCCAACTGCAGATTGGTCGATTGAATTGAATGCGTTCCTGACGACGTCACAACAGCCAGTCCCGGGGCTATGAGAGCAATCATGATCAGGGCAGGTATGATTTTATTCACTTCACTCTGAATACAAATCTAATTAATATCATTAATCGATGTTCTGAAGACAATGGATTCCGAAACAAGGATGAAGGAGATATTCCGTGAATATTATAGCAGCCTAAGATATGAGATACCTGATCTCCTGGGATCGAGAGAGATCGGTTTCATTCCTTTCAGCGGTACCATGATCAGGCACAGGTCTCTCCGTGGGAGGGAGGAACTGAGCAAATTTCTCTCAAATGTCGTGCCCAGGCACATGTATTACAGCCTGGCCTATTACGACCATCCCACAAAACGCTCAATGCAGGAAAAAGGCTGGAAGGGTGCCGAACTGATCTTCGATCTTGATGCAGATCATTTAGAAGGTGCATCCACCATGACGTACGAGCAGATACTCGATGAGGTTAAGAAACACACACTTCGTCTTATTTTTACTTTCCTGACAGGCATGCTTGGCATAAGTGAGGATTCTATAAAGCTGTACTTCTCCGGAGGAAGAGGTTACCATGTGCATGTACAGGACGACGGAATTTACCCACTTGACTCAAATTCCAGAAGGGAGATATCCAATTTAGTCCGTGGAGAGGGCATATCCTTATCCTCTATACGAAATGTTCACGATACATTGAAGCGAGATCCATCAGGATGGTTCAGCCTGATTGACAGTGATATAGCAGATCTGTATGAAGGTATTAGAAAGAACTCGCCAGAAAGCATTGGCCTCCTTAATAAGATACTTAAAAAGGAAGACCAGGTCAAGAAATATCTCATGAGCCTTGAAAAGTTTGTCGACATGGAGGGAAATACCGCAAGAAAGATTGACGTCTTTCCCTCTCGAGGAATAAAAAAATATTCATTGATGGGTCCAAAGGACATGGAAATATGCGACACAGTTGCCAGGGCAACCATTAACAGGATAAAGTGCGAGATAGATGAGCCGGTGACAACAGATATTCACAGGCTCATCAGGTTTCCTGGCAGCCTCCATGGAAAAACTGGTCTTGCAGTTACGAGGATCGCGTTGCAAGATCTTGAGAAGTTTAACCCACTGGATTCTGCTATACCAGAGATTTTCCATGGAAGGAATGATACCGTCAGGATCAACAGACCATTGACAATAACCATGAAAGGTGAAAAATTCTCTCTCTCTGGAGAGGTGGAAGTCCCCAGGTATGTGGCGCTTTTCGCGGTCGCAAGCAGGGCGGGCGAATTCATTTCAATTTGACTTACTATTTAATAATAAGAATGTAAAATTAGAAAAGGGTAAAATATCGGATTAAAATTACTGTATGATAATCATGGATTTGAAAAAAAGCAAAACGCTTGAGAACTTGAAAACTGGATTCGCCGGAGAAAGCCAGGCCAACAGAAGATACCTTTATTTTGCACTGACAGCTGATGAGGAAGGATATCAGGAAGTAGCGTCTGTCTTCAGGTCGACAGCAGATGGTGAAACCTCCCATGCCTTTGGGCACATGAAATATCTGAAGCAGGTTGGAGACCCGGTTACTGGCGAGCCAATAGGTACAACTTCACAGAATCTGAAATCTGCCATTGCAGGCGAAACCTACGAATTCACGCAGATGTACCCGGGATTTGCCAAGACGGCAAGAGAAGAGGGATTCGAGGAAATCGCCCACTGGTTTGAGGTCCTCTCGAAAGCAGAGAAGTCGCACGCAGCGAAATACGAGAAAACGCTTGCATCACTGAACTCGCAGTGATCATACTTATGTATAATATTAAAGCGGAGGACCTTCACACTCCGGATGAGTATGAGCCTATAAGGGACGATGAGTACAGAGATGTCATCTCACTGGAGCGGGGGAGGCGCCTCGTTACCAAAACATTCAGTTTTCTTTTTGAGCACCCTAAAATAGTTGTCAACCAGATAAACGAGATGATTTATCTCGAAAAGATATATGATCAGGCAGAAGTCAGGGATCTCATAAGCATTTACAGTGAAATTTTACCCGGGAAGAATGAGTTCAGCGTTACTATGTTCATAGAATTCCCAGATGAAAAAACGATGATAAGCAGCATGCCTAAACTGGCCGGGATTGAGAAGATGGTCTATCTGACCTTTGACGATCACTCAATAAAGGCCATCCCCGAGGAAGGAAGATCTACGGATACCCTTGAATCCACGCTTCAATACCTGAAGTTCAGGTTTTCGGAAACGGAAAAGCAATCGTTTCTAAAATGCAGGAATGCGTTTATCGAAACCAGGCATCCCATATATTCTGAAAGTGCGAGGATAAGTGAAGAACTTCTCAAGGAACTGAAATCAGAGATCAACGAGTGATGCAATCATCCTGAAGAAAAACAATTAATCACATTAACCATATAGTTTTCTATGGTTAAAGATGACAAGGCTGCCTTAGAAGAGGACGTCCTATCGTATGTTAGAGATTTCGCCAAAAAAGAGGTAGGGCCACTCGCCAAGAAAATAGATGAGGAGGAAGAAGTCCCCAAGGTTCTTATCGAAAAAATGGTCAAGATGGGCCTCTTTTCTTCCTATATTCCAGAGAAATATGGAGGAAATTCACTAAGCTTCACTTTCCTGGTAAGGGCCATTGAAGAGATATCAAAGGCATGTCCGAGCACTGCACTGGTGCTCGATGGTGCCCTGACGCTATTTGCAGAGCCACTTCTAATGTTCGGAAGCGAGTCTCTGAAAAAGAAATATTTAACCAGGGTTGCAGAGGGGAGCGTTGGCGGTCTTGCTATAACAGAACCTGGTGCAGGCAGTGATGCAGCATCCATATCTACTAAGGCAGTAAAGAGAGGATCTGATTACATTGTAAATGGTTCCAAAATATTCGTATCAAACGGAAGAATTGCCGATTTCTTTGTTTTTGATGCTGTAACCGAACCATCCAGAGGACACAGGGGAATAACGACTTTTGTAGCCGAGTCAAATTATCCTGGAATCAGGATAAGCAGGGATATCCACAAGATGGGAATCCGAGGCTCCAGTACCGTGGAGATCGTATTCGAGGATGCAGTTATACCGGCAGAAAATATCGTAGGTACAGAAAATGATGGATTCAAGGTTGTCATGGATACACTTGATGCAGGAAGGATCGGTATTGCGGCGCAGGCCGTCGGTATTGCACAGGGTGCACTTGACGAGGCGATGTCATACATAAAGCAGAGGAAGCAGTTTGGAAAGGCAATTGCTGACTTCGAAGGAATACAGTTCATGCTCGCAGAGATGGGCACCGAGCTTGAAGCTTCAAGGCTCCTGACTTATAATGCAGCGCAGAAATGGGAAAAACATGAACCCTGTATAATGGAATCATCGATGGCAAAGCTTCATGCATCTGATGCTGCAATGCGCATAACGACGGATTGTGTCCAGCTCTTTGGCGGGTATGGATACACAACTGATTTTGATGCAGAACGGCACATGCGAGATGCCAAAATAACGCAGATTTATGAGGGAACAAACCAGATCCAGAGGATAATAATTGCGAGGGAAATGCTCAAGGGTTCCAGATGATTTTTCTCGGTTGTTCCGGATGGTCGTACAGGGACTGGGAAGGCAGTTTTTACCCCGCATCCAGCAAGGATAAACTAGCCTATTACGCAAGCAGGTTCCATTCGGTGGAGATAAACAGCACTTTCTACATGATACCTGCGGAGAGGATGCTCTCATCCTGGGTTCAGAAAGCAAAGAATTTTCATGGATTCAGGTTCTCCGTGAAACTTCCAAGGGATCTCTCACATGACCTGGTGCTGCGGAATGCAGAGGCCGCTGGCCACTTTGCACAGTCATTTGAGGCATCTGTTCTTGAAATAATTCATAGAAGCGGGTCTCTAGGTTCAGTTCTGCTTCAACTTCCACCATTCTTCGGTGCAAGGCGCAAAGAAAATCTGCTCAAGCTTCTATCGATGATGGACACATCCAGGTATATGTACGCCGTGGAGGTCAGGAACGTGGACCTATATAACGACGCCGACCTGGCCGAGAGTCTGTTGGAAAAGAACGTGACAATGGTTGATATTGACAGCCCGGAAAAACCTATGGATACTATTTCATCTCAAACTCGGATGGTTTACATCAGGCTCCATGGGCACAACTCAGCGGAATGGAGCAATCCTAACAGCGATGGAATGGAACGCTATCTTTACAGCTATAGCGATGCTGAGCTCATGACGATCGCAGACAAGATTCTCGCTGCCGCATCAAGATATCGCGATCTTTACGTTTACTTCAACAACCATCCGCAGGGAAACGCTCCCAGGAATGCCTCCTCACTCGCCAACATGCTGGGAATGCCTGGTGCAGGCAGAAGCCGGACTCTCTCAGAATATTGAATGCCTGAGCGTCGCAGTTAACTAAGCTTTTATTGGCCGAAGATATGTGCCTCAGGCAACGCATCGTGTCACATATGGCACATGTTGATCCAGGAGTCAAGATGACAGTTAAGGAATTCGCAGAGTTCGGATCCAGGCTGAAGATTGAACATGAGGGGCAGATTCTCGATGTCACATTCATAAAGCGCGATGGGAATGAGCTAGTGTTCAAGCTTTCAAGCGGTTACAATGTGAGGTTTTCTTTCAATACGGTGAAGCTTATTGAATCATTGGAGGAGAGCCATAGCAGCAATAATCATTCGATGGAAATGGCAACCATTGGCAATGGATCCAGAAAGATAAGCCTTCTTTCAACAGGAGGCACTATATCCAGCAAGGTAGACTACGCTACCGGTGCTGTGAAACCAACCGAGGATGTCAGCTTCATTCTTGATTCTATCAGGGACATAAAAGACAAGATCACACTAAAGGCAAAGATTATTGACAGTATATTGAGCGAGAATATGCAGCCTGATAACTGGATCAGGACCGGCAGGCTTGTAAAGAAAGCGCTCGATGAGGACGACGCCGTCATTCTGCTGCATGGCACAGATACAATGTCTTACACGGCATCTGCACTTGCCTTCATGTTTGAACGGCAGAAGGGACCCATAATCCTGACGGGGTCCCAGAGAAGCTCCGACAGGCCGAGCAGCGATGCATTTGAAAACATCGAGTCTTCGGTTCGGTTCTCAATGGAGAGATTCGGCGAAGTTGGCATATGCATGCACTCCTCGATATCAGATGGCTCATCGTCGCTAATCAGGGGTGTCAGGGCACGCAAAATGCACACTACACGCAGAGATGCGTTCAGGGCAATCGAGACAGGCGAGCTGGGTACGATAAGAGAAAAGAAAGTGTCGCTGAATAACGACATCAAGCATCCAGATGCAGAAAACATATTTTCAGATAAACTCGACCAGGCGGCCGGCATATACTACTTTAACCCGCTTTCCAACCAGGAGGACCTGGAATCCTTTTCCAGCAGGAAAAAAGCGGTGGTGATCATGGCGACAGGACTTGGTCATGTAGCTGAACGTCTGCTTCCCAAAATCCGTGAGCTTACCGATGCAGGAAAACATTTTGTCATCACATCCCAATGCCTCTTCGGCAGGGTTGATCTTGAAGTCTATGCAAGCGGAAGGAAGCTTCTTGCCGCAGGGGCAGTCCCACTTGAAAACATGCTTCCTGAAACTGCACTAGCTAAATCCATGTATGTGCTGGCACATTACCCAGATGAATTCGAGAAATGGATGACCAAGAACCTTCGAGGGGAGATTTCTGAAAGGTCCCTTCTGCATGGTGAAATATAATGGTGAATCGCTTGAAAATCGGGCTTGAAGTGCATGTGCAGTTAAATACAGGAAAGCTTTTCTGCAGGTGCCCTGTTGAATGGAGTGAAGAAGGATCATTTGAATTGCACAGAAAACTCAGGCCGGCAAGCGGGGAATCCGGCGCAGTCGACAGGGCTGCCAGATATGAAGAGGAGAGAGATCGTTCTTTCACTTACCTGTGCCCTGAAAATACATGCCTCGTGGAATACGACGAGGAGCCTCCGCGACCTGTAAACCAGGATGCACTGCTCACTGCACTCAAGGTTGCCGCATCACTGAAATGTTCTATCCTCCCCGCCATAGAATGCATGAGAAAAATAGTAATCGATGGCTCAAACACGTCCGGGTTCCAGAGAACCTCTCTTGTTGCAGTCAACGGAAGCATCGACACATCGAAAGGCAAGGTGGGGATCACTTCCGTTTGCCTTGAAGAGGATTCAGCCAGGAAGATCTCTGACTCCGGCGATTCTGTACGTTATTCTCTCGGGCGGCTTGGCATCCCTCTTATTGAGATCACAACTGATCCGGATATCGTCGACGAGGATCATGCAATAGAGGTTGCCAGAAAAATCGGCCTTACTGCCATGACTACGGGAATGGCAAGGCGCGACTCAGATTCTATCCGGCAGGATGTCAACCTTTCCATGGGGCACGGAAGAGTTGAGATAAAGGGAATATCCAGAATTTCACAGATAAAGGAGGCAATTGAAAGTGAAATAGATCGCCAACTAATGCTCGAAAAGGTGGCATCCACGATTCATGAACGCGGAGGCTTTCAGGGATCATTGCATTTCTTGGATATAAGCAGCGACCTCCTGTCATCAGGTAGCTCATTAATCAGCAAGGGACTGAAGGAGGGAAAGCATGTTTTTCTGGCAAAACTTGACAAAATGGCTGGTGTCTTGAAATCACAGGACATGCGTCTGGGAAGAGAGATTGCCGACCTGACAAAGGTATTTGCAGTCCAGGGTATATTGCACTCGGATGAGCTTCCCGGTTACGGCCTGACATCCGATGACGTCAAGATCTTATCGAAAAAAGCAGGATGCAGTGAGCTGGATGCATTCATGCTCGTTATTACAAGCAAAAACAAGGCATCGATTCTTGAAAGTGAAATTCCAGCAAGGATCCAGAATCTTCTCGACCTAAGGCTTGATGAAACCCGTTCCTTCTCTGATCAGGGAAGAACCACCTTTCTCCGCCCTCTTCCAGGAGCAGAACGCATGTATCCCGAAACGGACCTTGAGCCAATCCGGTTGAGCAGTGAAGATATTAAATCAGCTGAAGAATTCGGAAGACTTTCTGCCGAGGAGAGGGTAAATAAACTTGCCTCCGATTACAAAATTTCATTCCAGGACGCTTCCACCCTTGTCACCGATGCTAAACTTGGGTTGTTCCTCTCACTGTCGGGCATACTGAGTCCGAGGTACTCAGCCAGGCTGATTCTTCAGAGACTGCCGGAGATTGAGAAGAAGAGCGGCAAATCTTTTGACGATAAGACCTTAATAGATCTGGTTAATGCAATTAAAGGCAGGTCTCTTGGAGAAGTTTCCGTGGACGCAGCACTTGAGCTCCTGTCAAAAGGTCATTCATTGAAGGATATTGTAAATTCAGAAAACATCAAACCTCTATCCGATGCAGAGCTATTTGAGGTTGTCAGGGAGATATTACCCAATATTCTCAAAGGAAACCCAGGTGAGTTAATCGCATCTGTTAAGAAGAGAACATCCAGGCCCTTCGATCCCAGGGATGTAATGAGAATGTATGAATCCATGAAGATGAATCTTAAATAGATACTACTGTGCTGTCTTATCGGTTGCAGGCTTCTTTAGCGTATTAAACATCAAAAGACCCTTCTGGGCCTCATCAAGCGAAATGATCCTGAATGAGTTTGTCAACAGCATTCTCACCGAAGCCTGCCTGCCGGACCCCCTCATTGAATTGAACAGATCTCTGAACGAAACCTCGGGGGCGCTTTGACTTGAAAATAAAGTGGTTCCTGCGGGCATGAATGCCACTGAATACTGCTGTCGTTGGCCTTCTGACTTAATCCTGCCGCTTTTTACTACTACGGCCCTTGAAATATCAGGAATTGGCATTATAACTGGGCCGCTCTTCTTTCTTAGCTGCGGAATTATGACTCTCTTGTCTGTTATCACATAGACCACTGAGAAAATCTTCTTTATTTGCAGAAACGAAACTGGAAGCGATATTATCAATGGAACCCCTATGGAGGTAAGAACAAACAAAACAACAGTCAAAGCGGATAATGGACCTAACCCGCTTATACCCGTAAGTATTCCGAAACTTGTAACAAATAATAACATTATAAAAGAGGCAAGAAAAGAAGACCTGAAGGCTCTTCTCCTAAATTCACGGTCCGGCATGAAGGTCCCGACAACCTCTTCTCCTTGAAGCAGGTATGACCTTCCGTCGAGATAACTCTTCCTTCGTTTCTTCGGCTCGTCTTCACTAACAAATGTTCTTGTCTCTGTCACCGAGGGTTGAATTGCACCGCAGTAAGGACAGACAGTGTCGGAAGATGATATTGCAGCACCGCATTCAACGCATTTCTTACTTCGCAACTGCACAGGATCGACTGTACAAATAAAAATTTAACATTTCGGAATTGCAACTATTCCGTCTTATGCTGAAGGAAGAGTGAAGGCAAATAATTTTGTGTACCTGTGAGCTACAATGCAATGCGATTAGGCATATATGTTCATCCATGGGATCTAGCCGATGAGGGCGCAAAGACTGTATTGCACAAACTCGCTTCAAATGGAATTGAATTCATTAACCTTGCTGTTAGCTACCATTCCGGGCGTTTTTTTCTTCCACACAATCCAAGAAGAAAAATATACAACGCGGAAGAAGGCGTTGTCTATTTTGATCCTGCACGCATGAATTCTATGAACAGCAGGATTCACCCAATCAAGAGTAAATGCTATCCCAGCAAGGATATATTGAAGGAAGCAGTTGATACTGCAAAGGAATATTCCATAACAGTCAATGCATGGACGGTATGCCTCCACAATGCCGTATTTGCCAGAGATCACAGCGAACTTGCAGTTGAAAACATGTACGGTGAGGCTGATCCTAATCTTCTCTGCCCTGTAAAGTCAGACTCAAGAAAATATGTGGCTTCATTGATATCGTCGCTCGGCGCTGATTACGAAGTTGGAGAAATTGAACTAGAGTCTGCATTTTTTCCATCGTCATTCTTGCATGGGGCACATCATGAGGTCATGGGCATTCGGATCACACCTGTGATGTCGTACCTTCTTTCGACCTGTTTTTGCCAGGATTGCATAACAAATGCAAAGGGAAAAGGTATTGATCTGAAGGATGCAAGGGACCGCGCAATTAAGCTCATTCATGATGAGATCATGAACCAGGCTAAGATAATCAATCCGGAAGCAGTGAACGATTCAGATCTCACTAAGAATTTAAAGCAGAGCGGTTTCGAAGATATTATGTCCTACAAGAAGGCGGTCAGCAGAGACCTCTTATCAGAGTATTCAGAGGCAGCGAATCAATCGGGAACGGGTATCAGCATAGTTAGCACAAGCAAGGGTCTCACAGGTTCAGGAATTGACCTCGATTTTCCTTCAGGAAGGATTAATGGTCTGGACCTTATTGCTTACTTCCAGAATATATCTGATATCAGGCGTGATGTTGCGGCTATTCGGAAGAATGTCCCCGACCACACGCCGATACGTGCAGGAATCAACATAAACTATCCTTATGCATATAATCCGTCCAGGCTTAATCAATCAGTGGAGGCCGCTCTATCTGGACGGGCTGATTCGATCATTTTTTATAATTATGGATGGGCTACCGAAAACATCATTGAGGAATTGAACAACCTCCGGTAACGTGAACGATGATCAAATGCAAACATCTGGAAAATTATTCAAATTGTGCGAAAAGTCTTGGGAAATAGTTATTTCCTTGAACAGGACTCATAAATTCTTAAATACAATCTTGCGATTTCCACCGCATGCTTGAGGGGTATCTGCCCATAGCCATAATACTGATTCTGCTCATACTGGCTATGCTGCTCATTTTTTCTGTCATTCCAAGCTTGAGTGAAGGTAGATACAAAAAACCCGGTATAAGCTTAAAGCCATCTGATATAATCAAGAATCTTGGAAACTCAATGTCTCCTAAGGTTCAGGATTCCAGGTACATGGAACCGTATGAAACCGGGGAGGTTTCTGTTGGGGATTTTGGTAAATACGTGAATATCCAGTATTTCGTTGTTGTTCTTCTTTTTGTGCTGTTTGATGTTGACATGGTATTGCTGTTTCCATGGGCATTTGACTTTTACCATCTTGGCGTTTTTCCATTTATTGAGACTATGATTTTCCTGACGATGCCACTATTTGCGGTTTACTATGCATTTAAGGAAGGACATATGAGGTGGGTCAAATGAAAACAGGCGAAACAGGGGTTCTTACCACTACGCTGGAAAATGCCCTGACATGGGGACGAAGCAATTCGCTATGGCCCCTTACACTTGGACTTGCCTGCTGTGCGATAGAAATGATGGCAATTCAGGCTTCAAAACTCGACATCTCAAGATTTGGCAGCGAGATATTCAGGAATTCTCCGAGACAATCCGATCTAATGATTGTATCAGGAACCGTAACGAAAAAAATGGCTCCAAGGATCCGCAGGGTCTACGATGAGATGCCCTATCCCAAGTATGTCATCGCAATGGGCGTATGCGTTATCCAGGGTGGGCCATACGCACGAGGGTATTCTGTTGTCCTCGGAGTTGATAGGGTAGTTCCTGTCGACGTTTATGTTCCGGGCTGCCCTCCGACACCTGAAGCCCTGACTTATGGCATAATTACACTTCAAAAGAAGATTAGAGGAGAAACCGACAGGTGAAAAAATGGTCGACATCATTTCTGAAAGCATTGGGAAGGACAATCGAAAGATCATTCTTGTTTCTCTTGAGAATCTCATCCCCTTCATGAAGGAGATGAGGAGCAAAGGCTTTGATCATCTTTCACTCGTTACTGCGGTGGACAGGAAAGACTCAATTGATGTGGTATACCATCTTCATTCTATGGAAAGAAACGAATATGTCGTTGTTAAGGTAAACACGAAAAACAGTGTTGTTCCAAGCGTGACCGGAATATGGCCAAGCGCCAACTGGGATGAACGTGAGCAGTACGATCTCGTGGGAGTAAAATTTGACGGACATCCAAACCTGAAGAGGCTCTTTTTGCCGGAAAGCTGGGTTGGCCACCCTCTGAGGAAGGACTACGACCTGAGCAAGGTCCAATACATCAACATGGACGAAGACGGCGAAGATTACGTAACTTTTGACGCTGGTGATGGCTGGTGAGCGACCCATGGATAGAGCTTAACATAGGACCGCAGCATCCATCCATGCATGGTGTCTTGAGATTGAAGGCGAAGCTCGATGGCGAGATAATAAAGGAGCTGGAGCCGGTTATTGGTTACCTTCACCGCAATGCTGAAAAGCTCTGTGAAATGGGTTATTATTGCGATAATCTAGTCTATTTTGACAGGATGGATTACGTTGGCGCCATGAACATGGAGGTCGGCTATCTTGAGGCAGCCGAGAAGATTCTCGGTGTTCCACCACCGGATAGGGCCAAGTGGATCCGCGTTATAATTGCGGAACTCAGCAGGATTGCCGCTCATCTGGTCTGGGCGGGTGCCTACGGCCTGGATCTTGGTATGCTCACACCTTTCTTTTACTGCTTTGCGGAAAGGGAGAAGATACTTACGATATTCACGGAGGCATGTGGATCAAGGCAGGAAACAAACTACATGAGCATCGGCGGAGTCTATCAGGATTTCAACGACAAGATAATTGAGGAGATCAAGGACTTCCTCGCTACTTTTCCAAAGAAACTTGAGGAAATATACAACCTTTATGTCAAGAATGATGTATTCCTTTCTAGAACAAAGGGAATAGGCGTTCTTAGCAAGGAGGTTGCGATTTCCTATGGAGTCACTGGGCCTATGCTCAGGGCTTCAGGCGTTGAATATGATGTTCGAAAAGCCGAACCATATCTTTTCTATGACAAGGTTAACTTTGAAATCCCTATTTCACACAAGGGCGATAACCTTGCCAGGTTCCTTGTGAGATTCGAGGAAATGAGGCAATCACTCAAAATTATAAAACAGGGACTTGAGAAACTCCCGGAAGGTCCGTACTTCAACCCAAAGGCCAAAAAATCCATGATGATAAGGATGCGGGGAGAAGGCGAATACTATGCTCGTACGGAGTCTTCCAAGGGAGAGTTCGGTGTCTATATAGTCGCAGACGGTGGCGTGAAGCCTTACCGTGTACGTGTCAGGAGTCCCACATTCAAGAATCTTTCTATCCTCCCTGTACTTTCAAAAGACGTCATGCTTGCAGATATGATCGCAATCAGCGGTTCCATTGATCTTGTATTCGGAGAGATTGACAGATGAGCATACTTCAATGGATCTACGGTGTTCTGAGCTTCCTTGGCCATGACATAGGCTATGCTCTTGCGTACATAATTGAGAGCATTATTCTCGTGATCTTTGTCAGCGTTATGCTGATCTTCATGATATATCTGTTCAGAAAATACATGGCGAGGGTGCAGCAGAGGATCGGACCCAACAGGGTTGGAAAGTTTGGATCCCTGCAACTAATCGCAGATGCACTGAAACTCATGGGCAAGGAGATCATCTTTCCAAAAGAGAGGGATGATCTTCCATACAAGGTGGCACCATTTATAGTTTTCTTCGGGCTTGTCCTGGCATTTGCTTTCCTGCCATATGGAAATCTTTCAATATTCGGGAACCTGACTGTTACATATTCAGATGTTAGCATAATATTCATTTTTGCCATTCTAGCCATAATGCCAATAGGGGAAGTGCTTGCAGGCATAGGTTCTCACAATAAGTATGCCCTTATGGGCGCCCTTAGGACAGTAGCAAAGGATGTTTCGTTTGAGGTTCCGATGATGCTCTCGGTGCTCGCCATAGTCGTGATGGCTTCTGCAAGAACGCCAACATCACTAAGCCTGGAGTCCGTTGTAACGACGGAGATTCTTCCATATGGCATACTGGAGCCCATTGGTCTGCTGGTTTTCTTCATTGCAATGGTAGCGCGTGCCTCATATTCTCCATTTGATATGGGTGAGAGCGACAGCGAACTAGTTTCCGGGTACTCAACCGAATATACAGGAATGAGGTTTGCCCTATTCTACATTGGACTTTTTGGCACCATTTTCCTTGGGTCACTCCTCATTGCTCTTCTCTATATTGGCGGTTTCAACGGCCCATTTTCCTCGCAGGTTGGTTTTATATGGCTCATAGTCAAGGGTCTCATTCTCGTGTTGATATCATTCACAATATGGTTGTCTATGCCCAGGATACGGATCGACCGCCTCGTCAACACAGGATGGAAATACCTCCTTCCGATATCCTTCATAAATCTTGTTCTGGCTGGTGTCCTAACACTGGGACTGGGATGGTAGAATGGAAGTAAAAGAACCTAAGAAGAGGATCCCACTTGTAGGCATTCTGAGCGGAATGATCAGCGTTGCTTCTCATCTCTTCAGGAAGCCTGTTACGGTTCAGTATCCGGAAGTTAAACCATATGAGCCAGAAAGGTTCAGGTTCAGAATTTCACTCAAACTTGATGATTGTGTTGGCTGCACACTTTGCGAACAGGTATGTCCAAACGGCAGCATAAAGATGGAGAAACTTGTCAGGGAAAACCCGCGGAACAAGAGGATGCTTTATCCGGACGTCAACTTCGGCACATGTACCGTGTGCAGGAACTGTGAAGAGATATGCCCGACGACGGCTATATACCTTACACATGAGTTCGAGACAGCAAGAACGAAGAACAGCTTCCTGTACTCTCCGTTAGAACTGGCAATGGATGAGAAGGAGGTAAAGAAATGAGTGACTCCACGATAATATTCACCATTCTTTTTCTCATCTTCGCAATCCTGCTCATAGTAACAGCAGTGAAGGCGGTCCAGGACAAGAATATTGTACATTCTGCAACCTGGCTGATGTTTTTCCTATTCAGCATGGCTGGGGTGTTTCTCCTGCTGGGTTCATCGCTTGTCGCTAGCATCGAGCTTCTTGTCTATGTTGGCGCAATAGTCACGCTTCTTGTTTTCACGTTAATGCTCACCGGAGGTAAGGAATTTGAATAAAAAGGCCTTTGCTGCCGTAGCCGTATTTTTCCTCGTATTTTTCGTTACGATGCTGAGAAGTATAACAAGCTTCCAGGCAGTATCACAGAACATAGGGGCAGTTGCTTCTTCACTTTTCACAACATATATTGCCGCATTTGAGCTTCTATCGCTTATTCTTGTGGGAGGTATCATAGGAATGCTGTACATAACCGGGAGGGATGATTGAATGTCGATGCCCCTTATTATACCACAGACCGTCGCCCTTCTTCTATTCTGTATCGGTCTATACGGCGTGATGAGCTCCAAGGTCGGGATAAAGATGCTGATCTCCCTGGAGATCATGATTAACTCTGCAGTCTTGAACCTGATATCGGTTGCACGTTCTCTTCCGGATCCTATTGTACTCGCCCTTTTTGTAATAGCAATCGCAGCCATTGAATCAGTCGTTGGTTTCAGCCTTCTGGTCGCAGTGTACAGAAAGTTTGGAAAAGTAGACATTCCACTGCTCAGTGAGATAAAGGGATAAAAATGGATTTTGCAGTTTGGTTCATATTTCTATCGCCTCTTCTGGCTTCACCAATAGCACTGGTCGCAGGGATGCGCAAAATTAGATTGGCAGGAATAATCAGTTCCGCTTCAATTGCGGTTTCATTCATACTTTCTGGATATATTTACCTCACAATCGGTTCCTCAACAATCAACGAATCATACTCATGGTTTGCCAACCTGAGCTATGGCGTCTACGTGGATCATCTTGCACTTGTAATGGTATTGATGGTATCATTTGTATCGTTGATGATACATCTCTTTGCCACATATTACATGAAAGAGGACCCGAAGAAGCATGTCTACTTTGCGGAAACCGCTCTTTTTACATCTGCCATGCTTGGAGTCATACTTTCATCAAATCTTGTTCTTCTGTTCCTGTTCTGGGAGATAGTCGGTCTCTGTTCATACCTGTTGATCGGTTTCTGGTACTTCAAGCCCAATGCGGCTTCTGCTGCGAAGAAGGCTTTCATAGTTACACGTGTCGGTGATATGTCGCTCATCATTGGACTTGCAATTCTGTACTCCTCTCTTTCTGGAGCATATGCTGATCCGCTGAGCATTCCAACGTTGATATCAAATGCATCCGCAGTAGCCGCACTGATAGGACCGACGAAATTAGGTATCATTACGATATTCATCCTTGGTGGTGCAATCGGTAAATCTGCGCAGTTTCCTCTTCACGTCTGGATTCCAGATGCGATGGAGGGTCCAACTACTGTTTCTGCGCTTATACACGCCGCAACCATGGTTACAGCTGGAGTATACCTTATAGCAAGGATATTCCCTCTATTCATTGACTCCGCGTCATTCTCCCTTTACGTCGTTGCATTTATCGGTGCATTCACTGCCATATATTCCGGAACCCTTGCCTGGGTTATGAACGACATCAAGCGTGTACTTGCATATTCGACCATAAGTCAAATAGGATACATGATGGCGGCTCTTGGCATCGGGGGAATAATAGGATCTGCAGGTGTTTCACTTGCGATGTACCAGCTTGTTGTTCATGCTTTCTTCAAGGCGCTCCTGTTCCTTACCGCAGGCGCTATCCTGATAGCACTCATGGATCTCAGGGACCTGAGGGAGATGGGAGGACTATGGCGCAGAATGCCCTGGACAGTTTCGCTCATGTTCATAGGTGCAATTACGCTTGCGGGCATACCTCCTGCCGCAGGTTTCTTCTCAAAGGGTGCGATCATCGATGCTTCGTGGTCATACTACGTATCATCGGGCTATAATGCCGCCCACTTACTACCATGGGTATTCCTTGCATTCGGTGAATTCTTCACGGCATTCTACACATTCAGGATGTTCTCTATGGTGGCACTTGGAAAGCCTCGCTCTTATCTCGCCGAGCATGCACGGGATCCGCCGAAATATGTCCTGATCCCTTTGATGGCACTGGCTGCGCTTGCGCTATCATTCGGCCTGTTCCAGAATAGCTTCTATAAGTACCTTGATTCGTTGTATTCAGCATTTAGTGCGCCAGTGATGTTGGAAGTTCTCGTATACGTGCTTGTAGCCATTGGCGTCCTCCTGGGAATATACGTCGGAACCGGAAACCGGTGGAAGAAGCTCGATACCACAGACAACAGGGCGTACAGGGTATTGAAAAACAAATACTATCTTGATAAGCTCTATACAAACCTGATTGCCGTCAGGGTAATATTGCCCTTATCATCTGCATTTTCAGGATTCGAGTATCGCTATAATTCAGCCAATGAATCAACCGGGCATGACGTGGTCCGGCTCGGTTCGGCGTTCAGAAGGATCCAATCTGGTATAGTCGAGAATTATTTCATTGTCCTGGTGCTGATTGCAGCGATCATCTTCCTCCTGGTTGAGATCCTGGGTGGTTCGCTATGATTATACTTGGAATCTTTATCTGGGTTCTTCTTTCTGCCCTGATAGCGATAATACTGAAGGACAAGTCATCAATATTCACGAAGGTATCGTCCATTCTGACACTGATAGCAATCATCCTCTACAGTGTACTCAGGTTTTCTTCGGGATATGCGGGCGGTTTCATCTCACAGACAAACATTGCACTGTCCAAGTCTGTCGGGATTTACTTCTCTATCGGCGTATCCGGGTTTGCCGATGCCCTTCTCATACTCACGGGTATAATATTTGCTGCCGCCGCCTTCGTGACGGACAGGAAACTTTACCCATCGTCCATGTTCATGATGATCATGCTCACAGAAGCCGGCATGATAGGTCTCCTGATATCCAGGAACTTCCTCTTCTTCTACGTCTTCTGGGAACTTGTCCTTGTTCCGGTATATTTCATAATAGGTAAATTTGGTGGACCAAGGAAGGACGGCGTATCCCTGAAATTTTTCGTCTATACGCATATTGCGTCGATATTCATGCTCCTCTCCATTTTTGCCCTGTACAGTTATTACGACTTGCAGTACAAGGTTCTTACGTTCCAGATGAGCGAACTCCTCCAGGCGATGCAGAATGCGACGTTCACTTCCGCACTTCCTGAAATTGCAAAATACTTCATACTCTTTGGCTTCGTTTTCGCATTCCTTGTCAAGCTTCCCTCCTTCCCGGTTCATGCATGGCTTGCAGATTCTTATGAACAGGCTCCTTATCCGGGTACAATCATACTGGCAGGCGCCCTGTCTGCAATGGGCGGATACGGTCTGTTTGGCATAATTTTCCCGTTCGGCGGACTTATAGGCACAGCCGGGCTTGACATACTTGTAGGTCTCGGGCTGGTAAGCATTGCATATTTCGCCCTGACAGCCATGTTCCAGCAATCCATGAAGAGAATGATGGCTTATGCCAGCGCAGCCTCTATGGGTTTCGTTACACTTGCGTTCGCATCGGCTTTTCTGGACCCCCTTAAAAGCGAGAACGCTCTCATCGTTGCATCGGGCGGAATGTTTCAGATCGCAACGCATGGAATAATAATGCTTCTTGTTTTTGCATCAATTTACTACATCATGCTGAAAACGGGAAGCGACAGAATACCGTCGCTGGGTGGAATATATCGGGATGCCCCATTCCTCTCCACGCTTCTTCTTGGCGGACTGCTTGCATCACTGGGTCTTCCGGGGCTGGCTGGATTCGTCGGTGAGTTTTCGATTATCGTGGGATCATTCCCTGCTATCGGGTACTGGATATTCTTCCTTGTATTCGGAATGCTCATCACTGCATCTTACCATATCTGGGCGGCTCAAAAGGCGCTTTATGGTCCATACAATGAGAAACTTGGAAAGATATCGGATATTGGCGGAGCACCACTGGCGATGCTGCTTCTCGTATTCGTGACCATACTGATCCTGGGTGTATTCCCGGTCCTGTTCTTCGGTCCCATTCAGGCTTACGCTGGAGGAATAATATGACGTTTGACACCAATCAACTGGCATTCTACTATCCTATGCTTGTCCTCGGGGCAGCAGGCTTCATCATCCTGGCTCTCGGAATAAAGAGACTGAGGTCAATTGTATATGCTACAATTGCAATGGCTGCATTCGTAGTTGCTTTCATCCTCTTGCTGATGGAATGGTACAACATACTGCCATATGTTGCTTCTGAAGGAATGGTGTTCAACGGCTTCGGCTTCTACTTTGCCCTTCTCTTCCTGGTGGCTTCGGGTTTTATCACGTACCCTGCATTGAAGAACATTGCCGCAAGGAGTGAGATATTCTACGCTATGCTGCTCTTTGTATCGGTGGGCATGATAGTTGCTGCCTTCAGCTATAACCTCATAACGCTTTTCATCTCATTCGAGGCGGTGAGTATTGGCACCTACATAATAGCAGGCTTCCACAAGACAAAGAGGACGCTTGAATCCGCCACCAAGTATTTCTTTACCGGTACTGTTGCAACAGCCTTCATAATCTTCGGGCTTTCTTATTTCTATCTTTCTACCGGGACATTCAGCCTGCTGGGTCACATTGCTGTCTCTTCAACCCCTGATATGCTGATTGCACTTGCTTTTCTTACCATCGGGTTTGGTTTCAAGATGGCCATATTCCCCATGCACCAGTGGGCCATCGATACATACGATGGGACAGAGAACTCTGTTTCCAGCTTCCTTTCAACGGGCAGCAAGCTTGTTGCTTTCGTGATAATGCTCAAAGTATTCATCGCCGGCTTTGCTGGTCTTGATACCTATGTGTACGTTTTCTTCGCAATACTTGCAGTGGCGACAATGACTTATGCCAATATTTCCGCTCTCTCCCAGAACAACCTTAAGAGGCTTCTTGCATATTCAAGCGTTGCACAGGCAGGATATCTTATCCTTGTTCTGGCGGTCGTTGGATATGCTCCGGGAACACAGGCGGCTGATTATGCAATCGCGGCTGGAATGCTCTATTCGCTGGTTTACATATTCATGAAGGGAGGTGCTTTCCTTACAATGAATATTATCCGGAAGGACAGTCCGAGCGTGGATGATATTTCGGGATTGGGGAGGAAATCTCCAGGGCTTGCACTTGCATTTTCTATAATCCTGCTTTCCCTGGCTGGTATACCGCTCACGGGGGGATTCCTTGCAAAATTCTTCCTCTTCCTCTCGCTCGTGCAGGGAGGACTCTGGTGGCTTGCCGTAGTTGCAATACTCAATAGCGCAATATCCGTCTTCTATTATTTCCGCATAATGATGTTCATGTATTGGAGGGATAGCAAAGAGGATAGCAGCTTCGATCTTTCTGTTTCAAACAGGATACCCGTCTATTTCTCGGCCCTTGTAGTCGTGGCCTTGTTCTTTACGTTCAGTCTCTTCTTTACGATACTGCCATTCGCAGGAGGAGTGTTTGGGGGTCTCTAGATGAACGTACTGACAGATTTGGAAATTATCAGGTCCGCTGTTCTTTCCGGTGAGATCAACGACGCATGGTCTAGGATAAAGAAGCGAACTGGAAAATACAAGTTCAAATTTTCCCTGACGCACGAGGAAAAATACAAGGTTGCTGCAGACCTTCTCACACAATTCGGTTCAATTCTATCCGGAAACGCCCCGGTGGTTTCCTTGACCGGTATGGCAGGTTCAATAGGTAAATGCGGATTTTCCCAGTTTGGAGAAGATGCCGCAATGGAATATCTTTCCAACATGGTCTACTATTTACGCATCATGCTGGATCGATATAATGTGCGAATGCCTGCTTTTGACGCAAAGAGATGTGGTGATCTATGAGTTACAAGGACTGCTTTTCGGAAATGAAGGACGACGAGGATGAAGTTGCAGAGTGCATCCATTGCCTCAGGAAACATGGCGAGACAGTATATTTCCGGGATGATCTCAGAAGGCTTGCTCTAGGAAGAGAAGAATTCGACCAGTCTGATGCTGCTCAGATGTCAAGGATGTCCAGCATACTTGGCATAAGCGACCGGAAAACATACGAGGAAATGGATAAAAAATTCAATCTAACGATGTATTAGGCGTCAATCACGACTGCCTGTTCCTGCGCGATCTTTTTCTCTGCCCTTCTCGCGAAGTAAATACCTCCGAAATAAAGAATTATTATGGGGATTGCAAGTGCCATCATTGTAAAACCTGTGACCCCAGGGGAAAAAATCAGGCCAAATATCAGGGCGCCAACGACTGCATATCGCCACTTGCTTGCCCAGTATTCCGCAGTTACAATGCCAAACCTGCTAAGCATTACCATGAAAACCGGAACCTCGAAGG
>JAMCPG010000039.1:0-2248 GCA_023379845.1 Thermoplasmatota archaeon
GAATATGAAGGACTTTACGAGATCGGCAGTGTAATCGTCGAATGGCTGCAGTCAATAAAACCTTCCGATATACTGATTATGGATGGAGAAATGGTTGCAGTGCCTGTAGACGATGGAGAGGTCTACGGCGTTGCCGGACCTGAAAAACTTACACTGTATGAAAAAAGCGGCATTAAACCTGCAAACTCTGCTTTAATAGGTGGAGTCGGAGGTGCTATTATGAATCAGTGCATTGAGAAAGGCATCGGCAGTTCTGCCCTGATCACGGAATTTGCCACGACAATTCCTGACCCGGACGGGGCACTTCGCCTCATAAATGCACTCAACGAAATCTATTCGCTCAATATTCCTGTGGAAGTGCTTCAGAAGTCGGTTGGTGAACTGCACAAACAGTTGAAAGAGCTTTCCGACAACATCTCTGCCATGAAGCCGGGCACGACAGGAAATACGGAACGGATGTACGGTTAAACCTCACCCGTGAAGTCAAGATAAGTGAGTCGGGCTACAGCATGGCTTACGCGCTTAATTTTGTCGCCGGTATAAATGCAAAAGACAACCCGTGAATACTAAAGAAGTCCTTCTATCAAATTTTACTGATTACTGTCCAAGCCAATAAAATAGGCATAAAATAAATGCTTAAATATCGTCTTACAATCCTGTAGCATGGTAGACGGATACATCGTCCTCGCAGTAGTTTTTGTACTGTTGGTATTGGCCTTGGTGGGTTTGTTTTCCGTTCTGCCTTCAATAGGCTTCAGGAGATATGATAAGAACAGCAGGGTCACTCTGAAGCCTTCCGATATTATTAGAAATCTCGCCAATGAATCAGATCCGCCCGTAAAGGACTCCACGTATAGAGAACCTTATGAGAGTGGCGAGAAGGCCAGAGGGCAATTTGGCAATTTCGTCAACATACAGTACTATGTAGTGATCCTTCTGTTCATACTGTTCGATGTCGACATGGTTTTGCTTCTGGCTTGGGCGTTTGATTTTTACTCCCTTGGTATTTATCCGTTCATTGAGACAATAATCTTCCTGCTGATGCCATTTTTTGCAGTTTATTATGCCTTTAAGGAAGGGTACATGAGGTGGCTTTCTTGAAAACAGGAGAAACCGGTATACTCACAACGACGATAGATAAAGCTCTTGAATGGGGACGCAGTAATTCCCTGTGGCCCCTCACCTTTGGTCTTGCTTGCTGCGCCATAGAGATGATGGCGGTGCAGGGATCGCACTTTGACATTTCCAGGTTCGGCAGCGAAATATTCAGAAATTCACCCCGTCAGTCTGACCTCATGATAGTGTCAGGAACAGTTACCAAGAAGATGGCCCCCAGACTCAAAAGACTGTATGATGAAATGCCATATCCAAAATATGTTATCGCTATGGGTGTGTGCGTTATACAGGGAGGCCCATATGTCAAGGGTTATTCTGTGGTTTTGGGAGTTGATAGGGTTGTTCCTGTGGATGTATTCGTGCCAGGTTGTCCGCCCACCCCTGATGCTCTGACCTACGGCATCATGACCCTGCAGAAAAAGATCAGAGGGGAAACCGACAGGTGAAATCATGGTTGAAATTATAGAAGAAAAAAAAGGGAAAGACGGGCGACCCATATTTGTCATTAAAAAATCAGACCTGCTGGAGTTCATGCGCCAGAAAAAGCAGGAGGGTTTTGATCACCTTTCCCTGATAACGGGCGTTGACAGGAAGGATTACATGGAGGTGGTCTACCACCTTTATTCATTTTCAAAGAACCAGTATATTGTTGTAAAGGTCACGACTGACAACCTTACCGTACCCAGCCTCATATCACTGTGGAAAAGCGCAGACTGGGAGGAAAGGGAACAGTATGACATGCTGGGAATCCGCTTCGAGGGACATCCGGATCTGAAGAGAATGTTTCTTCCCGAGAGCTGGGTCGGTCATCCACTGAGAAAGGATTACGATCTAAACAATGTTCAGTATATCAATATGGACGAGTATGGAGAGGACTATGCCACGTTCGATCCAGGGGATGGTTGGTAATGTCCAACCTGGTAGAGCTCAACATGGGGCCACAGCACCCCTCCATGCATGGTGTCCTCAGGCTGAGGCTCAAACTAGACGGCGAGATTGTCAGGGAAATTGAGCCAATCATAGGTTACCTTCACAGAAACGCTGAAAAACTCTGCGAGCTGGACTACTTCTGCGACAATATAGTCTATTTTGACAGAATGGATTATGTAGGCGCCATGAACATGGAAGTGGG
>JAMCPG010000039.1:2258-2768 GCA_023379845.1 Thermoplasmatota archaeon
AAGTGGGATTTCTCGAGGCTGCAGAGAAATTACTGGGCGTGGAACCTCCGGAGAGAGCACAGTGGATCCGGGTGGTGGCAGCGGAACTAAACAGGATTGCAGCTCACCTCGTCTGGATGGGTGCTTTTGGGCTCGATCTTGGAATGCTTACACCATTTTTCTACTGCTTCATTGAACGTGAAAAGATTCTGAACATCTTCGTGGAACTTTCCGGAACAAGGCAGCAGTACAATTACATGAGCATAGGTGGTGTGTATCAGGATATAACTCCCAAGATAATCGAAGAGATCAAGGAATTCATAAAACAGTTTCCCAAAAAGCTGGAAGAAATAGCAAATCTCTTTTTGAAAAACGATATTTTCCTTTCGAGGAACAGAGGGCTTGGAGTCATCGATAAGGAGACGGCGATCAGCTATGGCGTGACCGGACCGATGCTGCGTGCATCCGGCGTGCCTTATGATGTAAGGAAGGAGGAACCTTACCTTGTCTATGATAAACTGAATTTTGACA
>JAMCPG010000039.1:2845-3190 GCA_023379845.1 Thermoplasmatota archaeon
CCAGATGGGCCATATTTTAACCCCAAAGCAAAAAAATCCCTTATGATAAGGCTGAGAGGAGAAGGAGAAGTTTATGCAAGAACGGAATCATCAAAGGGCGAGTTTGGGGTGTATATAGTTGGCGACGGCGGGGTCAAGCCATATCGTGTCCACGTCAGGAGCCCCACCTTCAAAAATCTATCCATAATACCTGTCGTGGCCAAGGATAAGATGATTGCGGACCTGATTGCAATTCTGGGGACGTTTGATCTTGTTTTCGGGGAGATTGACAGATGAGCTTACTGGAAAGACTCTTTGGTGTTTTCTCATTTCTTGGCCATGATCTTGGTTACGCAGTTTCGTACC
>JAMCPG010000040.1 GCA_023379845.1 Thermoplasmatota archaeon
TTCGGTCTCACAAAGACCCGAATACCCACGGACAGTGGGGAATTTACGCCTATGGAGATATCTCTGGTGGGATGCCTGATTCGCGAAGGCATCAGCCATGTATCGTTGAAATAGGAAGCCCACGACTTTAGTCGTGGGAGGATGTCACACTGCAATTATTGCACCCCTGATGAACCGGAATATCAATTGCAACATGCATTGACAGCGTGCGGTTGTATTCTCCAATCCTATGAACTTCGGTATAATATATTTGTATAATAACAATGCACCTTTCTTCAAGCATTCAAGAGATTCTATATGTACTTCCTATGAATGATACCATGATCAGTATGGTGGATACGGAAGAAGACAACGCATACGTTGTTAAGATGAGACGGCACTTTCATGAACATCCAGAGCTCAGCTTTGAGGAAGTCCAGACCTCACGCAGAATAAGGGAAGAGCTGGAAAAACTCGGTCTCGAAGTCAAATCGGTGGGAAAGACCGGCCTCGTTGCCGATATTACGGGTTCACCGGGAAAAACAGTTGCACTGCGTGCTGACATAGATGCTCTTCCTGTCACCGAGGAAAACGTTGAAGCATTTGCATCAAAAAACAAGGGAGTGATGCATGCATGCGGACATGACGCCCACATTGCAATGCTGCTGGGTGTTGCAAGGAAACTCGTCAGGGAAAAGGGCAAGCTGCATGGGACGGTCAGGCTCATTTTCCAGGCAGCCGAGGAGAAACCTCCAGGCGGTGCTGTGGAATTCATTCATGAGGGTTATCTCCGGAATGTTGATGCAATAGTTGGGCAGCATGTTATATCAACAATTCCATCAGGCTATGTTGCAACGTACCCGACAGTCGCTATGGCAAACGCGGATGAGTTCAGGGTAAGGATTCATGGCAGGGGCGGACATGGATCGGAACCGGACAAGGCAATTGATGCACTTCTGATCGCCAGTTATTTCGTGAATATTCTGCAGAGTATCGTGTCAAGGATGACTCCTGCATTCAAGCCCGCTGTCGTAACCGTGGGAACGCTTAACTCCGGATACAGGTACAACATTATCGCGGCTCATGCTGAGCTGACCGGTACAGTCAGGACATTCGACGCAGGGATCAGGACCAAGGTGAGGAGTGAGATAGAGCGTCTTCTAAGTGGACTGTGCAAGGCTTATGGTGCGACTTATGAATATGATTACATTGAAGGTTATCCGGCTCTTGTCAACAATCCATCAGTCACGGCGGTCATCGACCAGGTGGCATCTGAAGTCGTGGGAAGGGATCATGTGATACACCCTGACCCAGCAATGGGAGGAGAAGACTTCTCTTATTTCACCAAGGAGATACCGGGATCGTTCTATTTTCTTGGAACGGGAAATGAGGAAAAGAAGATCACAAGCCCGAACCACTCACCTACTTTTTCTGTTGACGAGGATGCACTCAAATTCGGAACAGAGATAATGTACAGAAGCGCCTTGAAACTTCTTGGATGATACTATCAATGAATCAGTTCAGCGTATTGTTCTCATTGTTGAACAGTACTACAGCTATTGCTGCGAGATCGCCGCCATTCTTCAGCCCTTGAACTATCTTTAGAGGCCTGCTCATCGACTTGAACTCCTCCTTCACCGCATCTCTAAGTGGTTTGAAGAGGTCATTACCGGCAAGGCTTACTCCTCCACCAATAATTATGATTTCAGGATCGAAGGCGCACGCCAGGTTGACTACGCCGATAGCGAGATAGTAAACCGTTTCCTCAATGATGAGCCTCGAAAGCATGTCCCCTCTCCTCATGGCATCAAATATTTTCTCGGCGCTGAGGTTCCTCGGCTCAATTTTTGACAGTATCTCCGAATCCCTTACGGCAGTTATGCTCTCAGACACCCTTCTGCTTATACTTTTTCCACTTGCAATGGCCTCAAGGCAACCCTTTCTGCCGCAACCGCAAGTTGAGCCATTCGACATTATAACCATATGGCCGAACTCACCCGCAAGACCATGCTGACCTCGCATCAGCTTTCCATTTACGAATGCCCCGCCACCTATTCCCGTGCTCAATGTAAGATAAAGGAAATTATCTGCATTTCGACCGGAACCAAAGAGTTTTTCAGCAATAGTGGCACCTGTTGCGTCGTTTTCCAAGACGACTTTTGTCTTGAAGTGATTTTTCAAAGCAGCAACTATCATGAAGTTGTCAAGTCCAAGTATATTCGGGGATGTGATAATCATGCCTTTTGTCCGATCGACAAGGCCCGCGAATATTACACCAACACCGTCCAGTTTCTTAACATTGTTTTCCTTGAGCAATTGATCGCCTATTTCAAACAGCTGATCCCTGAGCCGGTTCTTGCCCAGGTGCTTTATTGTTGGCCTCCTTATTGTAGCCACTATCCTGCCTTTCTCGTCACCAAGTACGGCGGAGATCTTGGTACCTCCAACATCAAATCCAAGAATGTTCATGAAGGAGTGCATGATAATATACAAGAATAAAAAATTCTTGTATATTGTCAAGATTTACAGGTTGATTGATCCAGAATCTTCTTCAGGTCAAACCGAGCGAATAAGTGCATGATCATCTGAATGCCATTTTTTGCAATTTTTTAACTAACACGTTGGAGAGAACATGAATTAAGTTCCATTAAGCAGTTCCTGGATATGAGAAATATAAGCCAGAGCAAGAATGCGAAACCTGAAAGAAGCTCTATACTAACTAAGTAAGGATTATTGCACGGTAGCCTTGCGTAAATAGTTCCTGCAATTCTCATAACATTCAATGTTGTAACTGTTTCCAAGGTAACCAGAAAGACAATCAGCGTTATTTTTCTCGCCACTCTAAGATCTGCATCTTTTCCACTATTACCTTTAACATTGTCTTGGTCTCCACATTTCAAAGCTAGCCATAGGATCATGGCCAAACCATCCATCAGTACGAGGAGATAAATAAGAAAAAATCAAATCTCTTAAGCCGGCTTACCCTTCAAATAAGCGTATTATGCAAATCATGTTATTGCTAATGCCAGCGACAGGGCAATGAAGGCAACTAAAGCAAGCCTTTCGTTAATCGACTTTCCTGAAAGGCTGATTTCAACTCGATCCTCCATCTATCTACTGGAGTACTTAAGCTTTGCAGAAAGAATGAAGATTGGAATCCAGATGACTAAATATATTATCACGTACAGATATATGTTTGAAATAGACAGTGAAGTGCTTTGCAGGTCACTTCTGATCAGAAACACGATCCCAATCATGTATGCTGCTACATCTAGATAAACAAGTAGAGAAACAGTCTCCAATCTTTTTGTTACGATTTTCATGCTTCTCGGCCTCTTGTATCTCAGGAAAGAATCAACCAATACAATGAATGCAGATGCATAAAATGCAATCACTGCTGCAAGGGTGTAAAGAAAAAAATTCATTATGGTGCCTCCTTTATGTTCGATAGCTTCTCGTTCACGATACGGCACCCCGACATGACTTTATTTGCAAATAAATAGTGCTATAATTGCGTGGCCTGAAGCTGCCATTTTTTATATCAAAATATGAGATCGAAGTATGGAAATATATTGTCACTATATACCTTGAAAGGCTCGAAAACGTCTCCTTTTTGATAAATGCCCTCAAGTGATGCGACAAAATAGAAAATTCTTCTGAAAAAAAGATGATGTCAGATGGAATCCATGGCTGAAATTAACTCTTTTTCAAACTGAAGTGCTTTCCCCCTGTCTTCTTTGAGATAATTTGAGGCCACTTCAGACACCCTCAGCATCCCAAGTAGAGCCTTACCGCCCCTCTCTGTGATCATTATTCTGCACGGGAGGAGAAGCCCATATTCGTCGTTAGATCCGATCATTTCCTTTGCAGCCTTTGGCTTGCAGACATCCAGTATATAGAAGGGCTTGAAATCTGGATCCAGTCCGGAATTCTTCAATGTCTCCTTGATATCAACTATGGAAAGGATAACGTAGCCCGAACTCTTTAATTTCTGTGAAAGCCTCGAAAAGACCTTATCAACACTATCAGGCAAAATCCTCTCATATTTGTAGGCATCCGTAATATTGTTCAACTTAACCTCCACCTCTCAGGTTAGAGCATTATCGTTGTTATTTATTTTCCTCTAGAGCATCCTTGACTATGTTCATATGCATAAGTGCGGGTGAGCCCCCCATAAGCACAGCAACAAATCCCGCCTCAAGAATTTCCTCGTCGCTTGCACCACTTTTCTTTGCTTCTATGGTGTGATAGGTTATGCACCATTCACAGGTACTGGCAAGCGAAAGGGCTAACGCAATAAGCTCCTTGACCTTATGGGAGATTTTGCCATCAGCCAGGACCGACTGATTGAACCCGCCAAATGCACCGAACTGCGCTGGGAGCTTATTTCCGCTGTATTTCATTATTTCCTGAACTTCCTTCATTAAATCGTTGCTTGACACAAATGCGGATTAGCACCAAACTATTAAACTGCACGATAGGCGCAACCAGGTTCTGAAGCAGAGCATTCATAATCATGACATGTTGGATCCATTTCCATTCTATCTAGTGTGCGACTGTTATTGCATTGACGTCAAACTATCCATTCTCTTCTTATCATATGGATGCAATATGTACATCGGTAAATTTTGTTTTGTTTGCGGATCGGCACGCATGACCTAAGAAGGTAAGCAAATTTCATGGAGCCAGAAAATAAGTCAGCAGAATGCCAAATATATGAGTACTATTCTTTAAGCCTTACGGGGCAGTTATCTATTAGGGGTATCGTAACTTGTCACATAAATGTCCTATTTCCGGAGAACGATGCAATAGCAGGAGACCCCGCTCAGCGATCATAGTTCCGGAAACAATGGTGGTGGTTCTATGAAGGAGATCAGTGTTGCTTATGATAAGACGATGCTCCGCAGATATGTGGATCTGAAAAGGAGCGGCATACCCGATGGCGAGATTCTTAGTCGACTTTCTGAAGAGTTCAAAGCATCAAAGGCAGCGGTCAGGAACATTACGTCATTTTATGACATAGACACGGGCAAAGACCGGATATGTACCGGTCTTCCATGTGCTCTCAGGTACACGATCAGCCCGGAGGACGAAAATATAAAGCATTTCGAGAAAGAGTCCTGCCTTGGTTATTGCGATCATGCACCGGTTGTCAGACTCGGCATGAAATACTTCACCCGTATCGGTAAAACACTCATGGAAATTCCAGAATCGAAAAGAGAATATGTTCTGGATGCAAGAGAAGACATTTCTAAATACAGGGATAAAGGTGGATACGGGGCACTGGCAAAATTATTGAAGACCGATAATTATAAAGAGTTCATAGAAGCAGTCCGGAAATCAGGATTGAAGGGTATGGGAGGAGCAGGTTTTCCTGTTACCGCAAAGTGGAAGTCCCTTGCAGATGATTCAAACCAGGGCGGATATCTTCTGATCAATGGTCATGAAGGGGAACCTGGGACATTCAAGGACAGGCACATCATGGAGATATATCCGCACCGGGTAATTGAAGGTGCCCTGCTTGCAGCAATTCTTAATGGCATGCATAACGTCCTGATCGCTATAAAAATGGAATATGAAAACGCCAACGAGAGTATCAGGAATGCGCTCGAAGAATTGAGGGAGAACGGGCCAGATCTATTCGAGCAAATCATTATCCAGATCATTTCAGTCCCAGGAGGGTATGTAACCGGTGAGGAGACGGCCCTGATGGAGACTATTGAAGGAAACCGGGGAGAACCAAGGCTTCGACCTCCTTTTCCAACCCAGCGCGGATTATATGGGAGACCAACGCTTGTCCATAACGTGGAGACTGTCTATCACCTGCCGGAAATACTTTCTTCGAATGGAAGTGAGATTACGAAATTCTACAGCTTAACCGGGGACGTGAAGTCGCCCGGTCTTTATATTGAAAAACTCGGCATAGAAGCGACCGAACTAATTGAAAAAGATGGATTCTCCAGCAGTCATGGGATTAAGGCTTTCATGCCCGGAGGTCTGTCAGGAGGGATTTTGCCAGGACAAGAATTTTCGATCAGCCTTGACTTCGATTCAGTTAGAAAGGCAGGTGCAGGGCTTGGTACTGGTGCGTTTATAGCTCTATCAAAGGATAGGTGTATTGTAGACATATCCTACAAAGTTTCAAATTTCTTTGAGAAGGAATCATGCGGTAAATGCACACCGTGCCGCCTGGGCACCAGAAGGATAACCAGCCTCCTGAAGGATGTTGCCAGTGGGAGTGCTACTCAGGCGGAAATAGAGGATGGAAAGAGAATTGCCGAAGTCATGATAGATGGATCGATTTGCGCTCTGGGACAGGTTGCAGGCAGGACATTCCTCGACACGCTTGCCAGGTTTGGTGATGAATTCCACGATCACCTGGAAGGGAAGTGTCCAGCAGGTGTCTGCTTTACAGAGGGGAAACAATGATCCAGGTCACGATCAACGGGCAATCAGTGAAGGAGGAATACAGCACCACCATTTTTGACGCCGCGAAGGATGCGGGAATAGATATACCTGCTCTATGCCACTACGAGGGTCATGAGAACGGGACCTGCAGGTTGTGCATGGTCAGCATAAAAGGGTCGGCTAAGCCGGTTCCTTCATGTTCCACCATGATCACGGATGGAATGGAGATCTCGACTGAATCAGAAAGCATGCGTGAATACAGGAAATCGCTGCTGTCAATGCTTATGCTTGATCATGGAACACATGAACGGGAAAATGAGGCCAAATGCCGCCTGCATGAATACGCCGCTTCATATGGCATCGTAAGCGTAAGCAATATGGAGCACGAGTCTAGAATGGACAAAAGCCATCCCGGAATAGAATTTGATCCATCTCTGTGCATAAAGTGTGGAAAGTGCATAATAGCGTGCAATGATGAACAGGGTAACGACGTCATAGGTTTCAGGTACCGCGGCCAGCACATGGAAATTGAATTCGACGACGGTAAATTACTTGGAGAATCAAGCTGCAAGTCATGCGGTGCATGCGTCGACGTTTGTCCAACCGGAGCCCTCATTGAGGAAGACTGGGTGAGACCTGACACCACGGTCATATCCACCTGCCCATACTGTGCAGTGGGCTGCACAATTGAATACGGTGTTGAGGGAAACAGGATAGTCTGGGCCAGAGGTATTGAGGGGCTAGGAGTAAACGAAGGGAAACTGTGCGTCAAGGGCAAGTTTGGATGGGAATTCAACTCCAGCCAAGATCGGTTGAAGTCACCTCTGATCAGGAAGGCCGGCCTTACAAGATCGCCGTTCGGAGGCAGGAATACGGAAGATGTCTTCAGGGAAGCCTCATGGGATGAGGCGATACAACTGATCTCTCATAAGTTTCAGTCTATCATTAAGAGAAGTGGGTCTCAAAGCATCGGAGGAATAGCCTGTGACAGGGGGACAAATGAAGATGTTTACGCATTCCAGAAGTTCATGCGAGTTGTGATAGGGAATGACAATGTGGATCAGAGTGCGACCCTCTGTCACGCGCCGTCAGCAGCAATGCTTTCCTACGCCACGGGAGCTGGTGCAGGGACAAACCCCATCCATGACATGGAGAATTCGCGCACAATAATGGTCGTAGGATCCAACACGGACAGGGCTCATCCGGTCGCCAGCTCATATATAAAGAAGGCAAGGAGGAACGGTGCCACGCTCATTGTGGTCGATCCAAGAAGGGTCGATCTTGCAGAAAAAGCAGACATATTCCTGCAGATCAAGCCGGGATCTGATGTTTTTCTCTTCTCGGCCATGGCGAAGCACATAATTGATCATGGTCTCTATGATAATAACTACGTGGAAAATTATTCTGAAGCATTCGAGGAATACAGGAAGAGCCTTGTGGACTTTACCCTGGATAGAGCAGAGAAGATAACAGGAGTACCTGCGGAAGCAATTCAGCATGTTGCGGAGATCTATGCCGGGAATAGGCCATCGAGCATTTTCTGGACACTAGGCATAACAGAACACAGGAACGGGTCAGACAACGTATCCTCATTAGTGAACCTGGCCATCTTGACCGGCAACCTGGGAATCCCTGGCGGAGGGTTGAATCCGCTGAGGGGTCAGAACAACGTTCAGGGCGGGGCAGACATGGGAGGTTCTCCAGGCTCGCTACCTGGATACCAGAGCCTGCTTGATCCTGCTATACGGAAGAGATTCGAGCTTGCATGGAATACTCATCTTCCGGATAAGGCGGGCCTGAAATCCACTGAGATGACAGAAGCGATACTGAAGGGGGACATAAGGGCAATGTATATCTCGGGAGAAAATTCAATCAGGACACATCCCAACACGTCGGAAATCGTGGCAGCCATGAAGAAGCTTGACTTTCTTGTTGTCCAGGACATATTCATGACCGAAACTGCCCAATTTGCCGATGTAGTGCTGCCAGCAGCATCGACTCTCGAAAAGGATGGCACATTCACGAACACCGAACGGAGAGTCCAGCTGGTCAGGAAGGTCGTGGATCCGCCGGAGAATGCCAAACCAGACTGGCAAATATATTCTATGCTTGCTTCAAGCATGGGAAAAGACCTGGGGTTTAGGACAGTATCGGACATAGACGTGGAACGATCTGCCCTGGTACCTTCGTGGTCCGGGATCAAGCTTGAAAGGCTTCACAAAAAAGGGATGCAGTGGCCCGTCCCATCGCCTGAATCGAAAGGAACTGAAATACTGCATGTAAACGGTGTAATGCGTGGAAAGGCAAGATTCAGACCGGTAACCTGGTCTGATTCACATGAACCGGAGTATCCATACATACTCATAACAGGCAGGCTAAGAGAGCATTATCATACGGCAACAATGACCTCAAGGTCGAGGGTTATAACTGACATCAGCCAGGGACCATCAATAGAGATGAACCCAACCGACATGAAAAGGGAAGGCATTTCGGAGAACGACGTTATCGAAGTTACGTCGA
>JAMCPG010000041.1 GCA_023379845.1 Thermoplasmatota archaeon
AGATGTCATCAGGAAGATAGTTTGATGTTTTTCATATATAATAATACCAAAATATAATCTAAGGTTAAATACCGATATACGGCAGAAACAGGGTAATACGCACCCGCTGGATTCATGCTCCGACCGGGATTTGGACCCGGGTCGCCGGCTTGAAAGGCCGGTATGCTTGGCCGGACTACACTATCGGAGCGAATCTAGCGGAAAGCCTTATAAATTATATTACCTTTTTTGACCCTTCGTATTTGCAGTATTAAGATACTGCATACCTGAGGATCGCAGAAACACCACCAAATCCTTTCAGAATCATGCCGGGATCGCTGTGCGAGCTAAGTATACTGATTTTTGCTCCGATTCTCATTCCTTTCTCCATGATTTCTCTATACTTAGGGTCCCTGGCCCTCTCTTCTGAAACCAGAAGGGTCGCAACTGCTCCTGAATCAATGGCAGCATGCACCTGATCAAAGCCGTAAGTAGCAAGGCCGCCTGATTTTAATGCCTTCATGAAGGAGTCGATAGTGTTCTTTTCAATGGAAAGACGTGTGCTTTCCATGGATTTTTTTGCTTCCTCGCTTCCCAGATACTCGTATATCGCCTGTTCATCCGTTCTCGACGAAGGATGCGTTACTATAGTAGCCTTGGAAAAATCGGTCCGCTGCTTTAGATATTCTGCAATGTGATCCCGCGCAAATCCGGGTCCAAGTATATTTATGGGCACCATTCCTGAAAGAATGGGCCTGATGCTCTCAGCTATCTGCTGGAAGTAGGATTCCTCTGAATATGAGGAGTCAAAATATTTGCCGCTTTTCCCTGAGTCTATATGTCCTACGTTCTGGATTCCATATGGTCTGAGCAGGTATAAATTGGCTTCATCGTCGTCCGCGGCTATGAATATTGAGGTCGTCCTTGACGATTCTTCAGTTGACTCCTGGAGCATCTTACGTTCTGACTGATCCCATGATTGCTTCAGGATCTTCAGGACATCACCCGGTTTCAATATTGCAGACTGGTGTTCTCCGATTATATCGTCGGGACCAGAAGTTACAAGACCAAGAACCCTAAGCCTGTTCGAAAAAGCCTGGAACTCGACCTTTTCGATCTGCAGGGTTACAGTTACTGTGACCCGCTCTGTTTCCTTTGATCTTGCCATGTCTTCCTTTTTCTCTGTTCTCCGCCTGACTGCAGTCAGCAGCGAGTCACCGGAATGAATTATATTCTCGATATACCAGAGATCATTTATTCCCTCTATCTGTACATCGAGAGAGTTTTCATCGAAGTGTAGTATCCTCATGCCTCTATGCCCATTCCTCTAAGAAATTCAACTATCTTATTGAAATGATCCCCTTCCCAGTAGTATTTTCCGCAGTTTCTGCAGTAGAGCACTGTTGAGAACCTTTCACGCACCCCTTCGGGTATGTATCCCGTTAGATCGACAGTTTCCCTCTTTTCCAGCAGGTGATTGCATTCAGTGCATCTTGTGAAGAGCAACTTTTCGTCGACAGTGAAATTAGATAGAAACTGCCTTATCTGTTCCTTATGGTCCTGAGATGTAATGAGTAGAGACAAAGAATATCGACCATGAAGCTCCTTGTCCCTTGTCAGAAGGAACAAGCCTTCTCTTTTGCACTTCGCTATTATTTCTGTGTCGCTGAGATTGGAAGCAGCATATTGAACATCAAATCCCATGATCCGCAGCCACCTTGCCATACGGCCAAGCATGTTATCTGCAAGGAAATTATTTTTCTCCAGACCTCCACCTTCTGATCAGGCTATTATCCACTCCCATCAGGTCCAGTACCCTGGATACAACAAAGTTGACCATGTCTTCAACGGTCCTGGGTTTTGTATAGTAACCGGGACTTGCAGGGGCTATGATAGCGCCTGCCAGGGAAAGTTTATGCATGTTCTCCAGAACTATTGTGCTGAGCGGCATTTCCCTTGGAACAAGAATAAGCCTTCTTCGCTCTTTAAGTGCGACTGCGCTTGCCCTGGTTACGAGTGTGTCGGAGATGCCAGAAGCGATCTTGCCAAGCGTTGATATGCTGCATGGTATTATGACAGCAGCATTGAATTTGAAGCTTCCTGAGCTTATCCTTGCAGAAATATCCTTGTCGTCATAAGTATAAGATGCAAGTTGAAGTAACTCCTCCCCGGTGGTGCCCATTTCCTCCTTGAATACTTTTCTTGCGCCATCGCTCAAAACAAGATGTGTCTCAAAATTTTCTAAATTCCTGAGGAGTGTGAGTGCCAGTATTGAACCGGAACCGCCTGTCACCCCGATGACGAATTTTTCCTTCATTGCTATGCCACAATAGCTGCCTTCGATATTTAGTATTACCTCTTTCTGTTGAAGATGAAATACAACACAAATATCGATGCGATAAGTGCCAGTATTATCCCCAGGTATGTATACTGCAAGGCGGGCTTCTTAATCTTTGGAACGGACCATGAAAAGCCAGGATAGGCACCTGCTTTCAGTGCCTGTATGTTTGTGTAACCGGGAACCTGTGAATTCATTGATTTTGTCCTGTTAAAGGCTAAAGTAAAGTTATTGAGTGATGGCGTGCCTATTGATGAAAGCGCGGTTACGATCTGGAGCCCATAGGGATTCAGGCCAGTATAACTGAGATCAAATATTATTAGGTCCTCTGTTGCATTGCCGGACCAGTTGAAAGAGACAATTGCCCTGTTATTGAAAATATCATCAAAGTATGTTGTCCAGTTGCTTGACGTTATATTATATATCGAACCATCGTAATTGTATGGAATGCTTGGGAGTGACGAGGGCTGCGCTCCAAGGGGAGGAACAGCCGCATTGCTCAGGCTAGGAAGTAGTGATACCATCAGGAACAGGGCAATCACTGCAATAGTTATGATCTTCAATCTCATTTAACGACAACGCAAATCAAAACACGGTATATGATGTTTCTGAATGCCATTGATCCATAACTTAATGCTCGAGAATTGACCATCATACAATGAAAATCTGCCTCGATGCGGCTCAGTTCCAGCTATCTGAGAATCACGAATGCCTGATCCATGGAATTAACCGTGAAGTTTTCAGTCCCTCTTCACGGCCAAAAAGTATGCAATGGCGAAAGGTACCACCATCCACAGTATACCCGCTATGATCAGTAGAGGAGCGGTTATTCCAAAGAGCGCCGGATTGATTGACTTACTGGCGATCAATCCAATCTTTCCCGTGAAAAATGACTGTACGAGTTCTCCGTATCCCGCTGGGCTAATGTAGTTGAAGAGTACCTCCGCAGACAGGTAAGTGTTCGTGCTTGAGCCTATGCCAAGGGCAGATAGAATCGCTATCGGTATTATTGTCCAAAATAGATCCCAGACGACAAAGATTGCAATGGCAGCACCAAGGAGCGCACCCTGAGACTTGACCAGATGCGAGAAGAGGTAGACAAGCGCAAGGAAAGAGAGCCCCTCGACGACATATGTCCAGATGAAATATGCATCGAAGTATCCCGACAGATACGACCCGAGGTAATGATTAATGATGATATCGGAAAAGAGCATGGAAAGTGCCACAGCACCTATAATTGCCACAGAATTCGATATAAATCTTGAAAAGATTATCTCTCCACGTGTTATAGGACGCTTAAGCACAGATTCCAGAACTCCGGTTGTCCTGTCCTTTCCATATGTAAGATATGCTGCAAATATTGCGAGTATGGGAATAAGGAATCCGAGTATCTGTGATGTACCTGAAAATACAAGACTCTGGAGATTGCTCTGGCTCAATTTTGTATAAAGGGAAAGAGGACCAAGTATTCCGACTGGGCTGCTGTCGGATGAAGTGCTGAATACAATGAATGATCCGGTTGTGTTTGTGGCTACCACACTGTAATTTGTCCCCCTGTCAGCTGCTGTTACTTTTGGGAATATAGTTGTTTCGACAAAGCCAGACCTGGTGAATGAGAATGTGCTGTTTGCCTCTAGCGATGCGGGAGTTGCTGAAGATATCCTGGAAAGATTGATAGGTGATACATAGAAGGTAATTGGCGGGGCGGTGGAACCGTCCGAACCGACGTACAGGGCAAGCATTCCCAGATTAGACCTGTTTGTTGGATTGAATATTTCGTTTACCAAGGTGAGACCGGAAAACAGATTCAATGTATTTATCTGGAAAGCCGACTGAGTGCTTGATACTGGTTGCCTGAAACGTTCATATGTAAAGTTGACCAGCACCGTCATTGGTTTTCCGGTCGGTATCGAGGGTATGGTAACGTTGGCAAAACCGTTCCTGTTTGCCGCGCTGCTGTAATATGTGTTGTTATACTCGTAGTAGGCGGTGATATGCGTTATCGGATTACCATATGCATCATGGAAGTAGCCAACCATTGTAAGGTTCTGGCCGCTGATATAGTATCCTGTTGTAAGCTCAGGAGTTGTTGGAACGTTTACAGTAGAAAAAGTGGACCCGTTCTCGTAAGCCAGAAGGGATGCAAGACCGACTATCGCTACTATCATTATAATTACAAATTTACTAGTAAGTGTTCTCCTGATTTCGTATGCTATCGGCCTCATTCTTTCTCACCTATCAAACTGAAGAAGTATTCTTCAAGCGTTTCACCCATAGGAGTGAACTGCCTGATACTGTAGCCAGCTTTAACCAAGCTTGCCGGTATCTTGGAGAGCTGATCGTCAGGTATTGTCAGGTCCGATAGAACCACATCATGACCATCGAACCTTGGATCACCGAATTCCTTGAGCATCTTCATGCATGAATCGTCATAATTGTCGACTGAAATTTTCACGATCGTCTTTCCGAGTGTCCTGAGTTCATTCCTGGTAAGTATCTTGATAAGCTTTCCATGGTTGATTATCGCAACCCTGTCCGCAACATCCTCCACTTCGCTTAGTATATGCGATGAAAGCAGTATTGCCTTGCCCTCCTTTTTCATTTCAAACATAAGGTTTCTGACAAAAACGACGCCTTCGGGATCGAGGCCGTTCAAGGTCTCGTCAAAAAGAACGTTCTTTGGATCGCCAACTATGGATTCGGCTATTGCAAAACGCTTCTTCATACCTTGGGAGTAGTTCCTTAACTTCTTGTTCAGGTCATTTGCAAGGCCGACTTTTGTAAGAAGAGATTTGATCCTCTTATTCGCCTCATCAGCCGGTATACCATAAAATCCGGCAAAATACCTCATCAACTCCACTGGCTTAGCGTTGGGTTCGAAGTTGGGTAGTTCCGGGATCCAACCTACCTGTGCTGCTGCCTTCACCTTGTCGCTTACCATGTCATGACCATCGACCATGACGCGACCGGATGTGGGAAGGATTATACCGGAAGCCATCCTTATTGAAGTTGTTTTCCCGGCTCCGTTAAGTCCCACAAGACCCAGTATCTGTCCATCCAGAATCTCCAGGTCAAGAGAGGCAACGGCGGGAGGGGCATTGTGTGTATATATCTTGGTTGCCGATTCTATCTTAATCATAATGCACTTCTACGCAGCCACGAATTAAAGATTAAATAATAAACGTTCCTGAAAACCTTAGAATGCTTTGATTTCCCGTGAAAAACTAATATTTGGAAATATACCTTGAAGCGGTAATCATGCGGTTTCCCTGTTTTCAATTGGTTATAAGTAGCAACTCGTTTTAAAGGAGATCAGACCGCTTCTCGGAAATATACATGGAAACCTTTGTCCTGCCTGTAATCATTGCCTGCAATATGTCATACTGTTCCTTAACTATCAGCGAGAATGAGAAGTCAGCAGCCTCGACAAATTCTATCCCCCTGGATGCGGCAATCTGCATGTATGCACTTTTCCTTGCCCTGTCCAGGCTGGTCAGGCTCTTCGTTCCGACTTTAAGTTTTCTTGTCGTTGCCATTGAGAGAAATGCGTCATGGTGGGCATAGATGTTGCTCTCAACGAGATCTGCATCCTCAGGTATATCAGGATACGTTATTGGCGGAAGACAGTATATTCCTTTTCCATTATACCGGGAATTGAGCACCACATCGACGCCAATTTTAGTCAGGGCGCTTTTATAGTAAGATAAAAGAGGAAGGAATGCTTTTTTCTTGTAATCATCAATTATCTTGTTTAACTGGCCCCCTACTTCTTCACCGGCTTCATATAGCGTTACTGATAATCCTGATTTTGCTGCAAAAAGGGCTGCTTCCAGTCCTTGTATGCCGCCACCAATGATTGCGATTTCACCCGAATATCTATCAGAATGGTTATTCTCATAACCAACGGAAGGGTTTACCGTGCACCGCACTTCCCCGTAGCTGAGATCCCTGCAACCCTGGTTGCATCTTATGCAGGGACGCAGAAGTGTTGGAGATGTTATAATCTTGCTGGCAAAAGCCGGATCTGCAAGCATTCCTCTCGCAATGGATACAAAGTCGCAGACTTCAAGTGCTTTCTCAATGGATCCAGCATTGAGGAAGGACCCGACAATCATCGAAGTAACCCTCGGTCTCCTTGGAAGTCTAGCTAAGATATGCGCTTCCTGAGTGTAGAAGGAGGCAGATGAACCAGGGGGATTGAAATTTCCAGCTGAGAAGTGCACGTAGTCCACCCCTTGAAGCGATTCTGCAACTTTCAGGCCGTATGAAGGATCGAACCCATTTGGATCATCCTCATACAGGCTCAGCCTTATGCCGACCGGTATGTCGCTTTTTCCTTTCACTGCGTCAATAATCATCTGTGGGACAACAAGCCGCTTTTCAAATGAGCCACCATATCTATCCTGCCTGAGATTCAGGGTTGGCGATATGAACTCATGAATGAGATAACCATGGGCACCATGTATCTCTATACCGTCAAACCTGGCATTGCTGGCAATGGAGGTTGACTTTTCAAAGTCATTTATGACTTCCTCTATGTCGCTTTCTGACATCTCGACTGGAATCCTGCCCATGTAGTCCACGGGAGACGGTGCCTTTGGTTTTTGCCTGTTTTCCTCCTGGAGTGCCTTGCCTCCGGCATGAACGAGCTGCATGAACACCTTGGAGCCGTACTTGTGTATGCTTTCCGGTATACGCCTGAGCTTTGGAATCTGCGTTGAACTGAATGCGCCCAGTTCGTTTCTCGATCCTCTTGAGTTCCTGTCGTTCACGTATGTATATTCCGTGATGATAAGGCCCACTCCGCCTTTTGCCCTCTCCTCCAGGTAGCGCAGGTGAGTCTCGTTTGTAGTTCCGTCTGGATTTGCAATATTTGATATCATTGGAGCCATGGCAATTCTGTTTTTTATCTCTAGATTGCCGATGTGGCCGATCTGATCCGAACGCATTCTGCAAGATAGCGGAATTATAGATAAAGGTAATCGAATCAGGCATTTTCCTGAAGCATCACATATGCTTCCCCGTCAGGGTCCTCTTCTATCTTTATAACACCCTTCTTGGTCATCGCATCAATTGTTGCCTTTAGCGCCTTTTTCCTAACTTTCCATTTCGTCGATTTTCTTCTTATCTCCTTCATTGAATGATTGACATAACCGAGCACCAGTTCCTCTATTTTCTCAGGATCACTCGTCTGTCCCGCAGTTTTTAATGCTAGGATAACTACGACTACTCCTAAAGCTGCAAACAGAGGATACCAGCTTATGGAGAATACAGTTCGCTCCAGTGTTATATTGTGGCCGTTGTAACTTATAACTGCTGCAACAGAAGAATAACCGAATGGCAGGAAATAATCGACGAACAAGTGCCCGTTAGAGGAACCAGAGTTTGTCCTGATAATGACGGATGCATTGGCAGTATTCTGTCCCTTGAGAACCAGCTGAAAATAACCAAACCCGAAAATAGAAAAGACGTTCAGGCTTGAGGATGTGATATTTATGAAATCAGTAATTTGGAACCCGGCTTCTGCAGCAGCAGAGTTTTCGCAAGCATCAACGACATACAAGGAGACGTTTATTTTAGTGTTTTCATTTATATCAAGATAAAAGATTCCGCTTTTTACTGAAGCATTCAAAGGAATGGTGTAATTCAGATAGTGCAGTAGAAGAGTTTTCAATGGAACAGCGTCATCTATACTGTACCTAATGTACTGGCTGTTCACTCCATCTTGTGATATATTAATAGCAGGCGGGGTTGTTTGATAACTTATCATCTCGTCAAGAGTTGTATGATCGGACCAAATGTTTACCTCGTAGACAGAAAGAGAATAGTTTCCGGTTCCATTCAACAGAGTGAATATTCCTGCAGTGGATTGCTCTACCTCCTGTCCGCCAAAATAGACTGTGTAAAGATAGTTGACGCCTGAAAGTTGCCCCTGTCCGATATCTATTGTGGACGAGTTCGTGTAAATGTGTGACCCCGAACGGTAAAGCGGTTTAGGGTCCGTGTTGTTTACGTTTAAGGTAATTGTTGCATTGCTTGTTAGACCGCTCGGTCCCTTTGCGTTGATGTGTATTTCATAAATGCCATTCACAGCAAATATCCGGGTATTGTTGGCAGTACTGAATGTCAGGTGATCTTGCCCAGAAGCTGAAAATATCGTGTCACCGTTTTGTGCTGCCACATATAAGGAGAGATAAGCGCTTGAATTTGACTGTGCCTCCATGATGAAGGTATTGTTTGAGGAGTTGCCATAGAAGGAGTAATACCCTGATGAATTTCCGGAAAGCATCAGTGCTGGACTGTAAGCAACGACGGTTATCATTCGTTCTGCAAGCAGCAGAGAATCGCCGTCAAGTTGAATTGCCGTCAGCGTAATTGTAAGATTTCCATTGACCAAGCTGATGTTCGCTGAAGTAGCCTTTGTGCTTGTGGTATCGGAAGTGCCCATCCCGATAATTTTGATTATGTATTCCTTGACATATGGAGCAGTTGACCAGGTCAGAAGATAGTGCGTAGAGTTGAGATATGTCCCGTTTTGAAGGTTTATAGCGAAGCCAGAAGTACCGTTTGAAATCACGTTCACGTAGAGGACGTAAATGTGGCTGATCCCAAGTTCATCAACCATATCCAGCCTGATTTCCTGTTTCCCCGTAAGGTTGCCGAACGATACCTGGATAGTCTGGTTTTCAGGCAATAGGCTGATGTTGCTACCCCCATATGAAATGCCTATATGGGAGACCTGAACCCAGAATGAGTAGTTCAGCCGAAGATCAAAATTCTGGGGAACATATGAGTTGTTGGCAATGCTCAGTGAAAGATTTGGGTTTCCATTGTCCACATCCAGCGTTAAAGCATAGGATGCCGTAAAACCCTGGATATTGCTTATGTTAAGATATGCGCTATAAGAACCATCTGCAGTTGAAGTCGTGTTGAAAGTAAAGTAAGAACTTCCCGATTTCAGTGTCGTATTGCTGAATGAAAGCAGTGCATAAAACTGGCTAGTTGATTGTATATTGAAATCGATGTTTGCCGTTTCCCTGACCACGTAGGTGGAGTTGACATCTGCAGTTGGTGATCCTCCGGTTACGAGAAGATGGGAACTATTGTAATAGATAACCATAGAAGACGAAGACAGAAGAATTATTCCAAATGATGAGAATGCCACAGGCATATAACCGCTTGCATTTAGCCCCTGAAAGGGATATATTGTCTGCCCGCTTTTGAGAAAGAGGTTGCCTTCTACATCCATGGAGAACGCGTTTGCAGAAATACCGCCTATCGCCATATCCTTGTCGGCTCCAATATCAAGCCCGAAATTGCCTGCCGGCGAGATATACAGCAACGTTGTATTATCCCCATATAGAAGGATGGATGAAATGTTGCCCAGGTTGCTGAATGTCTTTGCTAAAATATATCCGGAAGGTATACTGCTCAGGTTTGTTTCAGAATCCAATGAGAAAGTTGAATTCAGGACATTGATTGACGTTCCGATGATTGTATTGTTGAGCAGCCATTCGGCACTTAAATTTAAACCTTTGATGTCGGCATTTAGGAGAAGAGCACGCTGGAGGCTTGATATCATAAAACTGGATCTTAGCGCACCATGCTCTATGTAAGCTATAGCACCATTATTTCCTGCAAGGACGTAAGACCCGTTTTGTCCCAACATACTCCCGTACATATTCAGAGAAGTATCAATGAACGCCGCATTTATAGAAAGATTGCTCTTGGTGATTGTAAAAACAATGGCCGCTGACAGGTTAGAGGCAAGGTAAATTACAGCAGTGGGAGAATTTTCTGCAATTATAGTCAGGTTTCCTCTCAAGGCCGTTCCAGTGTACAGATAGTATGATGATGAATTCTCGAGGTTATAGGCAGCTATCTTATTTGCTCCAGTTATCCCGATCAGCGTGTTGAGTGTCGGATCGAACCATGTGTAGTTGTAGTAGAGCGATCCGAAAGGGTTGGTTTGAATCACTGCTTTAGAGGGCGTTGCCACATTCAATCCAATGGGAATCGCGCTGACCGAGGAGATGTTGCTTATCCCTATCGAATATAGGGTGAAAGAAGATATGCTTCCGCCAAGAATCAGCTTAAGATTCTCGTTATCAAGGCTTGAAGTGGGATATATCAGGGGCATGGCTGTTTTCCCTGCGTTTGACGTGAATGAGAAATATGTTGATCCAGAGCCGGCAGAATATGAAATGGAAAGATTGCATAACGTGTTTTCCGATGGGTCCTGGGATATCCCGTTGCTTGATGAGTTTCTGTTCTCAATCAATTTGTATCCATAATCCGGCCCGAATGATAAGTTGACAAAAGTGGTTGATCCAGATAAAAGCGCAACATTGTCCTCAGTGGAACCGAAATTCCTGGTATCATTCCACGAAAATGACAGGAGTAACGAAAAGTCGTGATATGTGGCATTTGCCCTAATCTCGAGGTAGGAAGCGCCTTTGCTGTTACAGGTAGACAACTGAAGTCCTGTCCCATTCGTTCCTTTCCCAGTTGCTGAAGACACTGTGCTGTTGTTCCCAATGGTTGAGAAAGAGAAGAGTGATGAATTCACGGGAGGTGACCCTGACGGATTGTTCGAAAAATAGTAGGTTCCAGTTTGCTGCGCCTGAGACCCGGTCTGCCCATAGGAATGAACTGGCAAAAATGCAGTTATTAGCATTACTAGAATAAATACAATTATTCGCAAGCTTCTGGAAATCCGCTGCTTGATATGAAACTTGTCATTCAAGCTTGGAAGGGTCTGCTTGGATGCTTGTTTTTATAATCCGATGGCACAATTTTTTTTGATATTGCTGTCTCTGTGACACGCGTGATAGTTATTTTTTCACGAGTTAGAGAAGAAAACCTGACTTCGATTTATTTCATATTGTGTGAAGAGGGGCGGTCTCAAATTCGATCCTTCTATATTCGAGATTGAGATCATCACACAATGATCAGGGTCGCAGTCAACGGTTTTGGAACCATTGGAAGAAGGGTGGCGGATGCAATAATGCTCCAGGATGATATGTACGTCGTAGGAATTGCAAAGGCAACCCCCGACTACATAGCCAGGATTGCATCGAATAAATACAGGATTTTTGTTCCCGACCAGAAAGCAATGAGAGAATTTGAGGACAAGGGAATAAAGGTACATGGTACAGTCGATAACATGGTTGATGAGGCAGAGATAGTCGTGGATGCAACACCCGAAGGCATGGGGGAAAAGAACATCACATCATACAAGAAGAAGAGAGTTAAGGCAGTCTTTCAGGGCGGGGAGGAAGCAGATGTGACACAGGCTAGCTTCAACGCCTACTCCAATTATGATTCGGCTGTTGGCAAGGATTACGTTCGTGTCGTCTCCTGCAATACAACTGGACTTGCGAGGACAATATCAACTCTCAGGGACTCGATAGGAGTAAGCAGGGTATATGCAACACTTATCAGGAGAGCCACGGACCAGAATGACAGCAAAAAGGGACCGATCAATGCTGTAGAGCCAAGCCTTTCATTCCCATCTCACCATGGGCCGGATCTGCAGACCGTTATCGGAAGTATACCTGTCGATACTGTTGCAGTGAAGGTACCCACAACACTAATGCACGTTCATGTCGTAAATGTTGATCTCCAAAAAGAGACTGATTCAAGTAAGGTTATAGACCTCTTCTCAAAAAGGAGGAGGATCTTTGTAACTTCAGGAAAGGATGGAAAGAGCTCCACCGCCCAGATCATGGACTACGCCCGCGAACTTGGGAGGCCCCGGGGAGACCTTTTTGAGATTGCCGTATGGAAGGAGAGCATAAATGCTAGAGGGAGCAGGTTGAACTTCGTACAGGCCGTCCATCAGGAAAGCGATGTTGTTCCAGAGAATGTGGATGCGATCAGAGCCATGTTTGAGTTGTTGGATAGAGAAGATTCTATAGAGAGAACGGATCGCTCTCTTGGTATCAAGGGAGGAATGCACTAATGGCAAAAGAGGAAAAGACCGTCAAAGAGGAAAAGAAAATCGAGGTTGAGGATCTCCCCGGAGTCGGGGAAGCCACAGCTGAAAAATTAAGGGAAAATGGTTATGATGACATACTGTCACTGGCAGTTGCGTCCCCGAAAGACCTTTCAGAACTGGCAGGAATCGGAGAAGGGGCCGCGGTCAAGATCATTGCCTCCGCCAGGAAGTTTGCCGACGTCGGCAACTTCGAGAGCGGTGAAGAGATAATGAAAAGACGGCAGCTCGTAAAGAAGCTGACCACAGGATCCAAGAGCCTGGACGAGCTTATTGGAGGAGGCCTGGAGACCCAGTCAATAACAGAGTTCTTCGGCGAGTTCGGTTCTGGCAAGACACAGATAATGCAGCAGCTTGCAGTTAACGCGACTATGCCGGAAGAATTGGGGGGCTTCAATTGCGACGTTCTCATGATCGATACTGAGAACACGTTCAGGCCTGAGAGAATTATACAGATGGCAAAAGCAAAGGGTCTTGATCCCGACGAGACACTGAGAAGAATACAGGTAGCTAGGGCATATAATTCACACCACCAGATACTCCTGGTTGAGAAAGCGATCGAAGAGGCCAAGGGAAGGAACATAAAGCTCCTGATTGTTGACTCGCTTACATCCCACTTCAGGGCAGAATTCATGGGTCGTGGGTCGCTTGCAGGCAGGCAGCAGATGCTCAACAGGCACATGCATGACCTGTTAAAGTTCGGTCTATTGAACAATGCTGTCATTGCAGTTACCAATCAGGTTTCGGCACGTCCTGATGTATTCTTCGGCGACCCTACGGCGCCGATTGGTGGAAATATTGTAGGTCATACGGCCACCTTCAGGATCTACCTTAGAAAATCGAAGGCGGGCAGGCGTATTGCCCGGCTGATAGACTCCCCAAGCCTACCCGAGGGAGAGGTTGTGATTCAGGTAACAGAGGATGGTATAAGCGATCCGCCAAGTTGATTGATAAACATGTGGACGAAGCTCAAGTCCCGTTTTGATAAACTGCCTTCGCAGGCTAAGGTAGCACAGCTCATGCTTGCACTGGGCCTCAGTGTCAGGAAGAATCTCGACAACGAGTATTCAGTGTACTGCGGCGATATATTGCTATCTCCGTCGCAGATCGGCAGGACAATGAACATTGATCGCAGGGTTGTCATAGAGACTGTCAAACGGATAGCGAATGATCCTGAACTCCTGAGCTTTTACTCGACATTAACTCCGACAGCCAACCTAGGTGCTTCAAGCTCAAGGCTTGGAATGGGCGTCCTGCAAATTATACCGGAGTCGCCGGACCAGCCCGGAATCATTGCAGGGACCTTAGCAATCATAGCCCGAATGAACATAAGCGTCCGCCAGGTAATAGCAGATGACCCAGAATTGAGCGAAGAACCACGGGCAACGATAGTTACGGAGAAGCCAATTCCTCCGGAAATAGTCCCGGAGATCAGGAAGGTTCCCGGGATAAAAGCCCTTGTTATAATGTAGCGGAAGAGAAGAACACCCGGCTCAATATTTTCTTCTTTTCTCCATGATCCGTGGTTTCCGTTATCTTATATGAGTCGAAAGGCAGTGCCTCTGTTTCACTCTGGAAATTCATAAGGTTATTTCTCCTGAAAACAGTTACAACTGCTTTCTCGTCTTTCCTTGATCTGAATGAGTCAAGCATTACCTTTCCTCCTTTCACGATCGCTGACATGTTGTCGTCGCGGAATCTTGTGCCATTTATAGCAATGATTTCGTCCCCGCTGTTTATTCCCGCCCTGTAGGCAGGTTTACCTTTGACCACTGCCGCAACTGTGTAAGCCACTCCATCGCGTTTAACGATCATACCGGACCATGAGAGCGACGCTCTTGATTCCGCAGAATGCGTACGTTCTATCTTCAATCCCATCTCATCCAGTTCAGACTCGAAGTCTATTTTGTCTGTTCCCCTTATAAACCTGTTAAAGAAATCTGTAAAGTCCTGTCCGGAAACATCCTTTAGAGCAGCAAGCAGATCCTTCTCCGTGAATCCTTTCCCGTCTTTCCTGAACTTCTCGTAGAGCAACAGCAGAAGTTGGTCTAGAGACTTCGCACCTAAAGTCAGTGAAGCTATCCTCCTGCTCATCATTAAACCTATAATTTTCCCCTTAAGGTAATAAGAAATGTAACTGTTAATATCGTCCGAGGATGGCTTGTAAAAGCGAATCCAGGAATCAAATGATGATTCTGCAAGCGATGTTTCAAGCGACCCAGGCATGAACTCGATCATTTTGATCGACTCGCCTAGAAATTCAAGGTATTTTACCTGATCAATGAGTTTAGCCCTCAAGATTATGAGATCTGCAAAGTAATCGGTAATACCCTCCGAAAACCATAGAAGGGTTGTATAATTCTCCTCCCGGTAGTTGAATGGTCCAAGCTCAACCGGCCTGATACGCTTCACATTCCATGTGTGGAAATATTCATGGGCTATCACTGACATAAGACGCTTGTAATAGTCGTCGTCAAAGATCATGGACGAATCAAGCGAAACGGCACACGACGCGGAGTGTTCGAGACCACCCATCTGGTTTCCCTGATATGCCTGCAAGATGAACACGTAGCGCTTGTATGGAGCATGCTCAAATATCCTCAGTGTTGCCTCAACAATCTTCCGCATATCATTCAGGAGTTTCTGGAAGTCCCCGCCGTATTGGCCGTACAGGGCAACCTCGTGTTCCTTTCCATCCACAATGAATGTACCGCTCAGGTGTGTTCCAATTTCAACGGGAGAATCGACCAAAACATCGTAGTTGATTGCACGGTATACATTGTCAGTTGTCTTCTCCAGAGAAGTGGAAACACGCCAGTTCTCTGGCATGCTAAAGGAAATCTCAAGAGCCTGATCCTTGTATCCCTCCATGTACATGAAGGCACTCGTTCCAAGTATAAAAGCATGGCTTGCATCAAGGTGAGTGGAACGGATGGAAAGCTCCTCACAAAATACCATGTACGATATCCGCAGATCTGTGCTGCCAGAGGTCAGTACCCTCCAGCTGCTCTTGTCTTTCTTCCTTGTCTCAAGCGGTCTGCCGTCCGACGAATGTGCACTGAGGCCCCTGACATTCCTGGAAAAGTCACGTATCAGGTAGCTTCCGGGAGTCCAAGCAGGCATGGTGAGAATTATCTCACTATCAGTTATTTCAGAGATGGCCATTTCAACCTTAAGCAGGTGCAGGTGGGGTTCGTCAATCTTTACGAAGTAGGTAAGCTTCATCTTTGTAGTCCACGGAATAAAATTTCATTAAATTTAAAACTTCGTTATTGGTGGTTTCATGAAGATCTGGTTGCCAGTAAGGCGGTCGCGGCGCTTCCCAATAACAGAATTGTGAAAGCGAGAGATGTCCCGAACACACTTCCAGTTCCGGGAAGTCCGAAGCCAAAAAGGTACCGCATGCCATAGATAGGAGTGGTGCTGTATTTAGAGGCTGGGAGACCAAGCAGTGCGTCAAGTATCATGGCGAATGCACCCAGTGCGGATATGAAACCCACCATGTGCCTTAATTTCGGGCCGTATGAGACAATGAGCATAACAAGTAGTATTGCATCGATTGACAGATAACCGATAAGGGCGTAATAATGGAGAATTCCGAATGTGTAAAGGATGTGATCGTAAAATGCAAGGTAAATACCTCCGGCCATCTGAATGGCGAGAGCCATTACTAGTTTCTCTTCCCTGGAGATCGACATCAGGGCATATTTCATTTTTCAATTAATCTTTATCCTTATTCTTTGGAACCTCTTTTAAAGGCTGTATGCGGTGATGAGTGAACGATTCTTACCAGTTTTGCTTAGGTTCAATAACTATATCGAACTAAAACCGAAAGAATATTACCTATATTTTGATATTATTGCAAAATGGAGGCAGTCCATGTTTTTCCTGATTCGAGTCACGTTGTGATGCAAAGCGATGTTAAAAGGAAAAAGATGCAATACGCCATTCATTACATATCAATGCTGGGTACATCAGGACTGTCTTTTGCAGGTATTAGCGGTTCTGTTTCTTACGAGCCGGATGAACAGGATGATGTCGATATTTTCTTGATAGCCGATGATGGAAGGCTCTGGGAGATTATTTTTCGTGCGTTTATCAGGAGAAGGCTGCTTGGAATGGATGATATATGCGTCTCCCTTTGTATGTCCGCTTCATATGCATTGAATTACTATTCCAGGATACTTGATCCCCTGATTGCGGATGATGCTGTTCATGTGATACCCGTTTATGGTAAGCCTTACTACGAAGAGCTTCTCTCCATGATTGGCAGGAATAATATTCATGCAACACATAGTAAATCAAGAAGATGGAACCTAAGAAGTTGGTTTTCCGGAATACTCTTCGTTATGCTTGCACCCATGCTGATCATTAAAGGCCTGATTGTCAACCACCACCTCGCGTCTACCGGCAGGGAATCTGAATCATTCAAGACACTTGTTTCAAGTAACTATTTTGTCCTGGATTCAGCCAAATACAGAACTCTTATGGAGAGAAGGAGAGCTGGAAGTGAGAACATTGATTAAGGAAGCAATAGTAGTATCATTTGATGATCCACAAGGCCTAAGGCAGATGATCGATCCATTGCTTTCGTCACCACTCCAAACGATAGCAGTTGCCTATGGTTCCTCGAACCGCGATGATTATTCATTCCTTGAAGATGTAAAAGATGCAAGAGTGATCAAGATTCGTGAGAAAGAGCGGCGCGGAAAAATAGCAGCTATAAATTCATGCCTTGATTTTTTGCACGGAGATATTATTTACCTAATCTCCTCGGACATCACCTTTGATTCCCGTGTAATCAGCCAAATAGAGAGCCACTTCTCCACCGAAGTTGGAGTCGTGTTCCCGGATGTGGTCCCGGTTGAGAGATCAGGGCTCATATCCAGGACTGGAGCACTTCTCTGGCAGATCAGGAGTGCTTCATTGAAGAATATTGAAGATCAAGGCGGTATACCGCATGGCGGAGAGATGATAGCATTCCGCCGGGATCTTCTATCAAGATTGCCTGATGTCGTCAATGATGAGGAATATATCTGCATGCTGGCCGCATCAGAAGGCATGAAGGTGGTATATGCGGATGATGTGAGAATTAAAAACCTGACTGCAGACAACGTGAGAGATTACATCAGGCAGAGAAGCAGGATCATCTACGGACACAGGCAGATGTGGTCTTTGGGATTCCAGCCACAGATAATGGATTTCCTGCTTCTTTCCGATCCGATCCTTTTTTTTAGAAACATATATCAAGCACTAAGAAAGAGAAGCGATCTTGGAGCTTATATGTTGCCGCTCCTCTTTCTAGAGACAGTAAGCCTGTTGGAATCTTATAGATATGGAATGCGAAAAAACGTCTTAATATGGAAATTAGCCATGTCAACAAAGCCTTCAAGTGGCTGGAAGCGATGACAGCTATCACATTACATTAGAGAGATGCAAGCATGGAATTCAGGGAATTTGGTAAAACCGGCCATAAGCTGCCTTTATTTGGAATGGGTACATATTATGACCCGGGCTGGATAGCTGCGGCTAAGCTGCTGAGGATGAAACCAAGAAGTGATATGCACCTCAAAGCTATCAACACAGGTCTTGATAATGGTATAAACTTCATTGATACTGCAGAGATTTATGGCACAGAGCCTCTGGTCGCAAAGGCAATATCCGGGAGAAAGCGGAACGATATCTTCATAGCAACCAAGGTGTGGAGATCCAACCTCGAGTATGACTCTGTGATTAAGGCATGCAACGGAAGCCTGAAGAATCTTCAGACGAGTTATATAGACCTTTACCAGATTCATTTTCCAAACAAGAGAGTGAAGATTTCTGAAACAATGAGGGCTATGGAGTATCTTGTGAAGGAGGGAAAAATCAGGTATATTGGTATCAGCAATTTTTCCCTCAGGCAGATGCTGGAAGCAGAAGAAGCATTAAAGGCAAATGAACTGGCTTCCACGCAGATGCCATACAGCCTCGTGGACAGAAAGATAGAAAAGGACATTCTTCCCCACTGCCGTGAGGCAAAGATTGCCATACTGGCTTATTACCCGCTGGGCCACGGAAAGCTGGGATCGGAGAACGCGTCCCTGAGTGCCGCAGTCGCTGATATTTCCAGGAACCATGGAGGCAAGTCTTTGTCGCAGATCGCACTGAACTGGTTCTATTCAAAGCATGAAAATGTTTTTCCCATACCAAGGGCAGCAAATCCCTTACATGTCACAGAAAACGTGGGATCTGTTGGATGGGCTCTCAGCACGGATGAGATCAGCAGGTTGGAGGGGGCAATTTTCAGCGCAAAATAGAAAAAAGTCCGTTTTTGCGAGTAACTGCTTTTCAAATGCCCGAATCGAAAACATGGGCAAAGTTTATACCATATAATACGGATCATTACCCGATGGCAGATAAAAAACAGAGGGATAGTTACTTCGCAACAGAGGGGTTGCTGCTTGTAGTTGCATTCATTACGGCTGTTGCTATCCTTCTTACAGACAAAAACCTGCAAACGGATTTCCAGACAGTTCCAAAGTATTTTTACCACTGGTACGGAATGCTTGTTATTGCCCTGATTTCACTAATTGGTGGCGTTTTGATTACCGTTAAGCATAACACCTTCTACGGAAAAGTTGGAGTGATAGGTTCGTCTCTTATAGCAATATTCCTGGTCGCCGATATAGCCACGTATTCAACCTTAAATGTTGGTCTTACAGCATCACAGTTCGCGGGTTACCTATTCAGTTTCTCCCGTTATGATGGTTTCAAGAACTACATTCCGGGGCTATACCCTCTCCTCTTTATAGAATTTATACTTGTGGTAATAGTTGGGGTCATAGGTCTCAAGAAAAAATAGTTGATATCGCGGTTCCCGAATCACTGGTTACTGCTGGTCCCTTGGATAGAGTCATTTTCCGAACTGGAAATTAATACTAATATTCCACGTCACCCCGCAGAAAACTGGTTTCAGAACGATGGTTCAGAAAAATTCCGATACGGACTTGGGACTATTGATCCTGCTCAGTCCGCTGTCATCCTGTATGATTATGGTAAGCCCAATCGCGCTTTCCTTTACGTTTGACAACCGGTTCCGGATTGCATTGATTTTGTTCTCGTTCTCCTGATCTCCCATAAAAAGGTCAAGGCGGTCATATATGGTGAGAAGGATCCCTTCCACTGTCGTCAGATCGCCCCTTGAATCGTCACCCGGAAGAATTTCCGCATCCAGCTCTGGTATAATTATCGATGCCTTAGGAGATCTGTAAACAAGAACGCTAAGGTCGTCAGGCTCAGTTATCCTGAGCGTGATTTTCTCCTTTTTTTCCTGTCCCTCTGAATAGACCTGCGGGTTCTTGTACATGCAATTGTGACAAACATAAGTGTTAATGACTATCTTTCCTTCGTATGGTATGGTGGTTGTAAAATAGATCAGGAATAAGTTTTTGCCGCAAACCGGGCATTTCATCGTAGTTTCTATTTCCGGGGGAGGCTCATAGTCTTCCGGCATTGTAAGCCCCCATCCAGGTTTTCAAAGGATCAAAGATAATGTTTTTAGCCTTTCTCAACTGTTCTATCTTGGCGGATCCTGTCAGAAACATTGTTATCTTTAGATCCCGGATAATCTGGCAAATAACGGCTTCTATCTGCTCAAATGAATCATCTGCCCCCTTTAGAAGGGACCTGGCGAAGCCACCCATCCCCGCTCCAATGCTTAATGCCTTGGCAAGATCCTGCCCATTCCTGAGTCCTCCGCTTCCTATTGTAGGCAGTATATCATGACAATATTCTATTGAAGCGGGCGATGGAACGCCCCAGTTCCAGAAGGTCTGACCAGAAAACATCTTTTCATCATCTCCAGCATTTTTCGCCCTGTAATATTCAATTGCTGCGAATGAGGTGCCTCCAAGCCCTCCTACATCTATAGCCTTGACGCCAGCGTCCTTCAACTGAAGGCATGCTTCCCGGGAAAACCCGTTTCCGGTTTCCTTTGCGATGACGGGATAGCTGCCGGCGACTTCAGAAAGCCTTTTCAATATGCCCCGTGCATTGTGATCGCCTTCGGGTTGAACCATCTCCTGAAGAAAATTGAAATGAACGATAAGGAAGCTGGCATCAATCAGCTTGAATGCGTACTCTATATCAGCATCAGTGAAAGGACTTTTTCCCTGCTTGATAAGTTGCGGAGCACCGATGTTTGCGAATTTGACCGGCACATTGAATTCATTGATCACGGAATAGGTATCAGAGAGGCCATGATCCTGGATGCATGCTCGCATGCTTCCCACCCCCATTGGGATGTTGAACTTCTCAGCTGCCTTTGCCAGGTTCCTGTTTATGGTTCTGGCCCTGCTTGTTCCACCGGTCATTGACGATATGACTACAGGATATGAGAACTTCTTTCCAAGAAACTCAACGTCTGTTGAAATTGAGTCATAATCAAAATCTGGGACTGCCTGGTGTATCAGGCGTATGTCATCCCAATAGTTTCTTTCAGAGGTTACTTTTTCCTCCTCGGCTATCTTTATGTGTTCAGTCTTCCGCGCCTCTATCTTTTCATCCAATTAAATCACCGTACCGATGAAATCTTTCTTCCCTATGTCATTAAGCCTTTCAGGTTTGTTACCGTTGACAACAACAACCTCTCCTGCATGCTTTCTTATCTTCAATATTTTCTCATACTTTGACTTCATGCCGCCGGTCACATCATTCATGACATGACTGAATGCAATGTTCCTGTCAATGGATTTGAGCAGCTTAGCATCGCTGAATGTCTTTGGATCATTATCGTAAATACCATCAACATCTGTCAAGAATATTACGAGGTTCGGTTTGAATGCAGCACTGAGGGCCACCAACAGATCATCTGCTGATATGATCTTTACAATTCCGGAGCGAAGTATAACATCACCCATACCAACAGGTGTGAATCCAAGAGACATGTATTTTTGGAAATCAGACAGGTCGGGAGACCTGTTTCTGTATATAGACTGAGTGGGTATGCTGAGGGGAGAAAATCCTTCTTCAAGCATAATTCCAGCGACCATGTCGTTAAGATCAAGAACATCTCGGTGAATGATTGAATAATCATGCACATCCTCTTTTTTAAACTTCCTGGGAAAACCACTCCTTTTGGCTATAATATGACCGAATGAACCTGCTCCATGCGTCACTATAAGATCGTCGTTCAAGCTGGGAAGCACCCGAATGATTTTCTTGCAGGAGTCTTCCCGGAATCTTCTGTATAGATTTTTGTCGGTTATCACGCTGCCGCCAATCTTAACTAATATCAACGTCAACATGATGCATTCTAAGATTAACTTCTTTTCTTAGATTCAAATTTGTTAAGATGTTTCAAGTATGCTTTGGTTTCCTATCTTATCAGAATGTAATACGGCATTTTGAGGCTTTCTTCTTGTCTTACCTATTCCAGATTACTTGTCTTGATCACCTTACACAATGCAATTCTCAGTATAGTTTGGATTATTTTAACAAATGTAAGCTAAGATCGTGCATTAATCATGAGTGGGTAAACGTTAATTAGATTAAATTGCGTTTTTGTTTCGTGTATCCACCAGATTACGAAAGCTATGATTACCTTGGTGAATGGAGAAATAGAGAAATACTAGATTTAGCGGAAAAGATGCTTATTATTAAACTCGCCGGAAGACCAAAAAAGACGCTTGAGCTTGGAGGTGGATTTGGGAGAATCACCTCTGTCCTAGAGAGAATAAGCGAGGAGACCTACATGGTAGACTACTCGAACAGGAACTTAGAGGAAGCTAAAAAACGGTTGAATAGGACACAATTGAAGCGTTGTAATTTTTTCAATCTCCCCTTTGAAAGCGGTTTATTTGATCTAATAGTAATGGTGAGAGTTATGCATCATATCAGCAATCCATCATTAGTGTATGATGAAATACTTAGGGTCGGAAGAAAAGGCGCATCGGCAATCATTTCAGTGCCATATTCACCCCTTTCTAAAATGAGAGAAATAAATGAAATAAGAGAGGTCAAGACAAAATTGGGGGTCCATAAAATGTATTACGGTCCGCCTGAAACATATCTGGATGAGAGAATGAGTCTTGAGGCTATATTTGGAACTGGTCTCTTTGATAATAGAATAGGTAAAAAGCTGCATAAATTGACTTTCCTGAGCTTTTTTGATTTAACTACTGCCAGATTTTGGAAATTAAAAAACAATCTATTTCTTAAATTTAGGCTGCCTTAGTGAATCAAGCAGACCGAGTGAGAGATTTTCTATTAGCTTCTTCCTGTTTTGAGCTCCCAACATGATGTAGGTAAGTAGATTTGGAAGAATGAATTTAAGCGAGTGAAAGAGTGCTTTCCAAATAAAAAATCTTTCGTCAAAGTGTACTTTTCGCATATAAGCAAACCAATTTGTGATCTCTAGGTTTACGCGGTTTGGATCACTACGACCATGAACAGACCAGTACCCGAATTTCCCAGGTAAAGGAACGTCGTGATAAATTTTAGCGTATGATGTAGCAAGCACTCTAAAGCCAGCAGACTTTAACTTTAGCGTAAGGTCTCCAGAACTGTTTATCTGCAAGTCAGAGCTGAAGCCATTTACCTGCATCAATGCTTTTTTAGATATCATGCTTGAGTCTGGAAGAGCATCAACATCGTATAACCTGTCCTCGAGTTCAATATTTCTTAGACGGTTTCTCCCGATAAGTTCATGCCCCCATTTCCCCTTTTTGAATGGCGTTGCATATACCCAAACTAATTCAGGAACTGAAAAATACATGATAGAAGGCATAACGGCTCCAACGTTATCCAGCGAAGAGAAGGCCTCCATTACCGGCAGAAATGTATTTTCACCCACAATGTTATCATCATCTATGTAAAACAGGTAATCTGAGGCTGCTAATAATGCACCTATATTCTTGGCAAGTGAGATGAATATCCTGAATGAAATTTTTACATGAATAGTTCTAATATCTTGAGGCGGGCAAATCTCATTAATTGAGTCTGAGTCATCTATTATTATGATTTCCCGTAACTGATCAACCCTGTTTTCATCTATACTTTTTAGCAGTGCATTCAGTTTTGAGTAACGATTGTGAGTTGGTATAATGATGCTGAAGCTTTCTACTGAGTTATGAGACATTTTTCCTCTTAAGTACCACAATGATGTAGTCCCCAAAATTCTTTATTATAGGCAAAGATGAAACAGCCTTATCGATTGCAAACAGCAATCCTTTCCTGCCGAGCCTCTTTGCAATTTTATTGAAGTTATATGGCGGAATAATTGTACACAGGCCAAGACGCTTAATTTCCGAGAACCCTTCCATGCTGGAGAACGCAAGCGGGCTCTTTGGTAAGGTTGCAGTTGTAAACCTTGAGAGGTCTGGCAAAACCGTACCAGCAATCTTCTGTTTTACATATTTGTATCGGCCCAGTAATGTGGACATAATAATATCCATCAATCCAAATCTGTTCCAGTATGCTCCAATAAATATTCCACCTGTTTTCAGGTTCTCCTTTAAGGTAGTCTCAATCGTTTCAGCATCTTCAAGGTCCAGATAACCGAAAGTGGTGAAAATAATATCATATTTTTTGTCGGTTTTTAAATAACCCGATGATACCTTCAATGTTTCCAGATTAACCTGCTTGATTAGATTGGACTTCTCTTGCACTAGGTGGATCATTTCATTTGATATCTCTGCACACGTCAGGTAAACATTGGCTCTGATCGCCGAGGTCTCTATTAACGTACCACAGCCAATTTCAAGAATGCTTACTCCATCATGTACTATTTGGGATAAGACATTAGAAGTTGTCTCTCTCATATAAACTTCAACAGGGTTTCTTTTAACAAAATTCTCATAATTTTCAGATATGTCATCAAATTCAGCTTCTAGTATCTCATATCTAGTTCTTATAGATTGGTCATTCGGCTCTAGAATGTAGGCAGTTCCAGAATGCATGTTGTGGAATTCAAGATGACCGTTGCCATATTTTTTTTCGAATGCTGGAATCAAGACGTCAATTTTCTCTTCGTGTGCTGAATATATCTGACCATTTACCTTCGCATAACCGCAGTTTTTAAGCTTTCTCTTCCAATGCCCAGAAACTATAATGTGATACCCATTGCCTTCTTGAATATAATTAACTAAGTAAACAGATAAATATGGGTCTGGAAGTTCAACTTCCAGATAAAACTCACTATTTTTGAAAAACATACAGTACCTCGTCGCCAAAAGATGAAAAGATTGGGATGGATGATAAGACTGTTTCTAAGGATATTAGGAGACGCCTCAAGATACTCGAGTGAATCTTTTCTGCTAAATAAGGTGGAAGAGTTATTGCAAGCCCTTTCTTTTCAACTAATTTAAATTTTCCAAATATCGATAAAATTTCATCAGGAGAGTAGTATTTTGACTTAACCTGATGTCCGACCACCTCAACGTAGGTTTCTTCAGCGATTCGATCCTTAACCTTTTCGTCTCTTCCCAATACTGAGTATAGTATAATTTCACCCAAACATATTTTATTTCTAACGGAAAATATCAATATACCGTTATCGCTCAAAGTATCGTATATCGCACTTGCAACTTCTCTTATCCTGGGCTCGGTATTAAATGCCCCATTAAAGGAGTAGATTAAGTCAAAGGAATGCCCAATAGACTTAACTTCATAGGAGGCTCCTCTTACTGCGGTGAATTTTTTAAGAGCTCCAATCTTCTCCATTTTACTTCTAGCAAACTCGATCATGCCTCTAGAAATTTCAAGGCATGTCACGGCAATTCCAGTTCTAAGAATAAATTTACTAGCTTCTTCTCCTGTGCCGCATCCAATCTCTAAAATACTCATCCAACTCTTGCAATGCTTTAAGAGAGTTTGCATTTCTAAAGATCTAATATTGACGTTTATAAAATTTGACAATATTTTTTTATCATAAATTTTAGCAGCTTCTGAAAAGACTTTATCTAGGTTTTCATAGTATTCTTCCACTTTTTAGGTAAGACTGATTAAGGCATAACTATTTTTCTCATATTGAGGAATATAAACCTAAATATGTTGATCCTCGAAAAGAAGCGATGTCCTAAATTATTTTCTTCAAAGTTTTGGTTGGGATAAAGGTTGGAAACTCTGTTTCTACCAGTATAAGATGTTCCTTTTTGCCGATTCCATTTAGTATTTTGTTTTAGTATGATCTTGCAATAGAATTATAAACCTCGCGAAAATCAGTGCCAAGAATGGGCCGGTAGATCAGCGGTAGATCGCCTGCTTTGCAAGCAGGAGGCCTCGGGTTCAAGTCCCGACCGGTCCATTTAATCTATTAATCGAATACCTTTTATGCCACCTCTCGTTATGTTCTTATGACCATGCAGCCGAAGTACCAGGAACTGCTTCTCGATGAAGATGTGCGTAGGTGGTTTGAGA
>JAMCPG010000042.1:0-83186 GCA_023379845.1 Thermoplasmatota archaeon
CACTGGCAATTCTTTTACTCATGCTTGGATGGCTCGGATTTAATCCGGGGAGTGTACTAGCATTCAATTACGACACGCTGATTGTGGTTATGACAACATTCACTGCAGCATTTGCCGGAATGATTTCTACACTTGTCGCAGGTTTTATTATCAACAAAGATAAGGGAGGTGTGCTTCAGGCAACGAATGGAATTATAATGGGGCTAATCATTATCACTCCCCTTGCTGGTTTTGTAAGTCCGCTATCAGCATTTGCTCTGGGAATTATTGGAGGACCGCTGTTTGTATATGCCGAGGTGTATTTCTCCAAAATAAAATCGATCAGTGATCCTATAGGGCTCCTGCCGGGGCACTTAACCGGTGGTTTATTTGGAGTCGTTATGATAGCGTTTTTCACACAGCACAGTTATGCAGTACTCTCGGGAAATTCCGTCCTCCCCAGTGGTTTCCTCTTTGGAGGAGGATTAGCTGCCGCTCACACACTGGGAATTGAAACCATGGGAATTGTGGTTGTGGCCGTGACGGTATTCAGCCTTTCCTATGCCACCATATTCCTCATAAGCAAGGCAATGCATGGTATACTGGAGGATTACGGCCGGTTAAATTCTGCAGGTCATCCTTTCATGACAGTTCAGTCATCAAGCGAGGCCGGTTCGAAAAAATAAAAATGTGATATGAAAAAATGAATACCGATTTATTATAGATTTTAGTTCTGTTATGTGCATGAAAATTAAATAGATTGATATAACATTGCCACAATTTTTATGTGGAGGTTTTCCTAAAACCTTCACTTCAACTTTATATCTTTCTTGATTCCTGTAAAATCAACCTTAATCAAGAATATTGTGTGAAGCATGGTGTGTTTCACTATGTTTTTACATCCATTTTCTCCTAAATTTCCATTGCTTACGCTGTCCGGTCAAGAAATCTTGCCCTTACAATGTAGTAACATATTGCTGTGAAATATGTCTTTATTCTCACCCTCTGTACAGATGTTACTATTACATGGTCAAAGTGGAACATACCCTTGAAGAATGCATAGGGATGTTCCACCATTGATCGGATGCGGGATATACGGAGATTCCTGCGTATGCTCTTAAGCGGAAGTGGATGACCTCTCACTGACCGATCCATGGTTCCATTGATACCCTTGCATTCGGATCCGAAATATCCCTTATCCCGGTAACATATGATTCCGGGAAGACTTAGATCGATCTGTGAATCATGCACATTTGCAGGTGTTACTGAAAGCTTCTCAATGATCTTGACCTCGTTCACAAGTGTATGCCTTGCAGCCGAAGTGCTTCACATCATTCTTTGTCGCCTATGATCCATCCTTAGATCTGCCGGTCTTTGCATCATCTTCTCCCTTATCTGCCTCTATGAAGGAAGCGTCTTGCATATTACCCTTCTTTATCCTTATTCTTTTCGCCATAATCTGGTCTCCTATCTCATTGAATACAAGACGGTCCTTTCATGTTTTCGATAATCTCTCCCGGAAATACCATATGGTGTTCCGGTCGGATAATTTCTCAGGGTATCCCAGGAAATTAAGGAGCGATATCCGATAACGAATCTCTCTTTCAATCTGCGGATCTGAGAGATTGTACCATTGCTGCAGTAAAAGAATCTTCACCATCAGGATGGGATCATAATTTGGTCTTCCACCCTTTTCTGTGTCATTCTCATAGAGGTTCGACAATATTGGCCTTATCTGTCCGAAATCAATGCGATCCGATATGCCGGTTAAGGGATCGCCAAGTGTTTCAATCTCCTTGAATGGTTCGGATAACCCGGTGTGGTAAAGGTTCATAGATATTGATCATGAGGTCATGAAAAAGGTTTCGGTGGTAGTTTCTAGAGAACCTCTGTGGATACTGTGACACAATTTAAAATAAAATTTCATGATTTACCACCATTTTGAGCAAGAAAGCTGCGATCTTCAGAGAGGAGAGGATGCCAGGGACCTCACAGCAAACCATTTATAAAATCAAAACAAAGATAAAGAGAGGAAAGCATCTAAACCCAAATGTGAAGGTTGCGCGAATTCTGAACACTATCCTAGCGTTCAGGTGTAACATTTTCTAATAATAAGAGACGATTATGTATTGAGTGATATCATTATATGAATAATAGGGGATTTTCCACAAGATCGATTCATGATGCTGAGAAACCATTGAAAGATACAGGAGAATACGGCGATGTTGTAATACCCATTCACCTCTCAACAACATTCGCAAGAAAGGAACCTGAAACTGCAACAAAGGGCATGGATTATAGCAGGACAGGAAACCCTACAAGACAGGCGCTTGAAAGGAAGCTCGCATCGCTTGAGCAGGCAAAACATGGTCTCGCGTTTGCGTCAGGTCTTGCCGCAGAAGCTGCGGTAATAATCTCCATGCTTAAAACCGGCGACGCTGTGATTGCAGGCGAGGATCTATACGGAGGAACCAGGAGGCTCCTTGTTAACTTTGGATCCAGATTCGGCATTAAGGTCAAATTCGTAGATCTTTCAAATCCTCAAAACATAAATCCGCTCATAACTAAGGAGACAAAAATGATATGGTGCGAAACGCCGTCAAACCCTTTCCTTAAGATAACTCCTCTAAGGGAGGTAAGCAGACTCGCGTCCGAGCACAATATACTCACCGTGGCTGACAATACATTTGCATCCCCTTTCTTCCAGAACCCTATCCGTCTTGGCTGCAATATCGTAGTCCACAGCACCACTAAATATATTGGCGGTCACAGCGACACGATAGGAGGAGCCGTCATAACAGACAATGACGAAATATTTGAAAGCGTTAAGTTCTTTCAGAACGCGGCGGGAGGAATAATGTCTCCTTTTGACAGTTACCTTACATTGAGAGGAGCAAAAACACTTTCCGCCAGGATGTCCATACATGAGAGAAATGCGAAAAGTATAGCTAAACTGCTGGTCTCAAGCGGAAAAGCTAAAGAGGTTTTCTATCCAGGTCTCGATAGCCATCCCCTTCATTCTGTAGCTGCACAGCAAATGTCGGGTTTTGGCGGCATGGTTTCAGTAAGGCTGAACACCGATGTTAAGGGGGTTCGCAGGTTCCTGAATAAACTGGAACTATTCTCTCTGGCAGAGAGCCTTGGCGGTGTGGAATCTCTCATTGAAGTACCATCGATGATGACCCACTTATCAGTTCCGCCCGAAGAGAGGAGGCGGCTTGGAATTGATGATTCTCTCATCCGCATTTCAGCAGGAATTGAAGACGAGAAGGATCTTCTGGAGGATCTCTCAAACGGGCTTGCACAAATATAGTCCCTTCTGAATTACCATCTATTTCCATACGATCCTGAAACGATCAGTCAACTTTATTCAGGATCAGTACTTCCCAATCTAATGAGTAGAATCGGCGGCGTCCTGCCGTACATGCAAAGCCTGAAACAGCCGGATAGCACACTCAAAGTATCATGGTCATGGTATAACCAGGCCCAGGGGACTGTCGCCTGGGCATTCGTGAATGGAACATCTGCTGTAAAGTCATTCCTGCTCCTTAGAAACACATACTATTTTGGAAACGCGTTCTGGCCCGTCTATCTCAATAACAGCAGCTTCAACGTTAATTTTGTTGTCAAGCCCGTTCCGCTTATCGATAACGGAGTTGCCTCCAATTCCGCTCCAATTGCAGTTATATCCTTTCCTGGAAATAGGGAAATAGTCGCTTTTGTGTTTACCCTTTCACCGGGCCAGTCATGGACTATCCTGGAGGGAGGATTTACCGTCGCAAGTCCTCCGGCTGGTTTCTCCTTAGTAGAAGTAACATTCAACGGAAGCTCGCAGCAATGCATAACATATGATGAAAAACAGGTTACTGACTGGGATGCGCAAACCGGGACATCACTTCAGGGCTATGCTCCCAACCCGTCTACATTCGATACTGCGGTATTCATCTGCAGTGGAGCCTTTGTTGCTCTTTTCAACGATAAAATAAAAGCGGGAAAATGCTCATAACTTATCTTTTTTACTTAGAAAACATTTACATATATTGATGACCTGAGATATCAGTGAAACATACACAGGCATGCCCTACTTGTTCCGGGACAGGTTTTGCCCGGGGTGAGGATGGTATTGATGATATTTGCCCTCGATGCAATGGGAAAGGCTCTATAACTTTCACATCTAGAGATAAGGTTTTTGAATCATCGTTCATGAAGATAGTGCTTTTCTGTGTGCTCTTCCTGATCGTTTTCTATTCACTGTTTGCAATAAGCATAAGCATATTCAGCTTAAACTTCACTCTTGAAATAATAATACTTTTCATCGGGCATGCGGCACTGGCAACAATCCTGATATCTTATCTCATGCTTAAGGCACTATCCGGGGACAAGAGCATTGCATGATATTATCAATGTTTAATTACGAGTTATCATTTTCTTGCCAGTATGGAATATACAGAAGCTCTGCGTGAAATACTTGGAAAAAATGTGATCTTTGACACGGTTGAAAAAATTCCTTACATGACTGATGCATCTGCCTTTAACGGAAAAGAGCCCATTGCGGTTGCACTGCCTGAAACGGTCGATGAGGTCAAACAACTTCTTGCCTTCTGTAACTCGAATAAGATTTTTGTCGTTCCGCGTGGAGGTGGAACCTCACTCACTGGTGCATCTATACCATTGGAAAATTTTATTGTTCTGAGCATGGCGAAGTTCAATCGCATATTAAGCATCAGCCCGGCTGACCGCTATGTAGTTGCGGAGCCTGGATTAAGGCTGGACGAACTGAACGACAAGCTATCGGAAATAAACTTCTTTTACCCTCCGGATCCAGCCAGTTCAATGGCCGCAACCGTCGGTGGATCAATATCCACCAATGCAGGCGGGCTGAGGGCTTCAATGTATGGGACCACAAAGGAATGGGTTCTCGGGCTCGAGGTTGTGCTCCCGGACGGGAGCAGCATGATAACAGGCGGCAGAGTGCTCAAGAGATCTGCTGGATATGACCTTACCGCGCTATTCGTTGGAGCTGAAGGCACCCTTGGCATCATTACGAAAGCCTTCCTCAAGATATGGCCTAAACCTGAAGCAACGGGCAGAATACTTGCATATTACGACTCGATCGAAAAGATCGGGCTAGCAATCAGGAACATAAAGGCTTCTGGCATAACCCCACTTATCGCAGAGTTTCTTGATAGGATAACCATGGATTCGCTGAACATCGCAAAGGGCATGTCATTCCCTGCAGCCGCGTCATATATGCTCATCCTGGATGTTGCCTCCACGGATCTCAGCATTGCTGGAGATCTTGAAAAGACAGCCAATATGCTCAGGGATCTGAACCCGATCGAAATATCAATAACAAGGGATCCTGATGAAATGGCACGTATCTACGAAGCCAGAAAGGGTGCATATTCTTCCCTTCTCAAGGTAAGAAAGAGCAGCAGCCAGAGGGTCATAATTGGCGACGTTGTTGTGCCGGCATCAGAACTTCCAGCGGCATTGAAGGAGATTGCAGGAAAGGCTGAGGAGCTTGGAATAATGGTAGCACTCTTCGGGCACATCTCTGACGGAAACATTCATGCAAACATATTTGCAGAGCCCGGAAACGCGGAAAGCATGTCCAAGGAAGAGGAGTTTCAGAAGCATTTAGGCAAGGTCGCCCTTGAACATGGCGGATCTGTTTCCGCTGAACATGGGATTGGAATTGAAAAGAAGGACCTCCTGCTGGACCAGGAAAAGTTCACTTCATCCGATGTGGCAATAGATATAATGAGAAAGATTAAACAAGCATTCGATCCCAATGGAATAATGAACAGGGGTAAGATATTTGACTGAAAGCCTTCTTGAGCAACTAGAAAACGAAGTTGGAAACTGCATAAACTGCGGTTTCTGCGAGACCGTGTGCCCGACGCTTGATCCTTCCGGTTTCAGTCTCTGGAAGGGAGCGCGCGGCAGGGTGATCATGGGAAGGACGCTCCTGGAGGACAAAAAGAAGGGGATTCCTGTGCCTGTCCTGTCGGATAGCTTCTATTCATGTCTTGACTGCCATGCATGCCTGTTCGTGTGTCCGGCAGGCGTCAATGCAGGGAAAGTTTCACAGCTTTCAAGGGAAATAATAACTACCACGTCAGACAGGAAGAATGAGAACCCGTATGCAAGGATGATCGTCGAAGTAACCGCCAGATATGGTAACCCTCTTGGCGTGAAGGCGAGATCTGCTGCATGGTCAGAAGGCTTACAGTTCGATCGGAACGCTGAATACCTCCTGTATACCGGGAATATGTTTCAGCTGATGCCATACACAAAGAACCTGAACTCCGCAAGGAAAACCATGGGAAACGCAATGTCAAACTTCATGGCATCCAGGGTCGCCAACCACCCCTCGATGATAAAAATGCTCTCAAGAATGCGGGACAAGGAGATGGAGCAGAAGAACTTCGGGACACTCAGGAACATAGTGAAGCTGCTCCGCCTGTCTGGAATAAGCTTTTCGTATCTTGGGGAAAAGGAACCTTATCCTGGAACCTTCATCTACGATCTAGGCTACATAGATAAGTTCAAAAAATACGCAATGTACGTATATTCCGTTTTGAAGGAAAGCGGTGCAAAAAAGATCATAACAGTGGATCCGCATACGTATGATCTGCTTAAGAATACATTTCCAAAATACGTGGACAACTTTGATCTAGAGATCTTCTACTACCTGGACCTGATAAAAATGCCTGCCTTGCAGAAAGGGGAAGAGAAGATCGTATACCATGAACCATGTCATTTCGTCTTGAGAGATCCAAGGTATTCAAAGCCCTTCCAGATTCTTTCGAGTACCGCAAACACAGTGCTTGCGAAGAGAAGCGGGAGCAAGTCGAGGTGCTGTGGCGGACCAGATGAACTTACATTCCCCGATCTCTCGGAAAAAGCTTCGCAGATCAGGTACGAGGAACTCAAAAGCACTGGCGCAGACATAATAGTCACCGCATGCCCGATATGTAATGTGAACCTGTCCAAGGAGAACAGGACAATGGAAATTGCAGATTATCTTGCCTCTAAGTTACCTGCTTAAATTGAATCTCGGCTTAAGACAAAAACCGAATATTGAAGCTCTTGTACCAACAACATTTTTTATACCCGTTTGCTACAGGTTCGATCAGATGCGACCTGGACTCAATTGTGCTGAAAATCCAAAACATCGTTAAGGGGTGGAAACTCTCTGGAAGTTGACCGGAAAAATATTGGAATCGGGGCAGTTTTTCAGTATTTCGGGTCCGCATCGACGCTTATTGGCGGTGTCATATTTTACACATATGTCGTCAAGTATTACAGCCAGACCATATATGCAAGCATCGGAGTGATGCAGGCCATCCTCTCTATAGTAACTACAATCTTCATATTCGGGCTTTCGCAGGCTGTCCAGCATTTCATATCGCACCACCTTGCCAGGAGCGAAACTGACAAGATTCGTTCGCTGCTTAGGAAAACGTTTCTTCTGCTTGTCATCCTTATGTCAGGATCATTCCTTAGCATTTTCCTGCTCTCTCCCATCCTTGCTCCTGGGTTGCTTGTACGTGCGGGGATCTCTTCGGGCTCAGCTTATGAATCCCTTGAGTTCCTCTCAGTTGCCGCGGCCGCAATGGTTGGCTCCACAATTGTGAACAGCATGGTTCTGGGTTTCCAGAGATTCAAGACCAACGGTTTCCTTGTTCTCCTTAACGCAATAGTGACGTATGGCTCGGCATCATTCCTGCTCTACAGGTTTGGGGACTCACAGGCGGTAGCGGCAGGATGGGCCGCGTCTTACACTTTCATGCTCATACTTGGCATGTTTTTCCTTGCCGCAATCACCCGATCCACCAAAACTACGAAAACAGAAAACATGAACCTGCGGCCAATGCTCAGGTACTCAATCCCAATCCTGCTTGCATCTATAGTTTCCACTGGATCGGTTTATGCAGACAGACTCATTGTCGACTACCTTGTCGGCGGAAACGTATTCGCAGTTTACAGCTACGCCCTGCTGATCGCTTCAAGTGTTGCATTTCTCGTATCACCATTGAACAACATCCTTCTGCCCAAGTTTTCGGAATACTTTTCATACAATGACGCAAACAGCATCAGACGCGGTATAAGGCTGACAATAAACGTCGCAACCTTCATATATACGCCGATTGCCCTATGGATAGCCGTGCTGGGCATGCCAATCATACTTGTTCTTGGCCATGTCGACTACACGACAGGTGCAGTACCTCTGGCAATAATCCTTGTTTTTTCTGCCCTGTTCATCTCTCAGGGAGTTCTTGTGCAGGGTTTGCAGGGCATCCGTGTCACATCAATATTCATAATTTCAAGCGGGCTTTCGCTGCTTTCAAACATAACACTGTCTGTGATCCTGGTCCCAAGGTATCCTCTTGTAGGTGCCGCAATCGGCTACTCTTCCGTGATAGTGATAAATTTCCTTGTTATACTGTACTTTGCCCTTAAATTCAAGATAGCTTCCTACGACTTCAAGACGATCAGCAAGGTATGGATCTCGTCTGCAGTGATGCTAATTGCAATATCCGCCTTCAATTTTGTCATACTTCCTCTTTCTCCATTCAGCAGTTTCCTCTCCTATGTGCCTTCTATCATAGTTGATATTTTCTATCTTTTCATATATATCGTGATAGGTCTTTCCGTCTATGTCGTGGCTATCAGGATCATGCGTGCAATGAGGAGGGAAGACATTGAATTTTTCTACACATTTGTTCCTGCCAGCCTGCAGTTCAGCAAAAATCTGATGATACTGCTATTTGTATCAGGATCTGCAAGCCGGATTTCAGCTGTCGGAGGAAAATAGATCTCTTTCTGGAAGAATGTCAAGCCTTTCCGTCGCCGGAAATCTCCCTGAAAATTTCTTCGTATACATCAATCTCATCTGCCGTGTCATCCTTGCTTGACAGTACCTTCGCTATCTTATCGCGCTTGAACTTCCACTGGTTGACCCTCCAGACCTTTCCCTTGACAATCGTGACCTCCTCCCTGTAAGGTTCAAGGAAATCATATTCCTCCAGGTTGTAAAACACATCTCTTTCCGCACTGGAAAGCACATTATCCAGGACGTAATCCTCATAACCGAAGAATGAAAGTATGAAGTCAGAAAGCTCCTCAACATCCCCTTGAGGCATGCCTTTAGTTCCGTACGTTTTCTCGAGAGCTTTTATCAGATGCTCCCTAGTTAACACGGGCATTGGCTATCTCACCAAGATTTGTAGAAGGATATTAAGGTTTTGTAGGGTGCAATGGTCTTCTCAACACATCCACTATAAAGAATGATTTTTAAGCACCAATGCCTACTCTTTCCTGATATTGTGAACGGCAGCATCTATGAGAGGGAACTGATCGGGATACTTTCCGGTGAATCCAGGCAGGTTGAGAAATTTTCCAGGGCTGTCCCGCAGGAGATGAGAGAAAGCGTCCTCGGGCTCATCAAACATCCTTTCTTCGTTACCCGGTCGGCCGGATCACTCGGTGCAGATGTTGTTGCACTTCGCGGGGATCTATCCGCGATAATAGAGGTGAAGTCATCCATTAACGACAGCATAATGTTTACTGAGGCTTCAGGAAAGAGGCAGGAACAGGCGACGAGGATGATCAGGAGGCTGGAAGCTTCCGGGACATTCCTGATGTATGCATACAGGCTGAAGGGTATACGGGGCGAGGCCTGGAAGACATTTGCTGCTCCTGCAAATCCGAAAGGAAAAATAGCATATCTATACGATTTCCTGCCGAAGATAGATACAACGAGAGAGAATAATTTTTATTTAAAATGGGAAAGGGGGAAACCCCTCTCTGCATTCATAGACTATATGAATAAACTGCAGACATCAGAGTGACTGGCTGATTGCCTTATCCAAAGCCCCGACTCCCATGTCTATCTGCTTCTCGTTCACTACGAGAGCCGGAATTATCCTTATCGCGCTCAGTCCCGTGGACAGCAGGAGGAGGCCGTTCTCGTAAGACTTGTGTTCCACCTCATCCCTCAGTTTAGCTGCTGGCTCCCTGGTCTTCCTGTTCTTTACGAAATCTATTGCGGTCATCAGGCCAAGACCCCTAACATCGCCAATTTCGTCGTATTTATCCTGAAGCTCAAGTAGCCTCTTCTTCAGGTAGAGACCCATCTTTGCGGAATTCTCGACAAGTTTTTCCTTCTTCATTACCTCGATTGTTGCCACCGAGGCAGCGCTGGCAATCAGGTTACCGCCGAACGTATTTGAGTGCATTCCAGGATGATCGAAATCAAGCCTGGCATTTATGGCGACGGCTCCCATTGGTATCCCCGATGCAATAGCCTTCGCGAGAGACATAATTTCAGGCTCAACGCCAAAATGTTCAGATCCAAAGAACTTACCAGTTCGCCCGAAACCCGTCTGCACCTCATCCATAATCACAAGGATGTCATTATCGTCAGCAAGCTTGCGCAGTTTCTTGTGGAAAGTCTTTGGCGGAACAATATAACCACCTTCGCCCTGAATCGGCTCAACCATGAATGCTGCAACGTCTTCCGGGGGCAGGAAAGTATTGAAAACATACTTCTCTATGTATTCAAGTGTCATCTCAACGAGTTCGTCAGGATGCTCATAGCCGTCGATCCCGAAGGGATTTCTGTACGGGTTAGGAAATGGTACGCTGACAACTCCCGGCATAGACGGGAAGAACCCTTGCCTGTGTGATGCCTTGGATGCCGTGAACGAAAGAGATCCGTTGCTTCGTCCGTGGAACCCGCCAATGAAACCTATAAACTGCTGTTTCTTTGTGAAAGCCTTGGCGATCTTGATTGCCGCCTCATTGCTCTCGGTTCCGCTATTGCTGAAGAAAACCTTCTTCTGAAACTTTCCCGGAACAACGCTGGCTATGGCCTTGGCTGCATCCACCTGTTCCTTGTAGTAATAGTCTGTGCCTGCAAAATGCCACATCCTGTCAAGCTGTTCCTTCACCTTTTCCGTTACATATGGGTGCACATGACCGACATTTGTGACGCTGATTCCGGAGGAAAAGTCGAGAAATACGTTCCCATCAACATCCTCCACAAATAGTCCCTTGGCACGATAACCAACCACCGGCAGCGACTTCGTAGTCGTAACCAGATATTTGGAATCCTCCGCTACAATCTTCTTTGCATTGGGCCCGGGAAGCGATGTCTTTATTTTTATCTCATTCAGTTCTGATCCTTTTTTACCGCTTGATTTTTGCTTGCCTGTTATCATACAGATTAATTCTATGTGGCAATATATATTTTTATCAATGAAAACTACAATAAAAATACGAAAATCGTACTAATATCTTCTTATTGTAACATGAGAGAATTAGGTTAACCTCATAATTTTTTCTTGCAAACTTGGAAAAAATAGCCCTAATTTAAAAGCTGAGTCGCTTCTGCATTGAATCTGCAGCACCGACATGTTTATGCCTGTCAATATATAGAGATGGCAATTGGAAAGCAACGAATTCAAAAAAAAGGCACTTGAGTTCTATAAGGACGAAGTAACCGATATGACTTTTTACGATAAGCTGTCTTCCAGGATGCGTGATGCTGACTTCAAGCAACAGCTTCAAGAACTGTCAAGCATCGAAAAGGAGCATGCGGAGTTCTGGCGGCAGGAACTGGAAAAATCCTCGGAAGACGTATCGAGGATAAGAGGGAAAGGTTTCAAGATCAGCTTCCTGCTTTTCCTCATGAAGATACTCGGCCCTGTCCTGACAATCCGTATGCTTGAACATGGGGAGATCCGTGCGATCAGAATGTACAGGGAAATGATCGACAGTGAGAAGGAGGATACGCCATTCAAGGAGCAGGTCCAGACCATTCTCGACCAGGAAATAAACCATGAGGATGTTTTTGCAAACCAGATAAGCAAGACCGAAGAAGAGATTGAAAGGAGCAGGGACATCATTTATGGCATGAGCGACGGGCTTGTCGAGGTCCTCGGCTCGGTCGCAGGCCTGACCGCTATAATGACAAGCCACTACTATATTGCGCTTGGAGGTTTTGTGGTAGCCATCAGCGGGGCAATGAGCATGTCGCTTGGCTCCTATCTCTCTGCAAAAAGCCAGAATGAGTACAAGATACATCAGATTGAGAAAGCAAGCCTCTTTTCCCCTGACAAGCAGCAGAAAACAAGAATCGACGAACTTCATGACAAGTCGAAACAATCTGCAATAACAACTGCCTTTTACTATCTTATCGGGGCAGCAATAGCAATTCTGCCTTTCGTAGCATTCCAGCGGCTAACCGCGCTCATTATATCTGTATCTCTTGTGGCAATAACACAGGCTATAACAAACTCGATAGTTGCCCTTACTATGAATGCCAGAGTCCTGAGATCGGCTATCCGTTCGGCCATCCTGACACTTTTGACTGCAGGCGCGACCTATCTGGTCGGCGAGCTTTTCGTGATCTTTTTCCATGTCAGCATACTCTGATCAAGATCATATATCACTGATCATAAGGTAAATTCGAGAATGCCATACGTTGACTGTACGAAGTTGTTATTAACATTCAAAATATAACAGGGATTATGGGTTTCTTCGTCGACCTCAACGCCTCGCAAGATTCAAATAAGAATACCAGCATTGACAGCCCGTCAGGCAGATTCAAACTTCATTTCGAGGAGTGATCAGCTTGGAAGACTTTCCTGAAACGATGAGTAAGATGCGTTCGACCATAGATCAAGAACTGGCAGCCTTCCTTGATGAGAAGGTTCAAAACTCGCTCGATCCGGTGATCAGGAAAATTGTCGAAATGATCAAGATCTTCACCCTTTCCGGCGGCAAGAGGCTCAGACCAATATTTACCGTTTGCGGATATTCTCTCTTCAGCAGGGCAGATAAGCGGATATACAGGGCAGCTCTAAGCACCGAGATATCGCAGACCTATTTTCTCATCCAGGATGACATAATGGATCAGAGCATGATCAGGAGGGGGAGACCGACCTTCCACATTGACGTGCACAACTTGCTGTATTCTGGAGGTGAAGGAATGAAAAGGCACTCTGAGAGCATTGCCATAATAGCATCGGATCTGGCTGATTCTTACTGCCACCAGGTCCTGCTGAATTCTGGTTTTGATCCCGATCTCCTCGTCAGAGCCAATCTCGAACTTACGAGCATATTTGAGACCACCGGGCATGGACAGCTTATTGACGTGAATTCATCAAACACGGAGGACTTTCATGTCAGGGACCTAATAAAGGTACATCTGTGGAAAACTGCCCGGTATACTATAGAGGGACCGCTGATGATAGGTGCGATTCTCTCTGGAACGCAGAAAACGGTGCATAAATTGAGCCACTTCGGTTACGCGCTTGGTCTGGCCTTCCAGCTTCATGATGACTACCTTGGTCTTTTTGGTGACGAAAAGACACTGGGAAAGTCTGTAAAGAGCGACATAAATGAAGGTAAAAAGACGCTGCTTGTGCTCAAAGCTATAGAGAACTCAAGCAAGCCAGATGCCGACTTTATCCGGGAAGTGCTGAAATCAGGCAATGTGTCAGATTCTGATTTCAACCGCGTCAAGAGAATTGTTGAACAGTCGGGCTCACTGGATTATTCGATTTCGTTCACCAACAAGCTTTCATTGAGCGCAAAGAAATACATAGGGGAACAGGAAGGCGACACAGAAACCAAGAACTTCTTGAAGTGGCTTGCCGACTACATAATAAAGAGAAATCAGTAGTCAACGATATGTTGGCTTATGTTTCTCATACATAGATTTCATGGCGCCATCATCAATGTGCACATAAATCTGCGTGGTGGCAAGCGTTGAATGTCCAAGAATTTCCTGTATGAACTTCAGGTTTGCCCCGTTTCGCATTACTGATGTTGCGAACGTATGCCTTAGGATATGTGGCGTTACGTTCTTGGATATCCCCGCTTCTATTGATAATTTTTTGACGAGTCTTTGAATTGAAGTTGGATCATATCTGCACATTTTCCTGCTTATGAAGAGCGAATCGTTGTCAATGTTTAGCCTGTTTCTGCTCTTGAAATACGACGCAAGTGCATAAGAACACTCTTCGCTGATAATGACTATCCTGTCCTTGTCACCTTTACCATGCCTGATCGACATAATTCTTTCATCAAGGTCAACATCCTCGATATTCAGCCTGCAGAGTTCCCCCACACGGATTCCAGTGTATGCAAGAACGCTCACTATTGCAAGATTCTTTGAGTTCTTGGAGGCGGCATTGATCAACCTGGCGGTTTCTTTTTCGCTAAGGTACTTGGGAACACTTCTTGGTCTCTTTGGTGCGGTGAGGTTATAAGGTGGATTGATCCTGAATGACCTATAAAGGAGCCTCAGTGCTTTTGTACATAGGTACTGGCTGCTCTTGGAATACTTTCTTTCCTTTACCATGTATTCTTTGAAATTCTCAATGTCATCTGCAGTAACTTCCTCCAATTTTTTCCCATGAAACTCCATGAAGAGATTCGCAAAAAAACGATATTGTCTGACAGTTAAGTGACTCTTTCTCTCATTTTCCATCCATCGAGAAAAGGCAATTACAGCTTCTTCTTTATTCTCTAACATCTGAATTTGTGTCAGACAATATAAGTATATTAATATATTGGTTCAGCTAATTTTGGGGTTTGGGCGGACCACTCAGATATCGATAAATTAATTGTGAAGTAAAGGTTAAATTTCTCAAACTATGAAGAAGGTTGGAGTATTGCGATGTCATGAATAGTAGAACTTCAAAAATACCAGGAATATAAACAAAGGAGATCTGGATCATACCATAGGGCAGAATTTAACATAGCTGGTTTAATATATTATAAAGGAGTAACTTTACACATGATGGGAAAGCGTAAAAGAATGATCATGTTCGCCGTCGTCGCATCGATCATTGTAGCTGTTCCCATCACATTTATTAGCATTGTTCCATCCGCCAAGTCTTTTTCCGTTGTCGATGGAAACGTTTATCAGGCTCTTCCGGCAAATATGAGTCTCTTTACTCATACTACCGACGATAAGAAGATATTATTAAATTCGAGTTCAATGGCGTACCAAGGTAATTACACTGACTTGTCGTATTTCAATGCATCGATGTTCTTCTTAGAAACCTATATGTGTTATCCTAGTGGTGGTGCTTACACAATATTCATAGATTACAATTTTCGTGGTATCTTCTCAAGTAATTTGCATCCTACAGATGTAGCTGTTACTGTTTCTGCTTTTTATCAAAACAACACTTCAGATAATAATTTCGTAGTTACGACTCCCTTTCCCTTAGATTGCCATGTAGATCCATATGAGAACAACGTATCAACGTCCTTTTCTGATACTTGTATTTGGGAGAGGGGGAGCGGAACTGTCAATTACTCTCTTGAAAATAGCAGTTCGTTCAACAATAAACAGAAATACTATTTTTGGCTTGCAAATGGAGGCAAGCCCGCTAGTGTAAATGGGTTTGAAATTAATTCCACTTTCCCAAGAGGGTTTTGGATATATTATAACCCACCAATCGTTTATAATCTCACGATTGATTTAACTTTTAAGGTAACGAGTACTTCTGCCACTTTGATGGATAATTTCACAGTTTACGTAATAGATACTGGAATAAATGGCGAATAGATATTACATGAAATAGAATCTTGGTCACTGCAATTGCCATTACTCTGACTGAGGGTATATTTTGCAAGGATTTCGTACGCAGGTAGCAGCAATATCACGGTAAAAAATACTAATTATTATTTTTAAGGATTAACGGAAATTCTGCTTCCTACGTGTCAAAGCAGTTGAGTGATAAATTAATTCCAGCTAGTTTCTGGAGTCCAGAAGACCATGTGCCTGTTTTAGGCAGTTTTTCAAATGAAACTGAGAATTACGTTTTATTAAATGTTTATTGGTCAATAAGGCAAAACAACGCGCCACTTTTAATAAAGATGCCAGCAAGTCCTGTTTTTATCTTAATGGTGCTTCTTCCACTTGCCAGTATATATCGAAAGATTATGTGAGATCACACTCACATGAAAGTTGGGAGAACATTCATCTCAATGTATTAATCAAAAGAGGTATTTTCTCTCCTTCTCATCCTCTTTTCTTTCACGCGCTCTATTTCTTCTCTTTCTTCGTCGGTTGGTGTAACCTCTTCCTCTGCTGCAGGGTGGAAGAATTCAGGTGGTATCTCTTTTGTCAGAAAGATCTCCTGGGTTGCTCTGTAGACTGGATGTCCAGCTTTCACCAGTTCAGGAACATCTATCTCAACAACTTCGGGATTATCCACATGGAACAAACCTGAAACATAAGCCTGCCTGTAGGTCTTGGAAAGGTGTACCCATGTCTTGTCAGAAGGGCTGATTCCGGTTTCCTTGATGAACTCCTCCTCCTCGGTAGTGGTCTGATAATACAACTTTTCTGGGATGTTGTCTGTGGGGAGATCATCCATATTGACAGGTATTGTGTGGCCGTAGGCGGCCCTGATCATGCTATCGCCATCCCACTGGTATCTTCCCTTTGGCTCGGTCCTCACAAAAGCCTCAATGTGGTGAGCCGTCAACCATCCATAATGCCTCTTCTCGGCCTTTATTGCAGGAACAAGCGGATAAATCTTGGTCCAGCCATGATCATCCAGCTTGATGCCGTATCTCTCCGGGAAATGCCTGAGAAGCCCTGCCATTGTTTTCCCGAACGAGTCAAGTTCACGGTCATCCATCAGGAGCTTGCCAGACGAACCGCAAACCGGACAGGTTTCACCTCTAAATGATCCATGCTCTCTACAATCTCTAAGTCCATTCATTTAATCACTTCCTTGATCTTTTTAGCTACCTCATCTGAAATGTCAATAGTGCTGTATTTCGTGTTTATTGTGTTCGAGACAGAGAGCCCGCTGCATGAGAACGCTATGGTTTCATCAGACTTGTTTGCAAATATTCCATGCACAGCACATACGTACAGGCTGCTAACCTTCCTCCTTTTCAAAAGGTCAATAGACTGAAGTATTGTTCCGCCTGTTGATATAACGTCATCCAGCAGTAGAACATTTTTCCCGTAAATATCTGCGACCTCGTTCATCACAACCTTGACGACAGAATCGCTTTCCCTCTTCTTGTCAAGGTGGAGTGGAACGGCGCCAAGGAGATTCGCTACCGTCTTGACTCTATCATAGCCGCCATCGTCCGGCGATATCACATAGCTGATATCTGAGTTCTTATAATGATTCAGAATGGATTGAGTTATATGTATATTGTTAAATGGCTTGGAAGAATATTCAAGAGTTTCTTCATCATGTATGTCGACACAGAACATTGCATCCACATAAGGCGATATGGCATCGACAATCACCTTTGACGAAATTGGCTCTCCTATGTTGTATCTCATATGCTGCCTGGCATATCCAAAATACGGGACAAGCAGATCCAGCCTTTCTGGTTCGAGTGCCCTTGCAGCCTCCAGAAGCATGAGAAGAGACAGGAAGTCTTGTTCGGTGCGGGTATTCTGAACAACCAGAACATCCTGTCCTTTCAGATCGTCCATTATTCTCAGATACAATTCGCCGTCAGGAAAAGACCTCGATTCAACCGTACCAATGCTGGCACCAAACGCCTTGGCAAGTTCACTGTGGAGTGATGTGGGCTCTCTTGCAGATAACAGTATCATCTTAACATTTCCTATATACGGCGCTATGTTATAATTCTTGTTTTACCGTAACACATTGCTGAACTTACTGTTATACGGTGCTTGAACTGTTCTTAAGAACTTGTTCTGACCCAATGACGGATTTCCTCTACCAAGGTGAGTGCGATAAGCTGACATATTCCATAAGCATCACCGGAAAGTGAAAGGAAGAAACCTCGATATCGCATCATTCCTTGCTATGGCTTCATTCTGGGGGCTGAATTATCCCGTTCTTAAGATTGCACTCGGGATCGATGGTCCTTTCCCCATACTTTTCTTCCGGATACTTATCGGGGCGGCAACCTCATTCCTGGTATTTTCCACAAGAATAAGAATACCCAGGGAGCTGCGGACGCACTTTAAGATCTTTATTGCAAGCATGCTGAACGTTTCCCTATTCATGAGCTTCTGGTTCCTTGGAGAACAGCTGGAACCTGCTTCTCTCTCCTCTATCATTGTATACAGTTTCCCGATATTTGCAATCGTCTTCTCAGTTTTCTTTCTTGGCGACTCGCTTACACTTACCAAAACAGTGGCGGCAATCCTCGGATTTTCTGGCGTGATCATGATATTTGTGCACCAGATTTCTGTCTCCTCTGCTATAGGGGTCGTACTGCTGCTCCTGAGCGCAATTTTCTGGGCGCTTGGAACGGTATACTTCAAGAAATACCTCGCGGGCACAAGCCCTTCAACGTATAACTCTCTTCAGTTACTTTATTCTGTACCTGTTATCCTTGTAATTGCACTGTTCACCGATCCATCTGGCCTCTTTCACCCGAGCGTCGAACTGATCTTGCTGGCTCTTATACTTGGACTTCCAGGAACGTCGCTTGCTTACCTTATATTTTTCCATCTTTACAGGAAGTACAACGTCTCGGAGATCTCATCCTATTTCTTTGCAGTACCAGCAATATCGTTGGTTTTCAGCTATCTGATACTGTTAGAAAGTAGCAGTATCTTTGCATATATCGGATTTGTCTTGATCTCTGCGGGCATTTTCTTTTCCTATCATGACCAGAGCACCAAGAAGAGAAAAAGAACAGTTAGCTCTCCTTAGGGGCGGAGGGTTGAGACATCTTTCCCCTTCCATAGGCGAACACCATAAGCGAGATAGTTATGCCTATGGATGCTATGGTGCCCCAGAAAGAGACCGCCTGATTTGAATAATAGCCCAAAAGATACGTTCCCATCAGTGGTGCGAAAGGCACTGCAAAACCAACTATCATCTGGAAGGCACCGAAATACTGGCCTCTTTTATCAGCAGGAGCAATCTTGCCTATCATGGAGAAAGCGACGGGGCTGATAATGTTCTCCCCCATTGTGATGAAGAAAACATCAAGTATCAGGAAATAAGTTCCAGAGAAGAAAGCCAGGGCAAGGAAGCTGAATGAGTAAACTAATCCTCCTATCGCTATTCGGAGATGATCACTGACTTTCCTGAACATCCAGTTGGTAGGGATCTGCATTGTTACGACGAAGACGCCGTTCAGGCCATAGAGAATGCCAATAAACCTGTTAGTCAAGTGATCAAAGTTTGTCCAGAAAAGCGTAAGTGTTGTGCCCCACTGACCGGTTACAAACCATATCATTGCTAGCAATACGCACACTATGATGAACTTGGTATCTTTTGTAGGAAAGGAAAATTTTCCTGAGACAGATGACTTGTGAACCGGCTCCTGAATGTACTTGTAGAAAAGTACGAAATCCAGCACGGAAATTATTGCCGGAGCCATAAACACAAACCCGTAATTCAGGTAGGCCAGGTATCCACCCATTGCCGGCCCAATCGAGAAGCCAAGGTTTGCGGCAATCCTAAGCAAACTGAACGCATCATTCCTCTTCGTGTCCTCAACTATATCGGTTACAAGAACATTATCAACGATGCCCTGAATCGTAACCAAAGGTTCTATTGCAACAAATGATGCAAAAATGACTATCAGTGGAAGTCCCAGGAACACCGAAACCGAAAGTGCAGAAAAGACGAATACCAGGATAGGCGGCATAATTATTCCGACTCGCCGCCTGCCCAGACGGTCCAGCATATTGCCGCCGAATATGCTCACCGGCAGGGAAATCATGGCTGTGCTGAAAAACAGGAGCCCAATGTCAAAGTACTGGACATGCCTTATGAGTAAGAGGTAGACTGGTATGAATATCCAGACCTGTGACCTGCCCAGGGTTCTCACTAACTGTGTTATTGCCAGAACTGAGACAGCCCTGTTCGACAGTAGTTCCCGGTAGACCTGCCTGGATGTATTTGCCAATTTTCAAATCCGGGCGATATTGCAAACACATAGATAAGCAGGAGTCTGACATCATTCTGAACATGTACTGTATCAGTACCTAAGAAAAATAAGGACTTATAGAATTATTTGCGTGCCTGAAATAGAAAAAAAGCAGATTCCAGAGAAATCGATTGTATTTGCAGGTAAATAATCCGAAAAAGATAAATATCTTCTATATATTAAAATTGTTTCCACATCTTCTATAGAGAAGAATAATTAATCACCTATTACGTTCACTATGCATGGATAATAGTCCAGTCCCGGATGGGATCAAGAAAAAAAGCAGACTGCCTGCCATAATTGCAGTAGTAATTGTAATCGTTGTGATAGCCGCTGGCGTTTCCATCATAGAGCTGCAACATCACAGTACAACAGCCAATAAGCATCAGACGCTTGTCGTAGAAGTTGGCAGCGGGAGCATGACTGAACAGTACCTGTCAACGGTTGCCACAAACTTCGAGAAAGCCAATCCAAACGTAACTGTGCAGATAACAACCGAGGGTTATTCCGACCTTCTCACATCAGAGGAGAGCGCTCTTAAAGGAGCATCAAGTACCCCCAACATAATGATGTATTATGCATCGGGCGCCCCAACGCTAGGACCTTATCTCTACAATCTTCCGACGAGTTCCACAGGTGGAAACGGTGTCATCGATCTCTCAAACCAGATAGCCGGGAACATGTTCTCGGGTGGTTACAGGATCGCGCCCAACGGAACAATCCTGAGCACTATCGGAGTGCCTATTCACACGGTTATCGGATATATGCTGGTCTACCAGAAGAGCATCTTTGACAACACAACTCTCCAGACCGCTTTTTACGATAAGTATCATTTCAGCTTCAACCCAAGGACATACCAGAACTGGACTGCGCTTCAGGATGCGGCATCCTTCATCAATACAAGCACATCCTTCAATGGCACGCATAATAATTATGCACTTCTCTTCCCGGATCACGCAGCGCACTCAATAATCGACGGATTCTATAACCTGGCATACCCATATCTTTCGTCAGATCCGTCAACAGGCGTCCCGGCAAACTCTTCACCCAACTACTGGACATACTTTGGAAACAAGAGCGGGCACTATGTTGTTTCATACAACAACAGCGCCGGAGTTCAGGCACTCGAAATGTACAAGAACCTGACCCAGTATGAGCCTTCGGTTTCAGTAAGCCCCGTGGGATACAGCGAACAGCTCACATACTATGAGACAGGGCACTACGCTATGGGCATTGCATGGTCAAGCTTCTTCCCGGACTACTCCAACAGTTCCCAGTCGAAAGTCGCCGGAAACTACAATGTATCACTGCTTCCTGGAGGATACACCGGCTATTCACCCACCCTGCTTGGAGTCAACCCGCACTCACCAAACCTGACGCTTGCAGTTGACTTCCTGAACTTTGCAACTTCGTCAGCACAGTATAGCCTTGGAATAACTGATTTCTCCTTCCTTCCTGGAAGCGCAAATGGTTTGAAGGTCGCAGAATCAGATCCTGGATTTGGTTGGGTCAGCAGCTTTATCAACTACTCTGCAACTATCCATCTCAATCCCAGCTATGCAGCCGTTGTTGGCCAGGTATCGCCTCTCTTCAGCACACTGATACCGGATTTCAACACACAGGTTCTTGACTACCTTGAGGGAACCACGACAGCTCCGGCGGCCCTGAACAGTGCGGCTTTGCAATGGACACAGACGCTGACAAATGACAACATCGTTCTCTAACTGATGTTGCATGAAGTCACCAAATAAGCGGCAGGCAACCATCCTTGTCCTGCCTGCCTTTATTTATTTCTTAATTTTCGCAATATATCCAATGCTACAGAATTTTATACTTACATTCCAGAGTCCAAATATTCATGGTACCATAGTCTGGGGTCTTTCCAACTACATTAATGCATTCAAGATATACGGGCTGACACAGATTTTCTACAATACTTTCCTGTACACGCTTGCGGTTCCGTTCATAGACATACTGCTTGCTATACCGCTCGCGACTTTCCTGAAGAGGCTCAACAAACCATATCTTCTCCCAATTGTACTCCTCTCCTCTTTCATCCCACTTGTGACAGGTGCCGTGATGTGGGTTTTCATGCTCAACCCTACAAATGGCTTCATGTACTACATAGCGAAGGTGGATCTATTCACGTCGCCATGGAGTATTGTGCTTATTGATATCTGGACGAGCCTGCCTCTTGCAACCCTTATATTATATTCTGGCCTGAAGGCAATACCTCCGCATATTGAGGAGGCGGCTCACATGGATGGCCTGATAGGCATGAGGAAGCTTTTCCAGGTGGACCTGCCTTACATTAAGCCAAGTCTTCTTTCTGCGACCGTTTTAATGGTAATATTTGGCTCGTTCACATTCGATCCGATCTATGTTGCGCTATCGTCCTCTTCCCCTTTCGCAATAATGGACATATCATATCTTGCGTACAGCCTGTACGAGACAGGGGGTATAGTTGGGCAGGGACAGGCGGCAGTCCTGATGACCATCATGACAGTTGTTTCAACTGCGATTGCAATTCTCTTTGTCAGGTTATCCTTAAGGGAATCGGCAAAATCCAGGAAGATCAGGTTCAAGTTCATGCCGAACAGGGAAATGCCCAGGGCGGTGGCTTGGTTCTTCACAATCCTCTATCTTGTGTTCATACTGCTGCCCTTCTCCTGGCTTGTCCTTGAATCATTCAAGACATTAAGTGAGATCATTGCCATTCCGCCTGTTGTGATTCCTTCGATTGTAACCCTTGCGGGATACTTCAAAAGCGTAACTGTCGGCGAGCCATACTTTATCACAAGCCTGATAGTGTCGCTTGGTACCTCGTTCCTGGTATTCTTTATCGGGGCTCCTGCAGCCTATTCCATATCCAGGCACAGAACTGGAGGTTTAAAGTTCATAGCACTTATTCTTTTCATCTATTCTCTTCCCACTGTGATCTTCATGATACCGATGATTGGAATCATAAAATCCGTCGGGCTCCTGAACAGCTGGCTCGGACTCATCATATCATATCCAGTCTTTGTCATGCCTATCACGATATGGATGCTTTACAATTTCTACTCAACATTCCCGAAGCATCTGGACGAGGCTGCAAATATGGATGGAATGAGCGTATATGGTGCTTTTTACAGGGTTATTCTAAGGCTGAGCGGAGATGGCATTTCGGTCACCCTGCTATACGCGTTCATTATAGCCTGGGGCGCCCTTATATTCCCGCTTGCATTTGCATACACACCATTCAACATGAGCTTCCTGTTCCCCAGCGGGGCGCAGACTATAACCATCTTCATTGGCGGCACAATCGGTCATGAGGCATTCAACTACGGCGAACTATCTGCCGCCAGCGTAATCAGCCTGGTACCTTCCATCCTGCTGATATACTTTGCAAGGAAAAGAATAGATAAGCTATGGAGAGTTGGAGGTACTGTAGGATGAGTTCCCAATTTGAGATGCACAATATAAGGAAAACATTCGGCAAGTTCCTAGCGCTTTCTCTTGATAGTCTGGAGCTTGACCAGAAAACTTATGCCGTTATCCTGGGCCCTTCCGGTTCCGGAAAAACAACACTGCTCCGTATTGCGGCCGGACTTGAGAGCCCTGACACGGGAAGAGTTGTGATTGGAGGAAAGGATGTTACCGCGCTGCCATCCTGGAAAAGAAGCGTCGGCCTCGTTTTCCAGAACTATGCCCTGTACCCTCACCTCTCTGTTTACGAGAATATAGCCATGCCCATGACAGTGGAACGCTACACAAACGATTACATCAGGGGGCATGTGCATGAACTCCTGGACGTGATGGAGCTGGAAGGTCAGGAGAACAAATATCCCAAGCAGCTGAGCGGAGGCCAGCAGCAGCGTGTCGCACTCGCAAGGGCCCTGATCAAGAAACCGGCGATATTGCTTATGGATGAGCCGCTTTCAAACCTTGATGCAAGGGTCAGGATCGATCTGCGTGACTACCTGAAGGAGACGCAGAGGAAGCTGGGAATAACTGCCATTCATGTTACGCATGACCAGGAAGAGGCTATGGCGCTTGGTGACCAGATCGTCATACTGAACAAGGCAATGGTGATACAGTCTGGCACGCCGTCTGAAATTTACTCCAGGCCAAAAACACTCTTTGCCGCATCTTTCCTTGGCGGTATCAACCTAATTTCATTCGAGGTACTGCCTGATCTGGGCATAAAGAAGGATTTTGACGCCCTCGGTGTCAGGATACAGGACATTTCGATTTCTGCCGATAAGGCAAATACGGATATGATTGGAAAAGTCATCAACATACAGTACCTTGGGTACCAGTACATTGTGACGCTGGATTTTGCAGGGACGCGTCTCAGGGTGAGAACCGACAACATAAACGGTATCACGGAGAACGCTGAAGTTGGAATATTTATTGATCTCACAAAGGTCATGCTCTTCAGGGACGGAAACAGGATACCAATCGAGGAGGAGGGCCTGGAAAGCCCGGCCTGAGTCTTACTTCATCGCCCAGTCAATTATCCACGGCGAAAGTTCCTCGATACTTCCGCCAGAAACCGTCGACTCCTTCGGGGCCAGTCCATAAGGATTAACATACGCCCCATCCCAACCAAGTTTTACGGCAGGCATAATGTCATTTGTGTAGTGATCGCCAACGCTGAGCACCTTGTAGCCTCGATCTAATTTTTCATTTTCAATGACCTGCCTGACCATTGGCTCAAATCCAGCAGGCTTTGCCGCACCTGGCCTGATATAACTGAAATAATCATCAAGGGAGTATCGCCTTACAACGGGTTCCACATATGCTGCAGGGGAATTAGAGGCGAGAACAAGAATGGCACTTTTCTTAAGACTTTCGAGAAGCACCTTCACTGCGTCTGGCATGTAGGTCATTTTCTCGTCTTCCAGCATTTCCCTTCTTGTTAGATGGAATGCAGCGGAGAACTCATCCCTTGTTATGTAATTGCTGGAAAGATTGTAGAGCATGCTCCATCCATCTTCACCGGGGAAGGGCATGGAATGTGTCAGCGCAGCTTTCACCTTTGACAGAAAAGGTTCCACGACAGAAGATGGAAGTTGCTTTGAGATTATCTCTGCACAGCGGTAATATGGTTGATCACCCTGGATTATAGTTCCATCAAAATCAAAGATCACAAGGTTTGCCGTTTACCATCACCGTACATACACTGATGAACGAGTATCGTATCAAGCATTATTGAATTCTCCTTAAAATTCCATTAGCAGAGAATGATATTCTCATGGTCTATGGATAGTCAGTCATTACTTCGAGGACTATGCATATTCTGATGCGCCAATATGACCTTAATATTCATAATCCTGTATCTGCCACTTCCTGCTGAATTATTAATTGACGTCTCAAACGGTTAAAATATAACAGAGGAAATTTGGAATAAAGTTGACGACAACAAGGGAAAAATTGTTGTCAATCAGGATGACGTGGTGCTGTCTGCACTAAAAGAAAGTCACGAATCGGACTTGCCAAAAATAAATGGTTCTCCCGCACAGGGGAAAATGATTCACATACTTGCTTGACCCATATTAACAAAGAGGATTCTCGAAATGGGCACTTTTGGCGTATATAGCACAATCTGGCCTGTATACGCACTACCTGATGATGGCGAGATGCTAACGCTGGAGGTCAACCAGAACCCTTACAAGAGCAAATCTTGCCAGGAAGGTCACAATATCGACAAGCTCCTGCATTGGAAAGCCTGCCTAACCTCTGCAAGAGTGGGTCCAAACCATTTGACTCTATTTTCACAGACGCAGACAAACCCAGCTATCCTAGTTACTTTGACTGGGCAATTAAGCTGTCACATACTGGTACTCTAATAGTTGCCGATAATGTCGTCCGGAAAGGATCTATAATTGATACCCAAAGCCTGGACGCTAATGCAGAAGGCGTCAATGAAATGCTTTCCAATAGGCGTGCTTTCAAAAATATCATTGGAACCGTGATTCAGATAGTTGGGGTAAAAGGATAAGATGGTTTTGTACTTGTCCACGTAACAGGAAGCAGTTGAAATCCAAACTTATATGCCGGAAAACCAACCAGTGTAGGACTTCCATTAACAATTTTAATATTCACTTTTCTAAGTTACCGATGACGAATTTACTCTAGCTATTAAGCATAAAAAAGCAATTTGTATTATGCGGGGAAATAAGATTTTAACTCTAAGTAACAGTAATTGGGTAAATACTGCAATAGAATGCATCAATCAACGAATGTAGTGTTAAGAGACAGCGAATTCAGGAATCAAGTAGCATTATAGTTTTCTTGGGATATTTATAAGAAAAGTCTTAATAATGTCTAGCCACTACTATTCCATGATCCACATGAAGAAAATGATGACTACCGGTTTATCCTCAATGTTGATCATGCTACTTCTTTTCCTGTTTATTCAATTCTTTCTTGGGATGTACATCAATCTTTTCGTAACCATTCCTGTGACGCAACCATTCCTCATGATGGCATATGAACCATATGGGGGTTTCCCGATAGTCATGGTTCATATGTTCCTTGGAATACTTATTGGACTGGTATCCATTGGAATACTTTTTCTTTCCATCCGAACTGGAGGGCCGAAGTTATTGGTAGCTGCCATAAGTCTTTTTTTATCTGTACTGCTTGCTGGTATAGATGGCTTATTTTTCCTTTTTGATGGTCAGAATAATATCAACTCATATTTAATGTCAACCGGTTTCATTCTTGCTATGCTATTCTCAATCCTATTACTCTTATTCATATATCAACCAATCTCTCAAGCAGAAGGAAGAACCTGATTTTTTAACAACATCGTAACTCCAGCTGCCATACAGTTTCCCATGAACGTTTTCAATATCAATTCGGGCTGGCATAACACTTAGCTTCAATGTTATGGAATTCTATGACTGGATTTTATTGCTAAAGCCTAAAGACATTGAAGATATGGAAATATCAGGTTGAGGGCTAGGAAACGTCAAACAGAAAATCCGGCATGGAAAAAGATTGAAAAACAGATCAAAAGTTATCCGGATACTTTTTAAGAAATACTTGAATAAAGGCAATTAAAATTCTGTGATTGGGGTATAAAAACCTGCAAGTTTTTCGACCTTATCTATATCCCAATCCGAAATATGGGGTTGACCGGATTTGAACCGGTGGCCTCCCGGTTATCAGCCGGGTGCTCAAACCAAGCTAAGCTACAACCCCTTTATGGAAAGCTTGAATCGGTGAAATTGTAATAAACATTTTGCAACACCGAATCTTTTATGGTTTTTGTCATTGGATCGGTGTTCTGAAGCGCCAGCCATCTATGTTGAACCCATTCATCTTGTTCAGGACATAGCTGGAAAGAAGCGAAGCCTGGTTGAATTTTACCTTTCTGTCTGCTGCTTTTAACCCCTCTACCATCTTGGCATAGAATTCAATGTCCTTCGGTGGATCGAAGAGATAAGCTCTCCTGTAGTCCAAATTCGAAACATATCTGGTTATTTTGTTAAGCGGGATGATTTCCTCGCCACTCCATTTGCAATATATCTCGTAAATCTTTGATATAAGTGAAAAATAGTAGATATCAAACGCATTATCGCCAGACTCGTACAGGGAAGCGAGATTGTCCTGCATATCCCATATCTGATACCTTGCAGTTTCTGCCCACTCCCTGGAAGGAGCAGTGAATTTCTTCTTAATCATCTCTGAAGCTAACTTCTTCAGCTCCGCGATGGCTCCTTTCCTGTCGAATACAATTTCTCCCATTGAGAACATTCTGGCATCTGTTCTTCTCTGCGCTTCATAGTCTTCATCCATATACTTTCTTATCATCGAGGGAGGGTTCGCAAAATACTCGACCACATATCCGTCAATTACAAAGTTACCTCTTTCTCTCCAATTATTGCCTTCGCTCAGCACAATATGGATGTCAATATCTGAATGAGAATCATGGAATTTTGTTACCCTGCTTCCTGTGAGGATGGCACCTTCGACATAATCCTGGTTCATCCATTGTTCCAGGAATTGCAAGGCAGTTTGCTTCCAGTCGGTCATGATTACTTCAGTTCTATGGCTTTAATAAAACATGCCGCAAGATCACGGCTGAATGTTCTCTCCTGCCGCTTGAAGTTTTTCAAGGTTCCTGCAGACAGAGCATATTTCGGCTTCAGTAGGGCTCCCGCAGATTTTGCATCTGCCGAGTTCAACCTTACTTACCTTCGTCTTCAGGGATAGCTTGACAGCGTCGCCAAACTTTGCTATCGAGAAAGCGGTTCCCGGGTGTTTCTCCTCAAGCCCTGTAATAATCTCGCGTGCTTCGTTCCTTTCAGCCCTGCCGTAATATGGGCACCATATTCTCTCAGCCTTGATACCATTGACGAGGGCATATATCATGACCTCTTTTTCAGGTATCTTCTTCAGGGGCAATATCCGGGGTATCAGGAGATTGTCAGAATCATCATGGGGAGCCAGTCTTGCCATTCTCTGCACATCGCCTTTTATCACGTTCATCAGGACCGACTGTGCATAATCGTCAAGGTTCATGCCAAGTGCCAGATAGTCTGCCTGAACCTCTCTGGCAAGAAAGTTGAGTACCTGGCGCCTCATTGGGCCGCAATGCGAACATGGGATGGTGGCACTGTCCTGGGCTGCAATGTCATCCATTGTCCTTCCATATTTTTCTCTGAAGGAGAGGATTGTGTGCTCGATGCCAAGTTCATCGCAGAGTTTGTGGGCCGAAGCCATCTCAACATCCCGGTAACCTCTTATCCCCTCGTCAACTGTTACTGCGGTCAATTCAATGTTCCTTCTCTTCCCAAGAAGCTTGTGAAGAAGGTAAAGCATAACCGAACTATCCTTCCCACCGGAAAAGGCCACCGCAATTCTTGTCTTCTCCTTTCTGAACGGGATCTGAGATCTTATTTCCTGCTTTACCCTTTTTTCTATGCTCTCTTCAAGGTGCTGACGGCAGAGGTTCTCTCCGCTGTAATATACGGAATATATGGCGCCACTCTGGCATCTGCTGCACATCATATATGGTGGAGCCCTGCCTGATATTTAAGATCGGACATGTATAAAAAAAGCAATCATATCGGCAGATTCTTCCAGTCCATAAGGTCCTGGTTGGTGGGGCTCCTTATCTCAATGGCTTCCAGGAGATCAGTGAAGAGGTCGTCCTCGACCTCTACGTCCTCGACCTTCCGGTTGAACCTTTTGTTCAGAAAGGAACCGAATGAATGCCTGGCCATTGCGGCCTGGAGCTTTTGCGCTTTCTCAGAAGTATCCTTTATGTATGAACTGAAAACATTATCGAGTTCATCCTTCTTGAGGTCCAGGAGAAAATCATCCACCGCTCTTTCAAGCGTTTTTCCATGTTCATCCGAAAGCAGTATCCTGACCTTGTACTCCGGATTAAAAGTCAGATGATCCCCATCAAGGTTGAACCATTTTGCAGCGTCCTCATTGAAGAAGACATCCGCGAGCGCTCTGGCAACCTTATCAGGGTCTGAAAAGTCTATTCCTGATGCAAGGTTGTATACGACGAGATCACCCCTGTCTGAAACCTTCCTTGCGTTCTTGATCTTCTGGGCCACATCATCATTCTCTGGCATACTGTATGATAAGCAAAACGAATATATGAACCGATTGGCAGGATCAATCCTGCTTCACCGAACTTCTATCATATATGGTTTCTCTGAATGCTGCATTCAATCAGCGAGCATGTACTCGACCACTTTTCCGCCCTTTATAGCACGGTACAGTTCCTGCCCGGTATCGCTGATCATCTTTATCCTGATGACCCCTTTGGAAGAACTTTTTGCCTGCAAGATCAGTATTCCATCCACGTACAGTTTCACGTTCCTGTTGGGAGAATCAACGAAAATGTGGATCACACGGTTCTTTATCTCTATCTCCGCCTTGTTTCTTGCCTGTATAGTGGCAGATGACGGTTCCACTTCAAGCCTGACGTTCAATCTTTTTTCCAGCTCGCTTATGGTGGATCCTTTCCTGCCAATCAGCCTCGGTATGTTATCCTCGCTCACCTTTACAAGCGCCTTCTTCCTGCCGAGCATTGAAACATCCACATTTCTTGTTCCAAGGAAGGAAGAAATCTCTTCCTTGATCCTCTCTGTGTCGAACTTCGCAGCCTCCTCGTCCTCTTCGGCATCAACAGGTACAACAACGACCTGTTCACCGAAGGAATAGACTTCGTACCTCGGCTTCTGTTCATAAAAGTCCTTCACTATGATGACTGGCCTGGCAAGGTCTTCCTGGTTCATGCCTGCGGGCACCTTCACGACGTATTCTGTCGTAAGTACGGTGTCGATCTTTCCAGCAGATATGTAAAGAACTGTGTCAATAATCTGGGGTATCAGCCCAAGTTCCACGCGTCCGATGAAGCGCTGAAGTGCATCTATTGCCCGCGTTGCATGAACAACTCCAACCATGCCCACTCCAGCCAGGCGGAGATCCGCATAAACAAGGAAGTCAGAAGTTATGCGCATCTCATCGAAAACGGTATAATCCGTTCTTACAAGTAAGAGTATATCTCCCGTTTTCTCCATGGATCCTTCGAGGCTCGAATACTGTGTTATCTCCTTCATCAGTTCCAGGTCACGGGGCTTCTCCATAGTCTTTACAATCCTGCCCTTGCTTGAAATGAACTCGGCAAGTGCCTGTACAAAGGTACTTTTCCCGGCTCCCGGCGAACCGGCAACCAGTATTCCATGTACCCCGCTTTCAATCCTCTGTAGCAACTTATCATCAATCTTGTAGTCCTCTATTGAAAGCTTGACTATTGGCCTTACTGCGGTTATCTCAAGATCATCAGAGAAGGGAGGTCTTGTTATCACTATACGCATGTTCCTTAGCTGAATGACGGTTGCACCATGCATGTCAAGCTCAACAAAGGACTCATCCTCAAATTTACCTCTCGTAACGAGGTTGCTTGCTATATTTTCAAGCTCCTGGCGTGTCACTGAATTCTCCATTTTCTCCAGCTTCACTGATCCGGGTGGTCCCACCTTCACTACGGGACCTGTATCTGGCTTGAGGTGAACGGATGACGTCAGCGGTGTAAAGAACTCCTCTATGTTCCTTACCTTTGTCTCGGGCGGCTCTATGTATTTGACGCTGATTCCCTTGATCTCCGCAATTTCCTTCTGGACAACGTCGCCTGTCACAAGGGTGGCATTATTTTCAGCAGCACACTGTCTTATCATCTCGTCTATCTCACCGCTCTTGGCGCGCTCTATCTGCCATTCTGCCGGTCTTTTACCGTAGAAATCCAGGAATATTTTTTCCTGTTCATGCAGATCGCGGAGCGCCTTCAACTGGTGAATGGCTGCAAAACCGATTGATCTCCCTTCATTTGCCTGATGCTCTATCTCGGCAACTAGGGCTTCTGCCAAGATCACATGGGATCCATGGTGTTTAGCGAGAAAAACGGAGAACCTGCCATCAATTATGACAGATGTATCTGGGACATAATCCATGTCCAATAAGAAATTACGCTTAGATAATTGTTTGCTAAAACTTTGTCGGATGAGTTTAGGGATTATCCTTGCATTCGCAATGAATGACGACTTCTATTTATCAGGTTAGCATAATGAACAAGCGATGAACATCGATGGCACATCTACCGATCTGGAGACAAACGCATCAAGACTCGCAGTAGCCCTCCGCAGCGCAACTGCAGATATTACGGGCAATGCGGCTCTGGCTTTCTCCGGAGGGCTTGACAGTTCCATATTGCTCTACCTTTCTCCCGTAAGCATACATCCCTATGTCGTGGGTATTCATGAATCGAGAGACATTCTTTCTGCCATGGAATCCGCATCCCTGCTCCACAAGGATGTTACTGTAATCGAGGTAACCGAGGATCAGGTCATAGAAGCTGCATTGAATGTCAGGAAAATCGATCCAGACATAAGGATCACGGATCTTGGATTTGAGACCGTGCTTTACCTCACTCTTTCTGGCATGAGCGAGGACATTCTGGTAACAGGCCAGGGCGCTGATGAAATATTCTATGGGTACCACCGTTTTCTGTCCGGAAAAGAAGATAACAACACTTCGAGCATGCAAAAACTCCTTAACATAACGCTGCCAAGAGAAAAGAGAATAGCAGAATCCATGGGCAAGCAGATCCTGACACCATATCTTGAACCTTCGATTGTGAAATATGCTTCGCTGGAACCTTCGTCACATATAGTGAACGGAAAAAACAAGATCATCCTCCGTGAAGCCGGAGCCAGGCTTGGAGTTCCAGACTACATCTGCCAGATGGAAAAGAAGGCTGCACAGTACGGTTCGGGTGTGGACAGAGTGCTCAGGAAGAACAAGGAACTCCTGTTCTGATCTGGTATCACAAAGCAGGACTATCCACAATGGTCTGGGCGTCTCAGGGTTAAATATTATTTATGAATATGGTTAGAAATAAAGTTGGAGATTCAGATGGCAAAAATAGGTATAATTGGTGGAAGCGGTTTATACTCGCTTCTTGAGAATCATAAGCCCGTTGAGGTAAATACGCCGTATGGAAAGCCCTCATCGGCGCTGGAGCTTGGTGTGATCGATGGAGTTGAAGTTGTTTTTCTTCCAAGGCATGGAAAGAAGCATTCGATCCCTCCGCACAAGGTCAACTATCGCGCGAATATAATGGCTCTTCATGATCAGGGTGTTGAGCGGATAATATCCGCCAACGCGGTTGGATCTTTAAAGCAGGAATTTGCACCAGGCATGATGTTCATACCCGACCAGTTTATAGACTTCACAAGGCGGAGGGAACTGACATACTATGACGGACCGGATGTATATCACATCTCATCCGCGGACCCTTTCTGCCCTGAAATGAACGAAGTCCTGGCCGAGCAGTCCAAAGCACTTGGTTACGAGACCCACCTTGGAGGAACATATGCCTGCATTGAAGGTCCAAGATTCTCGACCAGGGCTGAATCAAAGATGTTCAGGCAATTTGCGGACATTATCGGGATGACGCTTGTGCCCGAGATTAACCTGGCGAACGAACTCGCAATGTGCTATACATCGCTGGCCACAATCACCGACTATGATGTCTGGGCGGAGGAGCCCGTCGATACAAAAGAGGTCCTGAAAATACTAAAGGAGAACGAAGACAAATCTCTTAATATCATAAAGCAATCTATAAAATATATTTCTGGAACAAGAAAGTGTGATTGCAAGAGAAGACTAGACGATGCAAAGATATAGTGGGTTTTTCAAATGAAGATAAAATTTTTAGGAGGAGCAGAAGAAGTAGGCAGATTAGCGATAAAGATGGATTTTGGAGGGTCATCGGTGATGGTCGATTACGGCCTCATTCCCGAGAAGCCACCCGAGTACCCTCTTCCACCCGAGAAGGTGGATGGGGTTTTCCTGACACACGCCCATCTCGATCATGCTGGGTCGTTGCCTGTTTATTTCAACAAGTACGATTCAAGCTTTTATGCTACCTTAATGACAGCGAACAGCATAAGGCCGATGCTGGAGGACACAATCAAGATTGCGAACCTCGAAGGATATACAAAGATGTTCAATCATGACGATATTTCACAGCTTTACTCAAGCTTCGTCCCGGTGAACTATGGTGACGCGGATTCCATCAAGGACCTGGACTTCCAGGCCTTCAATGCAGGTCACATACCTGGATCAACCATGTGGAAATTCACAAACGGTTCGGAATACCTCGTAACCGGTGATCTATATACGAGGGATACAAACCTGCTTTCGGGGGCTCAGCCAGTCAAGGCAGAAAACCTGATAGTGGAAAGCACATATGCCGGTAAAAACCATGAAGAGAGGCAGAAGGTCGTAGAAAGGCTCAGGTCGAGGGTCAGGGAAGTAATCGGCACCGGAGGAAAGGTCATTTTTCCGACTTTTGCGGTCGGCAGGACACAGGAACTGATCATGATACTGGCCGATATGGGCTTCAACATATATGTGGACGGGATGGGAAACAGCATCACCAGCATTTACCTGCACACACCAGGGTTTTTCCGATCAGGAAACGAATTCAAGAAGGCGATTAAGAAGACCGTTCCCATCAGGAACCAGAGAGAAAGGCTTGAAGCCAAGAATGCCGACATTATAATCACAACATCTGGAATGCTTGACGGGGGTCCAGTCCTGAGTCATATAAGGGGACTTCTTGAGGATGACAAGTCTGCGATTTTCATCACCGGCTACCAGGTTGAAGGGACAAACGGAAGGAGCCTGCTTGAAAATGGAACGCTCAACATCGACGGATCTTCAGTAAGACCCAAGATGAAGGTTGAATTCTTTGATTTATCAGCACATGCAGGTCACGACGACCTTGTCAAATTCATAGATGCAGTAAACCCGAAAAGGGTTTTCCTGTGCCACGGAGAGGCTAGGGAAAAGCTGCTCGAGGATCTCGCCAACTACGAGGTTATCCTGCCTTACAATGGTAACATGCTTGAATTCAGCTAACCTTCTTGCCGCTGCCCTGGAAATCGATTCCCGCAGTTCTGATCTCTTTCAGATATAGCAATACAACGGGTATTGTAAGGCATGGAATCAAGCCTATCACTATCCAGGCGATGAGGAATCCACGCTCCAGTATGTATGTAAATGAGAATACAACTGCGAACCCCAGCAGAATCTGGATTGAATTGAAAAGTCCTGAGTTTAGCGCGACATACCTCCTGTCATTCTCTATGAAAACGACAGTCGAATATTCAAGTGACGATATTGATACGGTGAGCATTCCAACTATAAGGGCAGAACTCCACATTCCTGATACTCCAAGGAAAGGGATCCATATGACGGCGAAAGAAAGTATGACCACCATCCAGATTGCCGTGCGAATGAAATTTTCAGGTTTCAGCCTTCCCGAAAAGAAGGAGCCGAGTATTCCAAAGAACAAGACGCTGCTGCCAAGTGCTCCGGCGTAGTATGATGGCAGGCCGGTGAAAGTGGCATAAGTCTTCATGTACTCTGAAAAAACGTAGGTTGTGGACCAGAACCCGGAAAATGCTATTGCAAGCGTCCATATTTTCGGGTTCATTATCCGCTTCCTGAGAACGCCCGGTTCAAAATTACCTATATGCTCGCTCTTCGGTATAAATGCAAGAAGGGATATGGCAGAAATGGCAGTCAATATTGCCTGGATAATCTCATTCCATTTCAGGCCGTAAATTACCGTTATGGGCGTAAAGCCAAGTATACCAATTCCGCCCCCTATATCAAAAGCTGCGTTATAGTAGCCCATCATCATTCCAAGCTTCTCCGGATAGATTTCATTCAGGACTGCAACTGCTGAGGAAAAGTAGAATGCCGCCCCGGTTCCGCTGAGAAACCTCAGGACAAGAAGAGTGGTGAACGAATTTGTGAAAATGGAAACCAACCCGGTCACTGACATCAGGGATAATCCAATTATGCAGTTGGTTCGAGACCCTATTCTTGCTGCCAGTATGCCCGCTGGGACTTGGAACAGCCCGGCGCCCAGCAGAAAGAAGGCAAAAATAAGGCCTGCAACACTCACCGTCACTCCATACTCCGATGAGATCTGAATGAGTGCAGGCGACAGGTTATACCAGTTCATTGAGTACACCAGCCTGGAGATCATAAGGACAGTTACGGGCAAACTCTTCCCTGGCACGATTCGGGAAGATAAGAAGATGAATAAGCATTTTGAAACAACAGGCTTAGAAAATAATATAATATTCAAGATGCTTTAGATAACTGTATGGCAAATGAAACAGAAATCCTTCAATGGCTGAAGCTGGGCGACGAGTCAACACAGAGGCTCATTGACCTCAAGTGGAAGATCACAAAGGCTGAGGGAGGTTATTTCCTTGAAAGTGAAAAGGTTCCATTCACGTTGCAGCTGGGCTTTCATGGCGATGAGCTCATGGAGATCAAACTTGACACGAATATTGAGACAGCGACAATGGAAAGCAGGGATCGGCTCGGGACTTACCGTGCCCTTCTGATACTGAACTCACAGATCAGGAAGGTAAAATTCATGCTTGAGGGTCTTGGCGAGAACGTTGTTGCCCGGGCAGACTTCGACCTTCCAACAATCACGAAGGAGGAGCTGGACAACGGTCTTTCCCTGCTCTTGTCATCCCTATACCTGATGGTAAGGGTTCTCCATCTGGAGGAGGAATTCAACCAGCAGATTGTGGACAGGATGCTCATGCTGGTAAAAGAGCTCCAGTCAAAGGGCAAGAGCCAGAAGGAGATAATTGATTACCTGGTGCATGATGTTGGTTTCAAGGACGAGGAAGCCAGGAAGATTGTCTCTGAACTTGTGCACGATGACATGAAGGGCAACGAGAGACTTTACGGATAGTGATTGTAATGGCAATAACGGTTGACAAGCTGGGTGAGCAGACTAAAAACGAGACAATGGTGGTAAAGATAATTTCCCTCAGGGAGAAGGAGACAAAGACAGAAAAAGGTGAAGGTGTATATCACTACGGTATGCTGGGCGATGGCAGTGGTACGCTTCCTTTTACGGCATGGTCAATCCCGGCCACAATAAGGGCTGGCGACGTAGTGGAGCTGAAGAATTTCACCGTTAAGAAGTACAATGACGCGCTGCGCGTCTACATAGACTCAAAGACCGAGGTTGTGTTGAGGCCCGACGACAAGCTGGACGTCAAGCATGTCTATAAAGAGTATAAAATCAAGGAGCTGAACCTGAAAGATGCATTTGTCTCGGTGACCGGAATTCTAAAGGATCCGATAGAAAAGACCTACGAGAAGGATGGCCAGGCGAAGACCGTGGTTCATTCAACGTTTGAGGACGACACAGGATCTATCCGCATCTCACTGTTCGACAGGAAGCTTGCTCCGGGAAGATACTACAAGATCGACGGTGCAAAGCTTTCAGAGTACAAAGGCAGGTACAGGCTGACTGCCGGAGACAAGACCCAGATAGCAGAGGTAGGCAGCTTCAGTATTCCGGATATAAAGATATATGATATCAACGAGCTTGCAAGGCCCGTCGACTCGATCAACATAACCGGCACTGTTGTCTTCCTGGGCGATAAAGGGGGCCTGATAAGCAGGTGCAGTGAGTGCAGAAAAACCATAGATGACATTCGCTGTCCGGATCACCCGGAAGCCAAGATATTCCTGGATCTTTATGCATACTTCACAATTGAGGATGGAACCGGGGACATACAGTGCAACGTAGGAAGGGCAGGAATGCTTGAACTGCTAAACCTGAAGGAAGAGGACCTGAATATTGAAAAGCCGAAGGTTTCAAAGGCAGATGTTTCAAAAAGACTTGCAGAAAAGATCCTTTCGGTTCCGATCCTTCTGGATGGCGACGCAGTCATGGGGACAAACGGCATATCATTCAGAGCACGCAGAATAAGAAGGATGGACGAGCCGCTCCTCAAGAAGGTCATGGAGGCATATGAAGGTGAGATGCTATGATGCCCAGGAAGCGTGAAAGTTCAAAGTGGATCTTTTCGAGGGAACTAAAGGATACAACATTCATTGAAGATGTGCCGGAAGGCGAAAGAGGAAAGCCTTTCATCGTCACTCCGCTTGGCACAAGGGTCAAGAGAATTCTTGTCTCAGGTCTTTTAACCGCAAAAAGCACTGAGGAAAATTATACGAAGCTCACCGTGGCCGACAACATAGGTCCTTTCTATGTTACCGTGTTTAACAGCGAATACCAGCCGGAGGTCAAGGAGACCGCCGATAAGCTTGAAATCAATTCTAAGGTGACCATCATGGGCAGGGTCAACACTTTCAAGACCGATGATGGCGTTATCTATATCAACATAAATCCTGAAAAAATCATGCTGGTCGATGAAGTTATGCTCAAATACTGGAACAGCAGGTGCCAGAGAATTGCCATGCGCAAGATATTCGCTATCGGAGAGATGGCTAAGCTCGATTCTCCAGATAAGGCAAAGCTTGTTGCAATGGGTTATTCAGAAGAAGAGGCAGAATGTGCAATCCGGCACCTTGAGCACTACAAGTCTTATGATCTTCAGGGGTTCAGGGAGGCAATATCTAGCGCATCAAAGATCCCGATCCCGGAGGCGGACGATTCAACATTGAAGGAAGAGGTCTTTCAGTTTATCAAGACGCACGCAGATCCTCAGAAGGGCTGCAAGTATGAGGATATCGTTGCTCATATGAAAACAAAGAACGCAGATCAGGCTGAAACCGATGAACTCCTCAACATGCTAGGATCAGAGGGAGAAATATACGAGGTTGCACTGAAGAGGTACAAGGCAGTCTGATTCACCGCATATCTAACGCTTCAGGATGAGGTCCCTTGTGGCCTTTATCTCGTCCAGCCTGCCCGAAGCAGTGTTCACGGGATGCTTATGCAACTCTTCCTGTGTTGACGTGACGGCCTCATGAATGAGGTCCGCGAAATCATCCAGGTCTTTCTTTGTGACGGTCTCCGTGGGTTCTATCATGAGAGCCTCCTTGACTATCAGTGGGAAATAGATCGTCGGTGCGTGCATTCCTGCATCTATGATGAACTTCGCAATGTCAAGCGCTCTCTTTCCACTCTCCTCTGAAGAGGCGACAACCTCATGTTTCTTCAATCCAGGATGTGATATCCTGACATCATTTGATATCTTCTTTGCAAGGTAATTTGCATTCAGCACTGCCCTGTATGAGTTCATCTTTAGGCCATCAGATCCGTTTCTCTTGATGTATGACCACGCACGGAGAAGAACGCCGAATGAACCATAGAATGATGCAATATTTCCAAGCTTGTTGTTGCTTCTATCAAGATAGTAACCGCTTTCTCCCTTGCGGACGATGGGTCCGGGGAGCAGGTCTGCGAGCTTCCTGTTTACGGCTACGGGTGCCGCTCCTGGGCCACCGCCACCATGCGGTGTCGCAAAAGTTTTGTGAAGGTTGAAGTGCACAACGTCAAAACCCATCAGTCCTGGTGAGGTTATCCCAAGTATCGCATTCAGGTTGGCGCCGTCATAGTAGAGAAGTGCTCCCTTGGAATGCACTATTTCAGCAATCTCACTTATGTTTGGATCGAAGATGCCAAGGGTGTTCGGGTTTGTGATCATGAAGGCCGCGGTCTTGTCGGTTACAGCATATCTGAGTGCATCAAGATCCACGGTTCCCTTATCGTTTGATGGTATCTCCACGACGTTGAAACCGCCCATTGCTGCAGAAGCAGGGTTCGTGCCATGCGCAGAGTCCGGAACGACAATCTCGCGCCTGGTAGAAAGCTCTTTCCTGAGCTCAAAATACTTTCTTATCAGCAGAACGCCTGTCAGTTCCCCTTGAGCGCCTGCCAGGGGCTGTAATGATACTTCATCCATGTCAGATATCTCCCTGAGGTATTCCTGCAGTTCGAACATTACCTGAAGGGTACCCTGGACAGACCACTCTGGCCTCAGTGGATGCATCTCGCTGAAGAATGGCATCGATGCTATCTTGTCGGCATATTTAGGGTTGAACTTCATCGTGCATGATCCAAGCGGGTAGAATCCTGTGTCCACGGAATAGTTCATCTGGGACAGTCTTGTGAAATGCCTGACCACATCATATTCGGCAATTACGGGAACCTTTGGCTCTTTATTCAGCATGACTGATGGCACTATGCCCTCATCATAATCCTCTGATACGGTTTCAAACGTAGTCCTGCTCTGGAGATCCTTTATAAACGGCTCATCATATTTAGCCTGCTTGAAAGACATCATACCGCCTCCAGGGCGTGTTTAAGCTTCATCAGATCCGTTTCTTCCGTCTTCTCCGTGGTAGAGAAGAAGAATGCATTTTTGAGCCTGTCATATCTGTTCTGAATGATCCTGTCCAGCTTGACTCCTCCGAATATCTTGTTGTTCCTTAATGTCTGGTTGAGTTTCTCCTCATCGCTTTGAATGAGAAGAGGAACATCTGAAAAGCTTGTTCCGCTGAACACGTTTGACTGTACTTTCTTGTTTCCAGATACAATTTGCCTTAGCTTGGCGGACTGGTGAATAGTTGCAAGTGCAATTTTCCTGAGGCCTGATGGTCCTACCGTAGCAAGATAGGCAAGCGCGGCAACACCCATAAGCGCCTGGTTTGTGCATATGTTGCTTGTCGCCTTCTCCCTCCTGATATGCTGCTCCCTTGTTTGAAGCGTCATGACATAGCCTCTTCTGCCGGTTGTGTCCGTTGTTTCCCCTATGAGCCTTCCAGGAGACTTTCTTGCAAGCTCCTTTCTATAGGTGAAAATGCCGAGGTATGGTCCCCCAAAATTCTGGTGTATGCCAAGCTGCTGCCCCTCGGCCACGGCGATATCTGATCCATAGTCACCTGGCGGCTTCAACACTCCAAGGCTTATAGGATCCACATAACTTATAAGAAGTGAGTCCCCGATTACGTTCTTTACCCTGAGGACATTTTCGTCGATTACGCCATACGAATTTGGATTCTCCACTATGACCGCGGAAACATCCCCATCAATCTTGCCGGAGAGATCCTCCAGATCCAGCATGCCGGTCTTCATGTCGAATGAGTATTCCTTGAATCTGACATCCAGGCCTGCGCAGTAATTGATAAGGATATTGCGCTTGTTTCTGTAGATGTTATCGGGGATGAGGATTGTCTTCCGGTCGTTGATCCTCACGGCCATCCTTGCAGCCTCTCCCAATGCCGTTGGGCCATCGTACATCGATGAATTCGCGGCGTCCATGCCCATCAGATCTGATATAATGCTCTGATACTCAAAAAGCGACTGGAGCATTCCCTGGGATATCTCGGCCTGGTATGGCGTATACGCTGTCAAGAATTCAGATCTGGAAACAATCGAGTCAACCGATGAGGGGATGATACGATCATATACGCCGCATCCCAGGAAATTAGAATATTCGTCGAATCTATTTGACTCAGAAAGCATCGTGGCTTCCTGCAGCAGCTTACACTCCGAACAGTGGGGGTCCAGATTCAGCTTCTTCTTCCGGATCTTTGGCGATATATCCGAAAAAAGGCCTTCAAAATCCTTGATTCCTAGATAATCGAGCATGGACTGATCATAATCCAACATAAAACTCTCGTAGATATCACGTCTCAAGATATTTTACTTTTCAAACACATATAAACTATTTTGAGCATATTGAAAGAGGAAAAGCACTGCGATATTTTATCCTGAAGCACATGACACACTGGTCTTTTTGATATTGTCAGGGTTTAGCTTATTACTCTCTCAAAATGAGTGCAATGCTGAACTCATCAAAACTCCTTTTTTTTTGTCAACAATCTTCTTGTGTTACCAGATCAAGGAAGAAAGGTCAATATAAAAGAATCAAATAGTGATGTGAATGAAGAAAGTCTACTGCCCCGAATGTGGCGCGATTAATGATGCATCTTCCATTTCATGCTATTCATGCGGCTCGTTGTTGGTTGGTGCTAAACCCGTAAAGAAGGTCAGGGAAACCAAAAACAAGGATAATCTGCAAACACCAGTGCAGAAATTTGAAAAAGGGGAAACGCTTCTTGGTGAATTTCATCCATCACCCGGCCTAAGGAGGTACTATATAACTATAGGTGCTCTTTCGACATTCCTTTCTCTATTCGTGCCTGCAACAATCTCCCTCATCGAAAATCTCTCCTCAGCTTCCACCTCTTCCTTTAATTCGGTTCTTTACGAAACGATTGTATATGGTGCAACTGCAATTCCTGCGTTCATTTTAGGCGCTCGTCAGATAAATTCAAGGTTTAGGAAGACAAATTACCTAATCACAAACCAGAGGGTCATACTTAACGTATGGAGGAACGGCCTCAAGGTGAGCATAATACCTTATCAGGAAATTTCCAGCTTACAGGTCGTTCAGCCCAAGTATTTCAAGAAACATGGTTTTGCTTCCGTGACTATTATTAAGAAAAAAGATTCCAATCGAATTCTGGAAAAGCTAAGGAAAAAAGATCCATTGCTTGATCCTGAAAAATTAAAGGTCATAAAGGAAGAGGAGCAGGCCATGAAAGTCCAGAAAATCAGGAAAGTTAAACGACTGAAAATCGGAGGGAATGTAATAGCAGACCTGGATGAGACGGATGCACATACGGTAATAACGCTAATAAGTCAGTACATTCAGAAGCCGGAAGCATCTAAGCCGAAGTCAAATACGTTACCCGCAGGCTCTATCTGATCTGCACGAGACTTCTGGTCATACTGTTGGGTTCAAAACAACTTATGATGATAAATAGAGAACCTTTAAACATCCTTATAATAAAAAATTCTCAAGAAAAATATAGGGTCAATTACAAGAAGATTACTTGTACTTGACCTTGCTGGACGCTCTGAATACGAATTTCTTCTTTGACGGCACATCGATTATTTTTCTTGTCTGCGGGTTTCTTGCCTTCCTTGCCTGCTGGGTCTTGCGTTCAAATATTCCAAAGCCTGCAAGGTTGATCTTTGATCCCCTGTTTGCTTCAGCAACGACGTTGTCCAAAAATGTCTTGATGACGTTCCTGGCCTGTTTCTGGGTTGTTGAAGTCTTCTTTGAGACCGTCTTTGAGAGTTCGCTTATTCCTACCATTTGGCACCTCCTACATGTGTATTCACAAATTAGTATTAAAATATTTTGATTAGGTTTTTAATGCGTATGCTAAAATGCGTTATTTTAGCAAATTCAATTATTTGCATAAAAAAAATATCATATAAATAAAGTGGAGGAATTATCATAGCAGTGTTGCTTTCACCTTATATCGTATAGTAAATCCCTAGCCCTTGAGCATAATATTATTGCACGTGCATAATAGTGAAATGATTCTCTGGAACATAAACGGATGCTCAACTTTATGAATGATAGAGCTTCCAATTTCTATCTGGAAAATGAGATAACCCAGCTAAATTCAGTTTAGGCAGATCTCAAACGCTTTGCACCTGAAGTCAACCATGCATCAAAAATAATTTCCTTGCACCTAAAAGACAAGAAAAACATGGATTCGGGTGCAGTACCGATATCAAATAAATTCTTAAATATTCATTATTGATCAGCGCCAGTGAAATTAATAGAGAACTGGTTTTCGGAAAGATACTCGGACAACCTGCAGCTTTCTTTCAGGGTGAAGGATCAGCTACTATCTGTACGCACTGACTTCCAGCGGATTGATCTTTTCGAGACATTTGACTTTGGTAAATTACTCACGATTGATGGTACAGTCCAGCTCACCGAGTATGATGAGCACATCTATCATGAGATGATAACTATGCTGCCCTTCTACGCATTCGGCATAAAGTCTGATTCTGCTCTTGTCATCGGTGGTGGCGACGGAGGGACCGCCACAGGCCTCTTGTCTCTCGGTTTTAACAGCGTGACTAACGTGGAAATTGACTCCCAGGTGGTCGAGGTCTCAAAGAAATTCTTCCCAAACCTCTCCTCTGCATTCAAGGATAAGAGATGCAACCTCATAATAGACGATGGCATTAAATACGCAAAGAACTCAAAAAACAAGTTCGATTTTATCCTTGTGGACAGCACCGATCCAGAGGGTCCTGCAGAAGGTCTCTTCTCTGTTGAATTCTACCATTCTATTCATGACGCACTCAAGGAAGGAGGTGTTGCGGTTACACAGTCCGGTTCACCACTGTACCAGCCAAAGGCAATAAAACTCGCAAACAGCGGTATGAAAAAGGTCTTCAAGCATGTGTATACATATTGCTGCTTCATACCAACCTACCCAAGCGGTTTCTGGTCTTTCACGATGGGCTCCGATTCTGACCTGGATTTCCAGAAAGACGTGCGCCACGGAAAGTACTTCAACTCTGAAATTTTGCATGGGGCACTAAAACTCCCGCAGTTTGTCAGGGACATGATTGAATAAGTTTCAGCCCTTGTAGTTCCAGCGGGTCTTTGCTTCCCGAAGTTTTTCTTCGAATGCAGGGCCCAGCTTGTATGCGATCTGCTCAAGTTCCTTAAGGTTCTTGATAAAATTCTGCTTGCTGCTTCCGGAAATTATGTTTGTGAATTTCTTCGCATCGGAAAGAAATTTCAGGTAAAGATATATGAAGAGAATAAGGCCTATCATGCTCACGACAAAAATCCAGTACATCCAGTTCCCTGTCGATGCGAAAGAAAGGCCGGCCTTGATAACTGCCTGGTTTCCGATAAGAAGATTATTGAAGACTATGACGAAAATGACTATTGAAACTGCCGCCAGGATGATGTAAACGTATGACTGGATGGATCTGAAGGAGAATTTCATACTCACACCGTAAATAAAAATTCTATTTTAAGGTTCGTCCAAATTTTCAGTATGCATTTACGCTTAAGGATTGGCTTGATGGCATGCGCTTATGACCGAGCAAGCTGAGGAATAGCGCACTCATGACTAACGAATTGGATTTCTCCTTATTCACATCCCCTGGACCGGGGACGTTAATCATCCCCACTTACGAGAGATTGCAAAGCAGTTCTTACCGCAGGCCTCATAGCTTCAATTATCTGCCTTGCACTCCCAGTGTATTCTTCCATCTGTATTGAGCATGTCTTCAATCCAAGATTGATTTCCCTGACCCTGTTGCATATCCTGAAAACAATCTTTAAGCCCATTTCATTGAAATCATCAGTGATATCATTGCATTGCCGCAAAGCCAGTTCATCCATCGTGGTCACCAGAACAAAACTTGCCTCTGTCAACCCCTTCCATGTTGCTTCGGCAAGATCTCTCCAGGAATTAATGATCGAGAGAGCTCTGGAAACCCTGAATTTCTTCTTTAGCTTCAGGTAGAACTTTATGTCCCTGTTTAAGTGGCTATAGAAATCCCTCTCCAGTGCAAGCAGGTGCATCGTTGAAGAGGATGCTGGCGTGTCCCAGACAATGAAGTCGTATTCCTTCGACCGTTCAAGTTCAATCAGGTTTGATATTATGAATTCCTCGGGAACACCAGGTGCCGTCGATATATGATGAACGAGTTCATAATCCGCATCAATGAACTCCCTTGCAATATCCAACACCTCCGCCCCATATTTTTCCTCCCATTTTTTCGCGACCTCACTCTCTGAAAGCTCCATCACAGAAACATTGTCCTTGGCATTGAAGATAGACTTAAGTGAAGGCATGAAATCAGTTGAGACGATCATCGTTTTACCTGACTTTGAAAGCTCCAGGGCAAAGGCGCTTGAAACTGAAGTTTTACCCACCCCTCCCTTTCCGACGAAAGCTATGATCATGACAGGCTATTCCCGATAAGCTATAAAGGGAAACGCATAACTTTTCAGGTCCTTTTAATGATCTTCCATCATTTTTGCATTGATAAACTGTTTCCAAAATTCATAATAGAATGTGATTTGCTCGTTACCTCGTACATGGGATGTTGCGGTCCCCTGTCATGGCTGGGCAAGGAAAAAGTGATTTATCTCCGCTGCATTGTCGGTCATGAACATATTAGCCAGCGTATTCGACAAGAACGGTCTTGACTCCTTTCTCAAGGAAATTCTGCGGGAAGGGGATGTGGTTTATGCGACCGGAAAAACTGCTGATTTTCTGAACTCATCCAAGATGAATGCGATCAGTACATCCAAGCTTTCTGGCTTTGATGAATTACTTGGCGGAAGGGTAAAGACCCTTGTGCCTTCAATATTCGCAGGCATACTGTCAAATCGCGACCCCAAGAGCAACGAGGAAATGAAGGCTATGAAATTCCCGCTCTTTGACATGGTGATATCTAATCTATACCCTTTTAAGGAAGCTGCAGCCAGTGGTGATTTGAACGCAATGATAGAGAATATTGACATTGGAGGCGTATCGCTTATACGCGCTGCCGCCAAGAATTATGCCCATGTTGCCGTGATAACATCAAAAGATCAATACGACATGATTTCCAGAATCATACACGAGGAGGGTTCAGTTCCTCTCAACGTAAGGCAGGATCTTGCGCTGAAAGCGTTTTGGTTAGCTGCCAGTTATGACATTGAGATATACAATTCACTTTCCGGGAAACTGTCGCCGGAACACAAAATGGATAACCTCTTCCTTGGCCTCAACGGAGGAAGAAAGCTCAGGTATGGCGAGAACCCGGATCAGGAAGCATATATGTACCAGCGAAATGGATTGACAGGAATTCCTGGTGCCTTCCAGATGTCTGGCAAGGAAATGTCCTACAATAACATACTTGACTCAAACGCCGCATTCGAGACAGTAACGGAGTTCCAGGAACCAACGATAGTTATAGTGAAGCACCTGACACCATGCGGTGTGGCTTCCGCAAAAAATCTTTCTGAGGCCTATACTAGGGCATTCGAGGCCGATCCGGAATCCGCTTACGGGTTCGTGATGGCATCCAACGCAGATATCGACGCCGAGACCGCTTCACTGATCGCAAAGAACTTTGCCGAAGCTGTCGTTGCGCCTTCATACTCCAGGGAAGGCTTCGAGATATTGAGGAAGAGGAAGAACCTCAGGATTCTCAGGACCAGCATGAGCCCCGATAAAGGATTGAGGTTCCGATCCGTGTCCGGAGGCATACTTGCTCAGACGCCGCTGCTGGCAACCCCTGTTCTTCCCGTCCTGAAGACAACGGTTGCGGCAAGCGACGATGCAATGTCGGACCTTATATTCGCCTGGAAGGTAGTGGCACATGCAAGAAGCAACGCGATTGTGCTCGCAAAGTCAAGGGCAGTGACAGGGATGGGATCAGGGCAGACCTCTAGGATACGGGCATTGAAGATTGCGGGCGAGCTGGCGGGCGAAAAAGCAAAGGGCTCTGTGCTTGCTTCGGACGCATTCTTCCCATTCTCTGACAGCGTGGAGGAGGCAAGGAGGCTCGGCATTTCTGCAATAATACAGCCGGGTGGTTCTATCAGGGACGATGAGGTCATAGCAAAATGCGAGGAATATTCGATTCCATTGTACTTTACAGGTAAACGTGTATTCCTGCACTGAAATTCATAACATTGCAAGAAGAAGAGCAACAGCAAAGCCGGCTATGACTCCACCATTAATCGCAGGCAGACCCGGCGCAGGTCTCCTCTTCATGAAGAACATCAGGTAGATCATTCCCACAATCCCTCCAACAAACGGCAGGAAGAAGAATGCCAGTGAAAAGTGCCTGCCGATTCCATAGACCGTAGAAGAGACCACAAGTACCGTAGGAATGGCAACATCGCCAAAACCAAGCAGTACTGCCTTATTATCGCCCCTGTTCTCGATCGAAAGCGACGACATGTCGAAGTCTGAAGATTCGGGGACAACGAATAGCATTGGAATGCTTTCGTCCAGTGCAACCTTTGCCAGCGTGATCATGTGCTTAGTCTTGAACACTGAGATGTAGTCATAGACAGCAAGTATGATCAGCAGGGCTAGGGCAAACCAGACACCGAGGAAAAGGCTCCATATCGATGCTATACCTATTGCCATTATCAGTCCTGTTATATTGACCACAATCCAGTTCGGCTTCGTGAACAGTTCATAGCCGATAAATGCGGGTGGAACCAGCCATATGAGATAAAAGTCAACCGTGAACATGTTGGGGAGCTGAGGAAATGGGGTATATATAATATACAGGAAATAATACTGCAGATATGCGTAGGCATAGTCTGAAACAACCAGTGCTACAAAGAAGACAACGTAAACCATGACAAACAGGAAGACGTACCTGATCGATCTTCCCTTGTTCCTCCTGGCTAGGAAGAGTATCAAGAGCGTGATCAAGATGGTCGCGACGATATAAACTATAAAGTAACCAAAGCTCTCTGAAGTGCTGGAACTGCCCTGATAACCAGACGATGTGAGGCCTTCAGTGAAGAGGACTGCGAGCACCGATGCTATGACATATATAATTATTGTCCAGGCTTCAGGACTTAACTTTCTCTTCATTTCGAGACTCTTTTTTCTTTTTATTGTATTCGCAGTCGATCTTCGGGCAGAATTTCCATCTGTAACCCTTTCTTGCCGAGACCAGTATGGGCGCGCCGCAGTACTGGCATTTCTCTCCTGTGGATGATATGAAACCCATCTGCGGAAGGGGATATGTCTGCGTGCATTTCGGGTAGTTTGTGCATGCAAGGAATCTCTTTCCGCTTCTTGACTGTCGTATGGCGAGGTCCCCGCCATCAACCGGGCATGCCCCCAGGGATGCATTCTTCGTGTTGTAGGTGCATGCGGGATTCATGCATCTTGTTTCCGGAGCCTGCCCCTTCCTTATTATTCTTATCATGGGAAGCGAACATTCCGGGCAGTTCTTGTCCTCCACCTTGATAAGGGCATTGTATGGCACATAGAAATCTATCTTGCAGCCCTCTGTGGTGCACTTTATCTTTGCAGAATCCCGGGCTTTAAGTATGATAAGATCAGTGTGGTGTTCGGGGCAAGTTCCGACAGTGTCGCCCTTCCTGGCCGAGCTGTTTATCACCTCAACTATCTTCTTCCTGTTTGCCACGAAGTCCCTGAGCACATTTGAAAGCATCTCTCTAGATTCGTTCACAACCGCCTGCTTTGATATCTCCTTCTTTGTGATCCTGTCCATGTCCTCCTCTAATCTGGCGGTCATCTCAGGTTTTGAGATTGGTGAATTGATCAGGTTTATTGCCTGTATGAAGCCAATACCGAGATGTGTCGGCCTGACTGGATTTCCCTGGATAAAACCCCTGTCCTGCAGCTTCTGTATTATGTCGTGCCTCGTGCTCTTTGTTCCCAGCCGCAAAGACTCCATCAACTTCAGGAGGCTTGCCGCATCGTATCTTGGAGGCGGCTTGGTGTGGTCTTCAAGCATCTCCCATTTTACAGCCTTGACATTCTCTCCTTCGACGAGATCAGGATGATATGATTCGCTCACCTTGCGATATGGATAGAGCGATAGCCAGCCCTCGTCTATGATCTTCGACCCCTCGGAGATGAAATTGTATCCAGAAACGAGTATAGTCGCCTTTCTGACCTCTTTCTGCCCATCCCTGTACAGGGTAGCAAGAAACCGTCGAACGACCAGTTCGTATACCTTGTGGAAATCACCCTTCAGGTCTGCCCCCTTTGGTACCGCCACAGGGTATATGGGTGGATGATCCGTGGCTTCGGTGCGTCCCCTCGACGGGCGGATAGAATCCTGAGCCAGCACTTTCTCGACATCCTCCTTGAACTCGCCTCTTTGGAGCTTTTTGAGAACGCCGGTAAGGCTGATGCTCCTCTGGTATACCGTGTTGTCTGTTCTCGGATAGCTTATGTAACCTTTTACGTAAAGATTCTCGGCAATGGACATGGCCCTTGCGGGATTCACCCCTATCCTGCTGGCCTCCCTTAAGAATTCAGTTGTGTTGAATGGTGCGGGCTTAGGTATCCTCTGAACGCTCCTCTCAAATGTCTTGGTAATACCCGGCTTCCCGTTGACGGCTGAGAATACGGCTTCAGCCTCCTTCTTATCGAACATCTGTGTCTTCTCATATACCCCCTGGAAATGCCCGCCTTTGTTGAATGTTACAATTATCTTCCAGAACGTCTCCTGTTTGAAACCGGTGATCTCATTTTCCCTCTCGACAATGAGGGCAAGTGTAGGTGTCTGTACTCTTCCTACTGAAAGGAAGTCTTTTCCAAGCCTCTTTGTAGATACAGAGAAAAACCTAGTCAGTACTGCTCCCCAAATCAGGTCAACCTCTTCCCTGGCTCCCGCAGAGTCTGCAAGATCATAATCCACGTCTATGAGGTTAGAAAATGCCGTCTCTATCTCCTCCCTTGTAAGCGTGCTGAACTTGGCCCTCCTGATCCTGCCACCTGCCTGGTCTCTATGAAATCCAGCGAGCTCCAGGGCCTCGGTCCCTATAAGTTCCCCCTCCCTGTCATAGTCGGTAGCAACAATGAATTCACTGTCTTTGGTTCCAAAGTCAAGCAGCGTATTTCCAACAGTCCTGTTCTTTAGATTCTTGTTTATTGTTGCGTGAATGAGCTCGTTCAGATCCACGCCGCTCCAGTCGTTCATCTCCTTAGGAAAATCCAGCTCAACGACATGCCCGCTCAGTGATATCAGGGCATAGTCGTCATCTCCTCTCTTGAATTCAATATAACTGAGCCCCTTAGACTTTTTGGCTTTCTGCTTTCCATCCGACAGGAAATATGCGATCCTTCTTCCGGCATCGGCTTTTTCAGCCACAATTACTTTCAAGGTCAACCTGCAATCAACTCCCCAGCAATTGAATCATGTTATATATGAATGATCTGCACCACTTCCAAACGCAATTATTGATGCTGGCACACAGCCGTCATACAGAGCCAAATATAAACATTCATTTATATCATTATTTGGCGGAACATCCCTCGGATCCGCATAGGCAGCACTATAACCATTTAAGAATGTGCGCGACATTAGCTTGGCATGCCTTCCAAAACCTACCTGGGTGTTGCATACAACGCCGAACATCCTGTGTACGTTCCTGCCGAAGACACATTTCTCCTTTTACGGGAAGCGAATTGCCATGGAAAGGTCCTGGAAATTGGCACTGGCTCGGGGCTGATAGCAATATACCTCGCGAAGCAGGGTTTGCAGGTTGACGCAGTAGACATATCAAAGCACGCGCTTGAATGTGCATCCGCAAACTGTGTTGCGAATGGCGTCAGTATAAGGCTTGTACAATCAGATCTCTTTCATGATGTTCGGGGAAAGTACGACACGATAATTTTTAACCCTCCATACCTGCCTGTTAACGATCAGATCGAAGGAGCGGAAGCATGGAATGGAGGCAGCGACGGTTTCTATGTCATTAGGAGATTTCTTGAAGGTGCCCCTGATCACCTTTCGGAGTCGGGCGTGATATTCATGATACTATCTGATCTGACAGATATAAACAGCCTGATTAATGAGTTCAGTAACTTCATTTTTACGCGTCTGGGGAGTGAACATTTTGAATCAGAAACAATTTACGCATATCAATTGAAGCTAGGGAGATAACTGTGCCGACCATCGAGGAAAGAATCAAGGACATCCAGAACGAGATAAAGAAGACGCAGTATAACAAGGCTACCGAGCATCACATAGGTATACTCAAAGCCAAGATGTCCCAGCTCATTATCGAAGCCGAATCCCATAAGAAAGGGGGAGGTAAGGGATTCTCCATCCAGAAGAGCGGCGATGCGACCGTTGCCCTGGTTGGTTTCCCTAACGTTGGAAAGAGCAGCCTGCTGAATAGGCTTACCAATTCCGACAGCGAGATTGGAAGCTACGCCTTCACGACACTGAAGGTGATTCCGGGTACCATGAAGTATAATGGCGCAATCCTGCAGATACTCGATCTCCCGGGGATCATAGAGAACGCAGCGTCAGGATCTGGAAGGGGAAGGGAAGTACTCAGTGCCGTCCGTGCTGCCGATCTTATTCTTCTTGTCACAGATGTGAAGAGCAGTGGCCTCAACACCATCATACTGGAATTGCGGAATGCCGGCATTGTTGTGGGCAGAAAGAAGAAGAACATCGCAATGAAGAAGACGGGGAGCGGAGGAATCAGGATATATTCCCCAAAGTCCATAAGCGTCAAGGAGGAAGAAATAAAGGAGATACTCAAGGAATTCAAGATAACGAACTGCGATCTTTACATAAGGGAGAATGTCGACGTCGATGACATCATTGATTTTCTCCGTGGCAATACCATGCATGTTCCTGCAGTGATTGCGATCAACAAGAGCGACCTTCCACATGAAAGGCAACAGATACTCAATTCACTTCCACCCAAGCTTGAATACATTTTTGTTTCAGCAAGCACCGGAGACGGCGTGGAAGACCTCAAGAACCTGATTTTCCAGGGCCTGAAACTTGTGAGGATATACCTGAGAGAAAAATCCGGCGAAGTCGATTATGAGAGGCCTCTTATCCTTCGCGGGAAAGTAAGCGTAAGAGAGGTTTGCCGCAGGATAAGCAGGGAGATGCTGTCCTCATTCAAATACGCAATAATCCTTAACAGCAAGAGGAAACAGAGTGAGATTAGGGCCGGCCTTGATTTTGAACTCAGGGATGAAGATATTGTGACACTTGTTTCAAGGAACTGATCCAGGAGGTTTCTTAGCATCCTCTGTCATTTTGTTCTTCAGTTTCCAGTATGCCTCTTCGTAGGCTGCTGTAATCTCATGCACGATCTGGTTGAACTTCTCCAGATCATTGAAAAAGAATATGACCTTAACACTATTGTTATTGAATGTCTTTGTGAAGAAGTACGACTGATATTCGAGCAGTCCAATCTTTTCCTTGATTTTATCTATTGAGGCGGTTGCCTCATTTATTATCTGCCTGATTGGCACGTCGGGATTAAAGCCAATAAGAATGTTATATGATAAACGATTTTCGCTCACAAGGCTCGTAAATTGCGACTGGCCAAGTAGAGCCGTGTTAGGCAAATCCGTCACCAGGCCATCAGTCGTACGAACTTTTGTCGTCAGTATACTCACATCCAGAACTTCCCCTACAACCGGGTTGTTGAACAACCATGAGAAGAAAAATATCGGTTCCTTTGGCTTTATAACGCCAGAACTTGAGAGCAACAGACCGGAGAGCAGGCTCGATACGGTATTCTGCAGGGCGAACGATATGATCAGGCCACCGATGGTTCCTCCTATTAGGGCTCCAGTCAGGCTTATTCCAATATACGCGAGAAATGCCGCGATTGCCCCGCCATAGATCACCGCCCTGAATAGTGTGTACAGGCCCCGGTAATTGCGTTTTCCCGGCTTGGAAGATGCCTTTTCGATGAAGATACCGATTGTCCTGTTGATAATGTGTGCAAACCCAAATATTACTATTGCTACGATTGCATAGAGAATATATTTTCTATATGGAACAAGGATAGGCTCGTAAGTGGCGATAAAATCAAAGGCATACCCGGCAGCAATCACGATTACTATTGCTGCGACAATCACTATGATTACCCTTCGAGTTTCCTTCCAGAAGCCGTTAGCCATCTAGGTAGCATTGGAACATCGCTAATAAATATTATATAGCAGAGCTGATGAAGAGTGCCTACTGCGAAAGAAGGCGCCACATAACGTGTGCGTCCGAGGAGTCACTGTAATAGTTTCTCATGGTGGAGATGACGACAAACTTCAGCTTCCTGTAAAAGTTGATTGCCTCGATATTGTCGATTCTTACTTCCAATCTAACACTCATCATCCCAAGCTGCATACATAGCTTGGTAAAGTCTTCCACCAGCGTGGTGCCGATACCGATCTTCCTGAACGAGCTATCAACTGCAAGAAGAAGAATTCTTGCCTCGTTCGATGAATACTTTGCCCCCGCCAGAAAGCCGACAACCCTGTTTCCGAATTGATATACCAGAAAGCCGTCCGGCCATTGCCTTGAGAGATCATAGATCAGGTCGACTCCGTAGTATTCGCTGAGCGAACTATTGGCAAGCTCCACTACGACGTCAAGATCCGAATCCCTGAATTTTCTTACAAAGGCGTAATCGCCCTTTCCGGTCTGCATTTTTCCCCTTTGATGTTCCTTTAAGCCCCGCTCAATACGCAAGGTGACAGGCTATGTGACGAGAGTGCATTTCTTTCTATTATATCATCATAACCAACTATCTCTATTATATTTATTGGTAATTCGTGTATCTGGAACTTCACATATCTGATGGATTTTATGGGACCTCGAAAAAACCAGCTTTCATGTTACAGGAAACAGAGTAAATTATTCTTTGCTTTAATATTGATGAAACAAAGACCATTCCCGCTTTATAATCTAAAATCCAGGTATGCAGGGGATGGGATTTGAACCCACGTATCCCTACGGAACCAGACCCTCAATCTGGCGCCTTTGACCAATCTCGACAACCCCTGCTCTCCCCCGGTAATTTTAAAATCGTATTTAATTTTGCGAACTTTCTCCGCATCAGCGAATGTTAAAATTTTCTACATGCATATCTGGAAACTGGGTGCACGAAGAACTCTGGGCTTCCTGTTGTTATCTGTCATCATTTTCATCATGATAATTATATATTGTTAATGCATTATACGAGGTTAATGGTCAGAGAATGTAAGAGATGTGGAGCAATCAATGAGGACGTGCTCGAGAACTGCGTTATCTGCGCAGCTATTCTACCTCGCTCGGTTACAGCCGAGTCAAGAATAAGGATTGACAGGAGGGGCATCTTCACAAGGGGAATGGACTTCCTCAGGTATGCCATGCCCCTCATCATAATAGAAGAGATTCTGTACATTGTTGCGTCGCCATTTCAGGTCAACCTGCTTTTCAACACGTTCCAGCCATATTATAATCCTACCACCGTGACCATAGATGGCCCAAAACTTGCAAGCCAGATGCCCTTGCTTGAGTATACGCTTATCGGCATGATTGTTATATCCATAGCCAGTTTCGTCATAATGAACCGCGGCTTCTCCATGATGAGGATAATCAACTCAGAGTACAGGACGGGCGTAACTGCAACTTACATCCTTTTTGTGGGGTTGGTTCTTCTTATTCCAGGGGCGATTGTTACTCTCGGCTTCCTGAACTCCTATTCGGCCACCCAGTTCAGTCTTGCATATCTCTCTGGACATTACCTAACGCTTATTGGCGGTCTCGCCCTTGTCATTTTGGGGGGCCTGGTAGGACTTGTTGGTTACATAATGGCATGCCTCACCGTTTATAAGCTGGGGGCAAGATTCAACTACGGTCCAGTGAAGATAGGAGCCGTTTTACTATTCCTTTTATCTTTCCTCGGAGCGATTATCCTTCTCTTCTCTCTCAGGACATTGAAGGCAAAAATACTCGGTGTAAAAGATGAATTCTCTTAATTTAATGTTCAGCTGGAGCCCGGTGGCTTCAACTTGTCAAAGTTCATCGATCCGCCGAATTTCTGGTAGTTGGTGACCCTTCTTTCGAAGAAATCAGTCTTGGTTGAATTCATCGCGGCGAAACTGTCAACCCATGGCATGGGATGTTTGATCTTTTCATAAGGAGGCTCAAGCCCGATAGATTCGGCCCGCATGTTGCCAAGATACTTGATGTAATTTTCAATGATGTTATCCGAGAGCCCAAGTATCTGATTCCTTGTGACATATTTTCCCCAGGAAATTTCATGTTCCACAGCAGTCTTGAGCATTGATGAGAGTTCACCCTTTATTTCACTCGTGAACCACTCCGGGTTTTCATCCGCCAGAGTACGCAGTATGTGCGTAAAGAGTGCAAGGTGCGTGTTTTCATCTCTCTGGATAAGCCGAATTAAACTTACTGTTCCACCCATCTTGTCCTGCCTGCCAAGTGCATAGAAGAATGCGAAGCCGCTGTAGAAATATATTCCTTCTAGGAGGTAGTCGGCCATGCAGGATCTCAGGAATGCACGTTCATTTGGGTTCTCTATAAACTCCTGGTACTGGTCTGTAATGAACTTATTCCTTGTGAGGAGGTTTGCATCATCCTTCCACATTGTGTATACCTCATCCCGCGTTATAGAATCAACGACCGATGTAAGGAGATAATCATAGCTCTGAGCATGTATCGTCTCAAAGAAGGCCTGCGTTTTCAGGCATGCGACGACTTCTGGCGCCGTTATGTAGAGGGCAAGTGCTCCCAGGTTATCGACCTGAATGCTGTCCAGAAAGATCAGGAACGCTAGTGTTTTCTTGTAAGCTGTCTGCTCAGCCTCAGTAAGTTTCGGATACTGCCTCTTATCGTCTCCAAGCGGTACCTCGTCTGGAATCCAGAAAAACTGGCGCATCTTCCTGTATAGCTGCTCTGCCCAGTCGTATTTCACGTTTGCAAATTCAATCAGGTTGGTTGATTTTCCTCCAACAAGTCTCTGGAACTTTAAATCCCTTGTTCCTTCAGGGTTGAATAAGAGCTTTTTCTGCATTTTATGTCACCTCAAGCCTGACATGATTCGCATGCCTCTTCTTTGACTTCTTCCTCGTCCTTTGTGTAATTCCTGAAATAGTAGAGCGTCTTGACTCCCATTTTCCAAGCATCGTAGTAAAGGTTCATGAACTTTTCCTCATCAAGATCCTGCGTTGCATAAAGGTTCAGCGACTGGGACTGATCCAGGTGCCTTTGTCTGGCTGCAGCCGCCTTGATGCTCCATGTCTGGTCTATTGAATGCGCCTCCTTGTACAGTCGGGCATTTTCTGGTGTGAGTTCTGGTGCAACCCTCTTTATGAGAAAGCTTTTTTTCTCCTCGGTGAAAACCGGCTTGAAAATTGGATCGACGCTTGCTGTGGATCCAGCAATTACGCTCGTGCTGCCCGTTGGAGCAATCGCCATGAGGTATCCATTCCTGATCCCGGATGTCTTGACTTTCTCAGCCAGCTCCAGCCACTTCGGATCATTATAGCCCCTGATCCTGAAATATTCACCGGTTTCCCAGTCACTGCCCTTGAACAGCGGATAGGATCCCCTCTCCCGGGCCAGATCACAGCTTGCTTTTATTGCAGCATAGTTGATGTGTTCAAAGAGTTTGTCAGCAAACGAAACATGTTCTTCGGATTCCCAGTCTATGCCATTCTGAACGAGTAGCTGGTGATATCCTGACACTCCTACACCGATAGCCCTGTATCTCATGTTGGTCACTGTAGCCTGCGGAACCGGCAGGTTGTTGAGCGTAATGACATTGTCGAGCATCCTGACCTGAACAGGAATAACCTCTGACAGCAGGTCCGGTGTATTAGTCCTGCCAAGGTTGATGGAGGACAAGTTGCATACAACCATGTCACCGGTCTTGTACTGCATTGTTATCACGTCTTCATTGGTTTGTTCCTGTATCCGCACTGTGGAGGACTGATTCTGCGTTATTTCGGTGCAAAGGTTGGATGAATATATCATTCCAGAATGCTTGTTTGGATTCAACCTGTTAACCGTATCGCGATTGAAGAAAAATGGGCCTCCGGTCTCATACAGGCTTTTCAATATAAGGCCAATCAGCTCCAGCGAGCTAATCTCTTTCTTTGGCACGGTGGAATCTGCCACGCATTCAAGGTATCTTTTCTCGAACTCTTCCCCCCATGAATCTTCAAGGGTCCAACCCTTTCTTATCTTTACCTCATGAGGGTCGAAAAGGTACCAGCTTTCTCCTTTTTCAAGTCTTTTGTAAAAGAGATCCGGTACGCATATTCCGGGAAATATGTCATGTGCTTTTCTTCTCTCATCACCGTTATTGGTTTTCAGATCCAGAAAGTCAATGATGTCTGTATGCCATATGTCGAGCCATATGCTTGCTGCACCCGCTCTCTGTCCGAGCTGGTTCACTGATACTGCTGTATCATTGTAAAGCCTGACCCATGGAACAACGCCGCTGCCCACGCCCGAATAATCCCTTATTGAGCTACCCAACCCTCTTATGTGACCCAGATATACGCCCATTCCACCACCATTCTGGGATATCTGCGCGAATGCAGTCAACCCATCAAATATGCCTGAGATGGAGTCATCCGGGGTATCAATGAAGCATGAACTGAGCTGCCCTTTGGGTCTTCTGGCCTGGGCAAGGGTAGGCGTAGCCATTGTTATGTAGAGGTTCGATAAGACCTCATAAAACTTCAATGCCCAATATACCCTGTCCGGCTTAGTTTCTGCAAGAGCAAGGTATATCGACACTCCCATAAAGATGTCCTGTGGGAGTTCAAACCACTTGCCATCCTTTGACTGAATTGCATATCTGTCAACCAGGTGCTTCAGGCCCGGGTAGCTAAGAAGCAGATCCCTCTCCGGCCTGATAGCCTTTCCAAACATCTCAAAGTCCTCATCAGAATATTCTGAGAGAACCTTGGAGTCATACCTGCCTTCAGCCACCAGTTGCTTTATCAATGTTTTAAAGTTTCCATACGCCTCACCCCTCTGGAGTGCAGACTCCTTGTAAAGATGATGAAGCAGAAGCCTCGACGCAACAAAAGTCCAGTCAGGTTCTGACATTTTTACTTTCTCGTTTGCGACCCTGATCAGCGTCTCTTGAATTGTTTTAGTGGAAATCCTCTCCGTGAAGTGTATCTGTGCATCAAGTTCAAGTTCCATCGGATCTACATTCAGCCCCTGGCAGGCTTTTTCAATCACCGACCGGATCTTTGTAACATCGATTGGCACTTCCTTTCCTTCTCTGTTTATCACCTTAGTGGGCTTCATTATAAATTCCAATCAATCTCTACCTCCAATCGCATGTACAAGGACATAGCCCTCAGTATACTGCAAATGTTTGTAACGTTTTCAATGTTCAAAGATATAAGTTATTTTTGAAAACCACATATGTTACCAGTCATGGTTAAATACCATAACCATGTTTGAATACACACTTCAGAAATTATTGTGTTTTAGCGGGTTCTGATCTCGGAATAACTCTCAAACCATGGTATTGGTTGACCACCAACACCCGGAAACAGTGGGTCGAGCGAGAGCATCTTGAGCACCTTATTTGCCTGTGCCTGGGTGAATTTGGCATTCATCAGGTTGTTAAGTCCAGGAATCATCCCTTCCGTGAGAAACTGGGTGAAATCGGTTTCCAGGTTGGTAAGATCCCTTATAAGCTTCACAACGTGATCTTTTAGCTCTGTGGAATTGAGTGATTGGTTTTCCTCTAACAATTTATGGTATATTGAGGTTAAAATCTTGGAATGAACATCGAGATCCCTCTGAATATGCCTCAAAATCTCGAACGTTCCAGGTAGCCTACCTCTCCTGGTAAGGGAATAAACAAGGCTCAACTCAGATGGTATCATCACTACCTGTATGAAAAGGCTGATAACAAGATCATCAATAAAATTGACCACAAGAGGCTTATTTGTGAACTCGAGGAATCTATTGTTGATCAACTTGTTTCTTTCCCGCATTTTCTCAATTGTTCTCCAAGAGTTGTATAATGGATCTCTTTCCTGTTGTGTCACGACTCCTCTGACTGCATTTGAAAGTGCATTTGTGTGATTAGCTGTCTGTGCGATCATGGCAGAAGCAACAAGTGTACACTCAGGTGCAGTGAAGTACGGGACTATGACGTAATAATTGTCAAGTAACTCACTCTCGAGGAAAACAAGAGAAGCAAGCACTCTTTCCACGGTTTTCCTTTCCACTTCAGATACCTGAGAGTAGTCCTTCTCATCCTTGGCCAAGCTGAATTGCTCTCCGTTCCAGTTATTAGCGATCGCTTTAGCATAGAAATCGTAGATATCCTGGTACTTAATCTCTCCAAGTTCCATAAGATTCGTGTTGCTTCCTGCTATTATTTTCCTTCGACTGATCCATCTGTCTCCAAGTTCATTAAACAGGAAGCTCCTGGAGAGTCTCTGCTGGAGCGTCAAACCAGATTCTGCGGGGTTTATCATTTTTACCTCAATGTTTCATCACAGCTCGACCTAATGGCGTAAAAACGTGAACTCGCTAATTCTGCCCCTTCTTACACCACTGAACGATTTTGTAGATATGCCAGATAATATGAAGGATATTAGTAGATTTTTCCTTTTTAAGAGAAAGTCAAGTTTAAGTGATAGTGTGCTGAATCTGCTGTATAATTGAAAGAACTGTTAAGAGCGTTCTAGAATGACAACATGTAAGGAAAGAGAAAGCACGTTGAACTGTCCCTTAACAGCGTTATGGACCAGGAGGCAAAGGAGCAGGCATTTTCTGCCATATAAGAGCGCTCTGACAACGGGAAGGCAGGAATGAATGGAGAAGAGAACGCCGAAAACTAATGAGGGCGATCCTGTACCATGAAAACCGCAGATATGCCTTTCTAGATCTAGGCAAGGATATTCGAGAGATATTCCCGCGTTGAGAAGCCAATAGAATCCACGTTACTGGCATCATATATCGTGTATCCACAAGAAACTTCAGGGCAGTTCTCAAGAACCCAGGCATTTAACAGAACACTTTTCACGTTGACTTTAGATGCCTGTTATTATGATTTTTCATCACCTGCTCAAGCCCTGCGCCTCATTGGATAAACGGTGACCTAATGGTTAGTCTAATCCTTTTCCCAGTTAACAGTCGAAAAACCAAGCCTCTCAGATCTCTGATAGTTAAGAATTCACCATCGTGGCAAGCATGTCATTTTGGCTGATATGGCAGCAGGAACCGCAGCTCCAAAAAGCTACGCCTTTCTCAATTCATCTTCTCTTATTATTTCCAACTTAACTGGAACCCTTAGGATCTTGCTGATTACCCTCTCGTTCCGGACAACCTTTTCTGCCTTTCTTCGGGTGTCGCAGTACTGGAATATCACTCCGTTCCTCAGGACCACGAACCTTTCCATCATGGTTGAGAATGGAATCAAGCCATTTTACCTTTGACCATCTAAATTCATAAACACCAAATGATAAACTCGCTAAGCAATCAGGAAATGAATCAAGATGAAATGTATTGTATTTTTCTAATTGTATATGATACTCATGCAATGCAGCTAGTGGAATGCGTTCCGAACTTCAGTGAGGGAAGAAATAAGGAGACCGTAGATAAGATTGTGTCAGCGATTAGATCCATAGAGGGAGTCAAGATACTGGACCAGGAAATGGATCCCGATCACAACAGATCGGTTGTGTCATTCATTGCTCCACCGGACGCGGCAAGAAAAGCAGCTTTTGAGGGGATAAAGAAAGCATCTGAACTTATTGATATGACAAAGCATCATGGAGAACATCCCAGGTTCGGCGCATCCGATGTGATACCGTTCATTCCTATTTCTGATGTTACCATGAAGGATTGCATTGAGATCTCCAGAAAGCTAGGGGAGCAGGTTGGAAAGGATCTGAACATACCTGTCTACATGTATGGCAATTCTGCCCTTCTTGAAGCCCGAAGGAGCCTGGAGGATATCAGGAACAAGAACTTCCAGTACGAGGAGCTGTCAAAAAGCATAGGCGAAGCCAAATGGAAACCAGATTACGGGCCATCTATGGTTGGAACGGCAGGCGCGTCAATCATTGGCTCAAGGGAAGCCCTCATTGCCTATAATGTAAACCTGAATACAACAAACCTTGAAACTGGCAGGAAGATTGCGAAGGCTCTGAGGGCAAAGGATGGAGGTTTGACGTTTGTAAAATCGCTTGCATTCTTTATCAAGGAGAAGAACATGGTGCAGATTTCCATGAATCTGACGAATTTCTCAAAGACACCAGTTTACAGGGCGTTTGAACTTGTGAGGATTGAAGCCCTCCGCTACGGGATTACAATAGCTGAATCTGAGGTGGTTGGACTGATCCCAATGGAGGCGATCGTGGAAGCATCCAGGTACTACCTACAGCTAAATTCATTTAAGTCTGATCAGATTCTGGAAGTTAGAATGATGGAGTGAGTGTGTATGAACCTTGAAAATTTTATAGAACGACTTTCAAGCAAAGAGCCGGTTCCCGGTGGAGGGGCTGCCAGTGCGCTTGTTGCCATAGTTGGTGGCGCACTCGACTCGATGGTGTCTGCCTTAACATCCGGGAAGAAGGGGTATGAACAGAACCAGGCGAGGATAGCACAGATAGCTGAGGAGGCATCAAGGTTGAAAAAGGAACTCGAGGACCTGATGAGAGATGATGAAGCAGCCTTCAATGCCATCTCGGCTACATGGAAGCTGCCAAAGGGGACTGAAGAAGAAAAGGAGAAAAGGTCAAAGATGCTTCAGGAGGCGCTTAAGCATGCAATACAACCACCATGGAAGATTGCAGAAAAGGCGCTTGATATCATGGATCTTTCAATAGAGCTCATAAAGATAGGAAACAGGAATGCAGTCACCGACTCGGGATGCGGGTTGATCTTTGGATTTGCTGCTGCAGAAGGAGCCCTTTTGAATGTAGCAATAAACATAGATGCCATAACAGATCCTAAATTTGCCGAAGAAGAGAGAACAAAAGTCAGGAACCTTCATTCAAAGCTTGAAACGAGAAGAAGCGAGGGAATGACACTGCTTCTTGGTTCCTTGAAAGCACCTCCTTTCTAGATACCGGCAGAACCATGACCAAGCCCATTTCTCCACGGGAGGATCTATTCAAAGCAGTGGGAAGCACCGTTGACACTGGGCTAACTGCAGGCATGACATCTTCTAAAGTTTCAGCGGAGAAACCCAACATTCAAGGACATCGAAAATACATTTCGCGGCTTCCGCCCGCAGTGAAAGCAAGCGGACCGGGCTTCGAGTCAGGCATCCTCTATCTATGCGACAACTTAAGAATCATGAGCGCCCTGCCTGACAACTTCATTGACCTGATTTATATGGATCCGCCATTCTTCACCGGCAAGGATCGAAGAGCGAGATCAAGAATAAAGGAAGCAGAAGATTCATTTGAGGACAAATGGGGATATGACATAGAAGGCTACATAAAGTGGCTAAGTCCACGTCTTATTCAAGCCAGGCGCCTTCTGAATTCAACCGGGCTGATATACCTGCACCTGGACTGGCACGCAGTCCACTATGCCAAAGTTGAAATGGATCGCATTTTTGGCTATAAGCGGTTCATAAACGAGATAATATGGAGATACAGGACCGGCGGCGTATCCAAAAACATGTTCGCCCGGAAACATGATACCATACTTTCCTACTCAAAAACGCGAATGTATAGAATTGAGCCATGGAAGGAAAAGGCATATACAAAGAGCCGGTACAGGAAGGCCGGAAAGGTAAACTATGGCTCAGGAGAAGCAGAATTCTTCAGAGACTCAAATGGAGTATACAACTATGTTAACGCATCAGATGTATGGGAAATTCCTTATATAAACTCTCAGGCCAAAGAGCGGGTAGGATATCCATCACAGAAGCCTGAATCCCTTCTTGAACGAATTATTTCTTCTTCCACTCATAGAGGGGATATAGTGGCAGACTTTTTCTGCGGATCCGGTACAACCGGGGTTGTTGCACAGAAGCTTGGAAGGCGTTGGATACTCGCAGACCAATCAATCAATGCACTGGAAGTAGCAAGAATGCGTTTGCGGCAAATTACTGCAGATAATGGCAACAACCATGTAAACAACGAAATAACGATACATAGATGCTGAACGAACGCATGTTATGGAGCGGCAGCAAAGATTACTTTCTGAGTTTTATTGCATGGAATGATCAGAATATTCAGATAAATATATATATTATATTCGTAATATCACCCCGATAGAAATGCCATATAAATTTAAGTGTGCCGACATAGGGATGAACTGCGGTTTTAGCGTAAAGGGAAACAGCCCGGATGAACTGATGCCAAAGATTGCGGAACATGCAAAAACGGCCCACAAGATAGATGAAATTAACGAAGACCTGAAGAAGAAAGTTCAGGGCGCAATAAAGAAAACAATGTTTTAACCCTATATTCAAAACCCATAAAAATTTTATAATTTTCAAGGTATATATTACCCGGATGTTGCCACCGGGTTCTGGATGGAGAGCAGACTTCGTTACGTTATCTTATAATGTTGACGGCATCAAATCCTTAATTTTTGCATCACCATAAGAAATAACTATTGAGCCGGGATGCAGTAAGTCAAGCCGGGAGCACATCCACGAATGACATCACCTACTGAGACAGATTCAGCGGGGGAAAACTATTCAAATAATAGCTGGTACCTCGGATATCTTTCGTCAAACGCAGCCGGTGGCCTCACTACGCCTCTTATACCTTTATTCATAACATTTTACCTTGGTCTCAATGTATTTGATGTAGGAATAACATCAGCCATTGCTTCTGCGGCATCAGTACCCGCGCTTATATTCTGGGGTCTCCTTTCTGACAGGTACAAGAAAAGGAAGGTATTCATTCTGGTCGGCTTCATGGGCGGCTTCATATCTTTGCTTCCAATGCTATACGTGCATGCGCTCATGTCCTACATCCTGGTGCTGATAGCATTCCAGGTTGTTTCCATGGCCTCGGTGCCCGTCAGCACAATGATTCTCATAGAGAACTCAAGCGAGGACAAATGGCCTGCTGTAATGGGGCGGTTTAACTTTGTTGCATCTATGGGAACTGTGATAGGACTTGCTTTCGGCACGGTATTCATCGCATTTTTTGCCAACAAGAGTTCTGAGCTCCTGGTCAATATTTACATGATATCCGCATTCATATACCTGCTTTCGGCAATCATAATATTCCTGGCAATACCTGAGCCGAACAGGACAATTTCAAGGAGAAAGCTTTCTGATATACATTCCATCCGGATAATAGAGCGAATCCGGTTTTTCCCTTCAACCATCATACACTTCGCGGGCTTAAGAGAAGGCAGGGCACCGTTGGGGAGAGACCTGAAATTCTATCTTTTCTGCACATTCCTTCTGATGTTTGCTTTCCAGCTTTTCTTTGTACCTTATCCTGTCTTCGCCATAGAGCACCTTGGGGCCAGCGAAGTCGAGATATACATAATGTATATACTCAATTCCGGTCTGGGAGCTTTCACATACCAGTACACTGGAAGGATAAACAACAGGATAGGCATCAGGAAATCACTTGCATTCGCACTGGTCACAAGAATAGTGATATTTTCAATATTTGGGGCAGTTTCATTCATAATGTTCCAATCGGCGCTATGGCTTATCTTTGCGCTGATCGTCTATGGGGCCCTCGGGTCATTGTGGAGCTTCATAGGCATTGCTGAAACTGCTTCTGTGACGTTGATTAGCCCGAAAGCCAGAAGGGGGAAGACCATCGGTTATTACAACTCACTAAATGGGGCAGGCCAGATATTCGGCGGCCTGCTATCCGGAATAATATCCGAGTACGCAGGTTATTCCATAGACTTCCTGATTGCAGCTGTTCTGGTTATCGTTGGCACCTCGCTAATACTGAAAAGAACGCCATCAAAAATGATAAAGGGATCTGTAACAAGCGCTCAGGCATAATTCAAATCAGGCTGCCGCGAACCTTCTGCTTGTCTATGGCGACGCCCTTAGGCGTAACTATGATAAGGGATTCTCCCAGCCTGGCTATATCTCCTCCAGAATCCTTGCCAAGCCTTCTCAGCTCTTCCACGACATTCCTGAACAGGCTCTCTTCTTTGTAAATCTTGCTGCAGTCAACTATTACAAAACTGCCATCATTGACAAACTCCCTGATAAGAAATATATCCTCATACCTGTATATTTCCGCAACCTTCACGGTAGTCTTGATTTCTGACGCATCAGAACTGAAATTAAGATCATTGAGATCGATGAACCGCCTCGGCTCCCCGGGCTTCCGGATTTCATTCTTTGTCTGCTTTTTACGTCCCAAGTGAACTGCCATCAGGTCAATTAGCCCTTATTAAAATATAAACATTGCTATTATGTCTGACAACCTAATTTTTATTCGCTGATCCTCTTGATCATCAGGTGAAATAGGTTGGAGAAGCCATCCCTCCAGGTCCGGAGTTTAGGCTTCGTTACCCTGACACCGTACCTGATAGGTATCTCGATCAATGTGCCGTGCCTGAGTGCCTCTATCTTCATGTCCTGCGAGAATGACATTCCGTCGCTGAGCAGTCGCATCTTATCATACACGCTTTTGCGAAATACCCACATTCCGCTCTGCGAATCCTTCAGCGGGAAATTGAAGAGTATTCTTATGAATATATTCAGGACGCTGTTCCCCACGTAATGCAGCGTGGTGTAATTCACGTTATTCCTCAGCGTCATGCGATCGCAGGAGATGAAGTCGACGCGGGAACATTCAAGTATTTCTATCAAGGGTTTCACCATGTCGACCGGGTAGGTGCCATCACCATCCAGGCATACGATTATTTTTCCGTCTGCCCTGCCCAATCCAGTCTTGTAGGCAAGTCCGTAACCACGGTTCGGCTGATCAATGACAATTGCGCCGTTCTGGGCTGCAACCTCCTTTGTCCTGTCGCTCGACCTGGTGTCGACAACAATGACCTGGACCGAACCGAGCGCCTTTAGCTTGTTTACTATCTCTCCTATGGTCTTCTCCTCGTTAATAGTCGGAATGACAACACTGATACCTTCGAATGTCTCCTGCATATTCCAGTCTATACACTCGTATGCGTAAGTGTTCTAAAATATATCGGGAATCAGCTTAACACCCTTGAGATGCCGGATTCCTTTGAGACCTCAAAAACAGCATCACCTGCAGATATAAGCTCTGCATGGTGCGTTATGAGGATGAGCTGGGGCATGTGTTCACTCTCGCCAAGAGCATAATGCAGTATGTTCCTCAGGTTAGCCCTTCGCTCCTCATCCAGGTAAGTCGTGGGCTCATCCATGAGGAAGCAATTCATGCGCTGCTCCTCATCCAGGAATCTCGATATTGAAATCCTGAGTGCGATTGAAAGTGCAATTCTCTCTCCACCGGATAAGGCATCAAGCTCAAGGAGTCCATTTTTCTGGACCGATACGTCGAAGTCTTCGTTAACGAGAACATCGTCAAAATCAAGTGAAAATGACGACAGTATCTGTCTCGTGCCATTGGTGATGAACTCGGAAGCCTTTTGCCTCAGGTATTTCTGGATGCCATCGACCCCGAATGCCGCACGGAGCCTGTTTATTGTCTCAATTGAACTCTTCATTGCCATAACTGTCTTTTCAGTTGCTTCCAATTCACTGATGTTCTTCTTCAGTTCCTCGATCTCATTTTCAATCCTGGATATGCTCTCCCTGCGTGAACCGACAAGGCTTGTCAGGTCTGCATGTCTACCCCTTACCTTATCGAATTCAGCGTCCAGCCGCTTCACTTCTCCGGTAAGGTCTTCGAGAGCTGCAACATCTTTCTGCAGACCCCTGATCTCCTCTTCCAATCCTGTTTTAAGCTTCCTCTTCTCCTCAACGGACAGAGAAAGCTGGTTGTACTCTTTCGCTATGGTCGCGAGCTCAGAGTGACGATGGTAAAGCGAGGATGATTCCTCAACGTTTTTCTGATTGATAGAAAGACCGGTCAAGCTCTCGACATTAGACAATGCCTGTTCGTGCCTCCTTATTTCTTCCTCAATGTCGGAAAGCGAACTTTTGGACAGGTTTTGCCTTGCAGCCTCAAGTTTTGTTGCAACCAATGCGTATCTGGACTCCTTATCACGGGCACCATCCATTAAGATTTCGAGTTCATCCAGCCTTTTCCTGGTTGCAGCATACTGTGCATGCTCCCCCTCCAGCTTTTCAAGATCCTTCTCTGTTTCAATCACTGCCTGCTTCCTGCTGCGAAGGTTCTCTGTTCCCTGGATGTAATCGGAAACGTTCCTGGATCGCATACGTGCAAGCAAGTTCCTCAATTTGTCCTGTTCTGTGGAGAGACTGGATATTTCAGCAGCAGTCTTTCCGATCTCGTCCAAGGTTGTCTCGATTGATTTCTGCACATCTGTGTGCAGCCTTCTGATATGATCAGGAGACAGCTCGGAACCGCAAAGCGGGCAAACGTTCTTCCCTCTTAGCTGGTCAATCCTGGAGGATAGTTCCCTCTTTCTTTCGTTGCGTGATCCCAGTTCGCTCTTTTTTGCGTTGATCCTCTTGCCGATATCGTCTATATGTTTCTCGATCTCTTCTATCCGGTTCGAGACTGTGGAAGCATCCACATCCAGAGAGCCAAAAATTTTCTCGACCTCCGGACCTAGATTTTTGATGCGGGCTTCAACCGTCTTAATTTCTTCCAGGAACAGGGCCAGTCTATCTGAGGCAATTTTCCATCGGTCGTTCCCAGGCTCTAATGTTTTCAGCGTTCTGGTAAGAATGGCAGACTCTTCAGAATAGCCTGCGTACAGGTCATGATCTTTCTGCAGATCCGACAACTGCCCAGTTAAATCATTGAACGTCTTCTCAGCTTCAACAATCTCCTTCTTCCTTTTGGAAAGGTCAACCAGGCGTGTTATTGAGCCGGATGCTTCCATTATTTCGCCATGGTAAATAAAGAGAGGATTTTCCTCTATTCTTCTATTCTCATTCATCATGGATTCATGTTTCTTCAAACTCCCCTCTATAGCAGCAACTTCCGAGGCGAGCCTGCTATATTCAGAACGCCTGGATTCAAGAAGAGCTGACTTTCCCTTAAGACCGGCAAGGGCCTCCCTTTGGCTGGATAGCAGATCTTTCAGCCTCTTCTCCTCCTCAACAACCTCGCCGATCGAGTCTGCGGCCTTTCCTAGTTCATCTGAAAGCCTCTCTTTCTCAATCAAGGATCTGGACAGGCTCTCCCTGTAAACTGATAGCCTTTCCAGCTTGCCCTTGGCTTCAGATATAGAGGAGGTGACATCTCTGGATATTTCGCCGAGCATGGTGGCGGTATTGCTGAGTTTCTCGATACCTATCATCCTGGAAAAGAACTCTTTTCTCTTCCTTGGCTGTTCATTGACAAGATCATCTATTTCACCCTGCGCGACAAAAACGGATTTCTCGAAAACGTCCTGTTCCATGCCAATGATCCTTTCAACCGTGGATGTAACCGCGTCCTGTGAATTTGCAATTTCCGTGCCATTCCTGGCAATGGTGGCCTCCCTGTCTCGCTGCCTCTCCCCGTAAGATCTCATCACATCGTAAGTATCCTCGTCAACCTGGAACGTTAGCTTCACGTAACATGCGGAGGAGCCATGCGAAACCGGGTTGGAGAGTCTTGCCCTATCCTTGCCAAACATGGCGAACTTTATTGCATCAAGAATAGTGGTCTTCCCGGCGCCGTTATGTCCCACGATCATGTTTATTCCGCTGTCAAAATACAACGTGGTTTCGCGGTGTGAAAGGAAGTTTTTCAGTTCAAGGCTCTTGATCAACACTTCTTTTCTCTCCTTCAAGGATAGCTGCAAGGATCTTTTCCTTTGCAACTTCCTGCGATTCACTTAATGCAGTATTGTATGAGGCAAGTGCAAGATCTGTCATTCTTTTATCTCCCCTGAAATATTCAAGAAAGAGCGTATTACGGTCGAAATGCTCACCAACCTTGACTGCAGGGGCACTTTCCTTTATCAGCAGCGGTCTCCTGAATATGGCACGATCCGAGAAGGTGGCGATTTTTTCCTTGAAGTAGGAGAAGTCAGAGCTCCCATGCACCTCTGTGATAATGAGCGGTTTCTTTCCCGGAACCATGTTTTCATATTTTTCAAGGATTCTCTCAATATCTTCAGAGAAATTTTCCCTTGTTGTTACTATTCTAACCTGGATCCTTGGCCTTGTGAGTTTTTTTCTAGAGAAGCTGACATCGCCCTTGTCTATGTCCACGATATTAACTCCTTTCCCGTCACGTAGAAAAGCCTCAATCTCAGACATGCTGTTTATCTCTGTCGATCCTGCATAGGCAAACGGCCTTGGCCTTGCCCTGTATGATGATACATGTACATGCCCGAATGCAAGATACGCGAAACTTCCCGGCAGGTCAATCTCCTGTATCTGGACGTCCTCCGGATATGTGTATCCGGAAACGCCCTGGTGTGAGATGAGGATAGAATTCTTGTGATCTCTGGCCATCGCATCTGCCCTGGCATACATTTCCGGCAGGTTGTCCCGGCGGGGACCTTTCATGTTCGAAATCCCAGCTATGAAGGTATCGGTATCATCAATGTATACGGTTTCAAGATCATCAGATCCGAGGAGGGTCAGGCCCAGGAAATCAAAAATGGAGGCAGCAGGATAATCGGTACGCCTTGGGCGGTCATGATCGCCCATCACCATGTAGGTCCTGATACCTCTTTCCTTGAGTTTCAGCATTGAGTCCTTCAGTTCAGATAATGCCCTGTTACTGGGCCCCCAGGTGTCAAACAGATCCCCGCTGTGTATTATGAAGTCAACGTGTTCATCAATCGCAATCCCGACAGCTTCGTTGAATGCCTCGTAAAAATCGTCTTCCCTGAGATCCATCATATATTCCCTGTTTCCAAGGTGCGTATCGGAGAAGTGCATGAACCTTGGCAATCCTACCACTCCTTGAGTGATTTCTTGAACTCGGATGGATTCTTTCGCTGGTCCCTGATCTTTCTTGCCTCCCTGAGGAGTGAAATAAGATCAACGTCTCCTCCACCCTCCGCAGTCTCCCTCCTCCTTATTGAGGCAATGACGGGTATCCGGACGAATTCACCCGTCAAGACGGCTTCCCCTATATTCAGCGAAGGAAGATCCTGGAGCATGGATTCAGACAGGCTTTCGCTGCTTTCCATTATTGCCTTCTGATCAAGCAGGTTTGTGATTCGGAGAATTATTGCGCTGTTGCACTGGCTAAGTACATCCTGATCGAGCTTGCCTGGCCGCTGGGATATAACGACGAGGAACATGCCGAACTTTCTCCCCTCGGAAGCGATCTTCCGGAGCATCTGCGCAATAAGCGTTCTTGATCCGGGAGGCACAAAATTATGTGCCTCCTCAACAAATACAAATACCGGGAAACCCTCGTTCGCCTCAACCTTGCTTTCATAAATCGTGTTCAGTACCCTGTGTGCGAAGTAGTTGGAAAGCGCCTGGTCCATCCCGGAGAGATCAAGTATTGAAAGCTGCCCTGGCGACAGGTATTCATCCATAGGAGTCGTGCTCTCAGAAAATATGTTGCTTATCTTCATAAGGATCCTGATCCTGCCTGAAATCTTTGACGCATCTTCACCCTTCATCTCCTTATGTGCAGAAAGAAAGGCGGCGAGATCCCGGGGAGGCTTCATGTTATTGTGGATATCGGCCACAATCCTCCTGAGGGTGCTCCAGTCCTCCTTTATGCCCATAATATCGGATATCTCGTCCGGTTCTAGATCCTGGAACCTCAGCGTGAAGAGCGATGAAATTGTGCCTGTCTGGCTATTGTATCTGCCGCTGCTGAGCGGAGTCCTGAAAATCCTGATGTCAGATGCGTACCTGGCACCGCTCTTGCCGGTCCGCATAAGCGCATAATCAGCATGCGGATCAAGAACTATGATCGATGCTCCCTTCTTCAGGAGCTCCTCCATTAGCACTGCAGCCGCATTGCTCTTACCGGCCCCGGTCTGTGCAAGTATGGCAAGGTGCCTCTTCAGGCCATTTATATCTACGTTCAGGCGCACATCATCCCTGTCAACAAGGTGCCCGATGTACAGCGATCTCTCCTCCGGGTAGCTCAGGTGACTTTCGAGAAGTTCCTGGGAAGCTCGCCATACAGGTGATCCCGGCGGAATTATCTTCCTTGATAACATTAGCGAATCGCCCTCTACAGATCCAAGGCTTTTTGCCTGGCACAGAAAAACATGATCTGCCAGTTCGGTGTCGACATATTTCTTAACAGACAAGAAGTCCATGTCCTGGTTCAGGAGATCGCTTCTCGAAAGCACCTTCTCTATCCTGCCTATGACCTTTCTTTTGCCAATCGCAGCGAAGATATATTCCCATTTCGACACCTCCGAAATATCAGAAACGACAAAAGTAAACCTGTCGGAAGAATTCTCACCCACAGTATAGCCTATCGGTTTATCAGATCCTGATTCTTGCACGTCTCTCTCCCCTGGTTTCGTACATGGGTATCCCAATCGTCTTCTCAAACTGGCGCATGTATATTCTTTCCACCTCATCAGAACGGAACTTGACCATGTTATCGACCTTAGACAGCCAGATATTGTAAACTTTCTGTCCGGCATAAGCCCAGAAGACAGTATCAACTATTTTCTCCAGTATACTGTTGTCATAGCCATCTTTAGAAGATACGAAATCAATCTTCATCGGAAGGTCATTCAAGTTTGGAAGCAGGTGAAATGACCATATTGAATCGCGGATCTCGATACCGCTCGCCCGGAAATTAACGGGGATGGAATAACCCGGAGACTTGGCGAGTGATTTTATCAACACGTGATCAACTATTCGACCTGTTCTCAAGGCTTCATCCTGTCCATTGCCAGAATCATTGGTTATTTTAGATACAAGCGAACGCGATTCCGAGCTCTTGCTGAGGAACACGATTTCCGATCCCATCTCCCTTGCCTTTTCAATAAGAGCCTTCAGGTTGGAATAGTACTTTTCCTTGAAACCATCAAGCCGATCTGCCCGGAATTCTCTGTTTCCATGCATAAGGCGGCCAGTCAGGGAGCCATCGAACAGTATAATTTCCGGCCTTTCATGATCGAGCATGTCGATCATGGATCGGTGCTCGCAATCCTCCATGATCATCGTCGTAAGTGGTCGAAGGTCGTCCCTGGATACCCATGTTACTTCTGAAAAAAAACTGGCGTAAACGGAGGATTCGAATATTGAATATCCTCTTGACAGTATTATCTTCCTGCCGTTGTAGAGTTCCCTTACAAATTCACTGCTGTCGGCAGCAGCAACCGATCTTGTGTACCTATCTCCTCCAGGTGTGTCTATGTAATACTTCTCGAAATACTTTGAGAAAAAACCGTAGGCTTCTGAGGTGCGGTCTATAATCATTGAAGATATTATCTCATCCCTTCTCTCGTTCAGAAAATCAACAAACTTTTGAAATGTCAGGTCCCCCATACATGCTCAACATGCTGCTATGACATGGCCGCTATAAAAATAATCCCCATGTGTCATCCGGATATGATGGGTTTAACAGTAAAAGTGAGAATAAACATTGCAAGGACGCAAGCACCAATTGCATAGTCACGCTTTGAAAGCTTCTCATAATCGTTCAGCGGTGGCGGATGCGATAGGCCCATGAGGACAGCAAGCAGGACCAGTATGATCCAACCTGTATATTCTAGCGTGAAATAAAGCATGGCTCCCAAAAACAGGTAACTGACGATATACGATCTTCTCCCCAGCATGCCCCTGGATACATGTCCGCCGTCTAGCTGGCTTATAGGTATCAGGTTGAGGGCTGTCGCAAACATGCCGACCCAGACGGCAAGCTCCATCGGAAAAATAGGCGCAGTAACGGGTGGAATCAATGTTTTTGGAATGATACCGAAGAGGTGGTAGATGAGAGGGAACTCAACAACCAAAGGGCTGGTCGGAATTGATACTGGTATGAAGATCTTCTGCAGGTAGTTTGCCACAAAGAGAAGCGGGAGGGCAACAAGGAAACCAAATATCGGTCCGGCTGCGCCGATTTCAACCATTGCTTTCCTGTTGGGAATTGGATCCCTCAAGGAAATAAAGGCACCAAAAGTGCCAATTGATATAGGAACCGGTATAAAGAAAGGGAATGATGCTTTAACACTGTACCTGCGGGCAACAATATAATGGCCTATCTCATGGATACCGAGTATCAGGAGCAGGGGTCCGGAGAAGAACACGAAACCATAGGCGATGGCATCAATGTCTTGCAATGGTCCTGGTCTTATGAAGCTGAGTGAGAATTGTGATCCGACATATATTGTAGAGGCAAGAGTCAATATAAAAAGTATGATGTTGACCTTGTTGCTCCTGTATTTCTCTTCCGGTCTGTGCCGGATAACTATGAACTTCTCCGTCTCCTCAGAAAGGAATGGAATGTAGCCTTTAGGCACAAGCTCCTTGCGAAGCGATTCAAAGCACTCGTGGAGGTCAGGGTTTTCATCGGGGAAATAATAGAAGTAGAGATCCAGAGGTGTAACCACAATATCATATGTTTTGATGCACCTCTTAACTGCATCTACCACTTCGGTCAGATCCGGATTCTGTATTTTTCCCTGCCTGAATTCCACGCAAATACCTCTTGAAAATTTTCCCCAGGTTAACGGCGATTAATCACCCCTCATAATCCCTGACCCGCTGGGAAGTTTTTGGTTCGCTGCTGATCGGAACCTCACAGTACGGTGACTCGCCGTCAGCTCATTCCGGAGCCCATAGCAGAACCAGTTTACGTCTCACGTCGTCATATGTGTTCATGAATCACACATACTATTAGTGGACAACTTGAAATGCAATTCGGTTTTTTAAGCTTTTTTAATTATTTTTCACTCCAAATGGATGAATTGCAATAAAAGAACACATCATACGATCGCGCTTAACGGTTGCAACCCGTCACCAGTTATCAGAAAAGCTCACACTCTCTTTCTCCGGTTTATGAAATATATACATGTGGATATCCACGATGTACCAGATTATGCCTACCAGGATAAGAATGCCTCCGCTGACCAATGACACAGGCTCCTGAACCCCATAACCCGCCAGTGCAAATGCCAGAACCATAAGCAGTGTTCCTATGTTAAAAATATAGAAGGATACCGGCTTTATGCGGACCCGTGGTGCCTTCTCTGAAATAATCCCGGGAAGAAGAAGGGGGGCATATCCCATTATCGTCGATCCAATAAAACCCAGGCCGATAGAATGGATTGAAGCTATCTTGAAATAATAGAGGTTGCCATCAAGGCCATAAGCGATTCCAAACAAGATGCCAGCAACTATCCAGAAATACGAGATGGCTGCGCTTAATCTGCTGAATCCGATTATTTTCATGGAAAATGCGGAGCGTAACTTGACTTTTTCCTCGCTCCCCTTGGACCTGATGGCAAGAACAAGTTGAGCCAGGGCAAAACATCCAATTTCAGCAAGGAAAAGAATACCTGCAAAGTAATTGTAGCCGTGAAGGTTAAAAACAGAAATAAAAAAGTCCGCAAGGACTGCGATTAACGCGAATATCATGGATACTCGAAGGAGGGACTGCCTCAGTTTAGAAGAAGACAATGGGGAAGTCTTGATCATGACTCCAATTATGACAGAGCCAACAAAACCAACTAGCAGGATGAAAATCATTGGAAGCGTGAAAATATGAGGGTTATACAGGAAATTGTTCAAGAACATGATAGACGAGAGCAGAAGTGCTGCTCCAGAGAGAGCAAGGAAGAAATCTCCCAAATCAATTTTACGTGCACCTACAGTAGTTCCCTGCCAGACCAGAAAAATATATCTGATACTGTATACAAGGATACAGGCAAATGCGGCATACATAAAGATCCGCTCTGCGCTCTGAATTGACATGGCTATGATTATAAATGCCTGGAATAGAACCATCACCAGGAGGAAAAGATAGTCAACATATCCTGTATTGGGAGTATGCCCCCTGAACGTAGGGACAAGCACAACAGCAACGCCGCTTACAAATAAGACCAGGAATCCGTAAACCTGCAGAAATGGATGATCGAAGAAACCAAACTGGAATGGACTAACATAGCCGGAGAAGACAAACAGTTCTATGAGTCCCATTATGGTGCCAATTGCAGCGAATAGGGTTGCAACTATGACATAGTAAAGGAGTACCTTTCTTCGCAAAAGGTAAATATTGCTGAAGTTATTTTCCTTTGCTGGCTGTCTCTCAGTTGAATTGTCCACGATTGGATAATATCTGATATAACTAAGCTTTTGTCACACATTTTGGCTTGAGTATTAAAGGATTTTTTGAACATGTGTTTTGGAAGACATGTTTTGTCTTGACACTACAAAGAAAATAGTGAAAAACTAATAAAAGGGTTTATGTTAAGACATGGAGTAAAAAATGGATAAAACAATGAGAATATTCTGCTCAATTTATATGATGCTTGCATTATTTGGGGAGGCTTATTGAAGGCAAATTGGCTTCCAAACATTTCTACATTAACCACTTTAGAAGTCGCGGGAACAATGTTAACCACATTGATAATGGTCTTTTACAGAACCAACATTGTTGCAAAAGTGGACGATTTAAATTAAAACTTCAATTTCTAGTCTCATTTAATAGTGACTATATTTGATAATGTATATGATATTGGTCATGATTAGCTATATGATCAGGTATTAGCACAAAATTAGTAATAGAAAGTATTTATTGGCAATGGAAGATCAGCAGGATACCGACGAATGGTGAAAAAGATGCAGGATTATATAGTTAAGAGGAACAAAAACCAGGTTCCCTTCAACAAGGAAAAAATTACAATGGCAGTTTACAAGGCAATGCTTTCAGTAAAGAAGGGCACTATGATCGATGCTGAGCGCGTTACAGATCTTGTGGTGACCAGGCTGAACGCTCTGGAACACATCCCATCTGTGGAAGAAGTACAGGATACTGTTGAAAATGAATTGATGTCTTACTCAAGAGATGGCATCAGCTTCGCTGACGTTACTAAATCCTACATTCTCTACAGGGAACGTCGCAGGATAGTCAGGGAAGAGAAGATGAGGATAGGTGTTACGGATGACCTGAAACTATCTCTTAATGCAATAAAAGTACTGGAGTCAAGGTACCTGCTCAAGGACGAAGCTGGCAATGTCATAGAAACCCCTAGGGAACTCTTCCATCGTGTTGCTTACAACGTTGGCATAATAGAGTACATTTACCAAAACCTCAAAAACAGTTCACCGAATGGAGGCAAACTCGCCCTTGGCGAGCTGCAGGTTAACACTTTAAAAAGGGCATTTGAAAATCTCAGGAAAGAGGGCTTTGTTAATGGTACCTTCGAGTCCTTTATAGAAAATACTGGCGGCTATACTGTCGAAGTGAACAAGCTTGTTGAAAAATTCGAGAAAATGATGACAGATCTTGATTTTGTTCCGAATTCACCAACGTTAATGAATGCAGGAACTCGCCTGGGCCAGCTCTCTGCATGCTTTGTCCTTCCTGTAGAGGATTCAATCGACGGGATTTTCCGTACGCTTGCAGACACTGCTAAGATTCACAAGTCTGGCGGCGGAACTGGTTTCTCATTCAGTAAGCTCAGGCCACGGGACGACCTGGTGGGATCAACCAAGGGTGTAGCGTCCGGGGCACTTTCATTCATGTCAATTTTTGACACAACCACCAATGTAATAAAGCAGGGTGGGAAACGTCGCGGTGCCAACATGGGCATCCTTAGATATGATCATCCAGAAATTGTTGATTTCATATCCTCAAAGGATTCCGCCAACACTATACTCAGCAATTTCAACATATCAGTGGGAATTGATAGCGACTTCTTTGAACGGCTTGATCGAGACGATTATGTTGAACTCAAAAATCCAAGAACGCATGCAGTCGAGAAAAAGATGAAGGCGGCAGATCTCTGGAACATGATTATTGATCATGCATGGACAACAGGTGACCCAGGATTGATCTTCCTTGATGAAATCAATGCCCATAACACGGTTAAGAACCTCGGGGATATAGAGTCGACAAACCCATGCGGTGAACAGCCTCTCCTTCCGTACGAGTCATGCAACCTGGGATCGATCAACCTCGCAAGGTTCGTTAAGGATGGAAGGATTGATCACGAACGCCTTAAGGATGTTATCTGGTTATCCGTGAGGTTCCTCGACGATGTCATCGACGCCAACCTTTTCCCGGTTGAGGAAATAGAGCGGGTGTCCAGAACTACAAGAAAGATCGGACTCGGTGTGATGGGATTTGCCGACGCACTTGTACAAATGGGCATACCCTATGCAAGTACGCAGGCTCTCAAGACCGCAGAGGATATAATGTCATTCCTTCAGGACGAGTCGCATGCGGCATCTGAAGCGCTTGCCAAGGAACGGGGCGTATTCCCCGGATGGAAAGGATCTTACTGGGAGTCGATAAACCAGAAGATGCGTAACTCAACCACGACCACAATAGCCCCAACGGGAACAATCTCAATAATCGCCGGATGTTCATCGTCAATTGAGCCTCTCTTTGCTCTTGCATTTGTAAGGCATGTCCTGGATGGTCAGGAACTTCTAGAGGTAAACCCGTATCTGGAAAAGAGCCTAAAGGAGCTTGGACTGTATTCAGAGAGACTGATGCTTAAGATCGCACAGACTGGCAATCTTTCGGACACAGCGCTTCCAGATGATCTAAAGAAACTCTACCTTACGGCCCAGGAGATAGACTACAAATGGCATGTGCTTATGCAAGCTGCATTCCAGAATTATTGTGATTCCGGTGTTTCGAAGACAATAAATCTTCCAAACTCTGCTACCAGGGATGACATCGCTATGGCGTACAGGCTTGCCAGAGATCTTCACTGCAAGGGTATAACCGTGTACAGGGACGGGTCTAAGTCACAACAGGTTCTATACATGGGCACCAAGGAAAAGAAGCAGGAAGATGCAAAACAGGTGAACCAGGAACTCATCATGTCAGCTCCAGATAACCTGCTTAAAGTGGATTCCACATACGACCCTGCATGCACCTCTGGATCATGTACATTATAATTTTCTAAAATCCATTTTTTTTTAAACATGGATTCTTACGTTTCATAATTTTCATTTCTTCATGTTTTTTTGTCCCCAATCTGCCAATGGCCATTAATTTTTCAGGTAACTGGCTGCATTTATAGTGGATACATAACTTATGTTTAACCCTCCTTAGAAACTCCTGTAATTATAAAAATTAAGGCCAAAGATCTTCTCTTTTCCATCGAGCCTCATAATACATGCCTAATAAAAATAATGGGCGTTTATGTTTTACTTCCTGCCATGTAGTGTCCAGGATGACGCAGATGCTTGCTGTAATCTTGATCATAATAATATCCGTTAGATTAACAAATCAAGCAGGCAAAAAATCTCCGACCAATTTGTGTGAATTCTGAAGAACCAGCAAAAATTGTGCTCATTAGTGTAACTCATGATGTTCTGAATTGTATGGGAGAAAAATTGGTCAAAATTAATTGGATTGATAAAAGAGGTGGGTTATAAAATAACCCTTATTAATTGCTGGGTGGCGTCTGACTTGCGGCTTGTAAATGCTGTTTTACCTTTGGCACGACGATAGAGAACCCGATAAGAGCTGCTATAATCATCATTGCACCAGTGAGTAGCAGAGAATTGTGGACACCGTAAGCTGTATAATATACTGCAAATCCGTATCCGGCAAACAATCCCGCCACGGCTTTCGCGGTATAAACCAGACCATAGTTCGCACCCGACTTCTTCTCCCCGAAGTAGTCTCCCACCATTGAGGGCCACAGAGTAAACAGTGGCCCAGAACAGAATGCAATTATTATAATTACCAGGACAAAGGTTGCAGAAGACTTCATTGAAAACAACGCAAGAAGACCGATTCCTGCTATACCAAAGAATACTAGCATGGACTCTCTTCTTCCGAGGAAGTCAGAAACGATGCCTGAAACAAGTCTTCCAAGCCCATTTGAAAGTGGGAATACGTATACTGCAATATACCCGGCAACGGCCACTCCTGTCACTGTTAAGCCGATGGAAGGCAGCTTCCCGACTATTCCAAGATAGGCTCCCGCTACAAAGAAGAACCCGATGTAAATGGCCCAGAATTGCCATCTTGATACCATCTGTCTTGGATTGTCTTCAAGCCCACTCTTCTTCACTCTCTTCCTGACTACTTCAGCCTCTGCCTCTGTCTTGCCTGCAGGAACGTAACCATCTGGCGGGTACCTTACCAACATACCGAACGGTACAATTACTAGCATCAAAAGCCCAACATAGAGGAATGCAGCATGGAAATTGTAATTCTTGATTATATACATTACAAGAGGAGAGACTCCGAACGCTCCTGCGCCAAACCCTAGATCAATCAAGCCGACTGCAAGTCCTCTTGTCTTTCCATGAAACCACTTTAATGCTGTAGAAATACCCACTCCGTACACAATCCCCGGTCCAAGACTTCCTATACCGTAGACAACATACAAGTAGTACAATCCGGTCGACTTCGATGTAAACGAACTCAGGATCCAACCGAGACTGGTAAGCACACCTGCAATCACCACAAAGTAGGGTGTAAGGTGTCTTCTCCTGTCAAGATAACGACCTGAGAAAAACATCGTCAACGACTGCACTATAATATATATGGAGAATGTTGTGGAAATCATGTATCCCGTGGCACTAATGCCAAACAATTTCCCAAGTGGTGCAGTAAACAACGACCATGAATACTCATAGGGGCTAACGAAGACCATCGCAATGATCATGCTAAACACAATCAACCATAAGGGAATTTTAGTCCCCATCCGTTTTTGATTTTCCGTTTTTGTCATATTCAAATACCTCCAAAATCAAATCAAACAGTCGGACCAAATAATAAAAAGGCCCATTCATAAAGTTCAAGCAAAAAATGCGAAATCAAATGAAGTTACGGAGGGCCGCACTTCAATGAACAGATATTCTTTCTGCAGACCATAAACTATAGATATTTTCTAAAAACCTCTATAGAATCTTCAATACCATCCAAAATGAATTATCATGATCATGTTCTCAGGAATCCGTATTTCAGCAGATAATCTGTATAATTTTCAACGGAAAGCTTTATTCATGCGATCCCGATCATTATCCATGGACATAATGAATTACGGTCTCCGCGAGAAATATGAACAGTTGAAGAAGTTTGGTGACAGGCTTTCAGACATGAAGGATACAATAGATTGGGATCGGATCAAGCCACTCCTCTCTGATCTTTACAGAAACGATACTGAGAAAGGTGGCAGGCCAAACTTTGATCCTGTATTCATGATGAAGATCATGTTCCTCCAGTCGTTATACGGTCTTGTTGACGAGACCATGGAGATCGAGCTCTACTCGAATATAAGATTCATCAACTTCCTGGACTACCCGGAATCCGTACCGGATGCAAGGACCATATGGCTATTCAGGGAGAGGATAGCCAATAACCACAAGGACAAGGAGATATGGAAAATGATCTGGAAGCAGTTCCTGGAGAAGGGAATAACTGTCAAGCAGGGCACGATACAGGATGCCACTTTCATTGAATCCAATCCAGGACATGGGAAAACCAGGAAAGGCGATGGTACGATGCCGATCGATCCGGAACTTCCCGATAAACAGGCTGAGCAGGAAAAACCTGAAACTGAGGCGTCAAAGAAGGAAATGAAGGCGGCGAAGAGGATCGAAAAGGAACGGAAAAAGAAGGAGATATCGGAGGAAAGGAAGAACGCGAAGACAAGGAGATCTAAGGATGGCACATGGGCTGTCAAGAATGGGAAAGCGCATTTCGGTCACAAGTTACACACGTCACAGACCGTCGAGCATGATATCATTGCCAATTACGCCGTAACAACGGCATCCATTCAATTCACGGATAGATCTTTCAATACCAGGCATCGTAAATTACAAGGACAAGGGATATTTTGGCGTTGAAGGAAGAGGAATAGATGCAACCATGGATAGATCCTCAAAGGTTATAAATTGCCTGTGGAAAGCATCCGCCGCAACATGCGGATAACAAGGAAGCGATCCAGGGGTGAAAGACCCTATTCAGTGATCAAGACAATATTCCATGGTGGTCATGTCTTTGTTACCACTATCCCAAGGGTAAGGGTGAAATGCATGTTCATGTGTCTTGGGCACAACCTCATGTGCATGATAAGGATGAAAAAGAAGGGGATGATAGCGTGAGCTATGGAAATTCCATGAAGAATGGACGAAGATAGGGGAAAATAAGAGATAAAGGGACCATTACCGAAAGCATTGACCATGAATTCGCTGTAATTTCCCTGAAAGATCAATCAAGAGCCAAAATTAATATGTTGTTAGAAATTGTCTTTAGTTTTATATTGACGCGGTTCCATAACAGTGTTATAAGCACTCAGGTTAACTTTTCATAACCTCACTCCGTCGTTTTCGAAATTTATGTGCCCTGTCAACTCGTGTGGAAGCTTTACCGACCGTGAATGTACTTTAAGATATCATCGTTCCCCTTTTGTTGAACACAGTGATTGGTCAGAATGCATAATCGCGGGAAGATAGAGATATAGTTGGGGCGATTCTGAAAAAACTAAAACAGTTTAACAAACACCAGGTCAATCTCTGATAACTAAAGTTTTTCCTGAGATACGGGCAGATATGTCAAACATGAAATAATGACAGAAACAAGTTAGCCTTAAGACTCAAGAGATACATTTAATACATCAATAGAAATCAGAAAAGACGATAATTTCAGAGATTACTGTAAAGCAGAGTGATTGTCCTCACATTGAAACTAGCGACAGGTTTAAGGATCTTTACATCCTTATAATGCACACCTCGTATGATAGTTCCAGGCAAACCATGTTTTCCTTTTTTTATTCACCAAGCGAGGAAAAACTAGACGAGGCTCTGAGATACTTCTCCAGCAGACCCCAGGTAAAGAATCTTTCTGTGATTTCGAAGCAGGGAGCCATGGCAAATCTATTCTACACCTCCACAGCAACCTCAATGTACAATAAGCTGGGAAACGTCGGTTTCAGGATTCATCCTGTTGTGGTTCATAACGGAGTGGAGAAATGGTTTTACATAAGCAATGGTTCCCCGGTAAAGCCTGAAGCAATCAATGACGAGAATACAACAGTAATATCCATGCAGAGCATATCGCAAAAGAGGTTCATTTCTGACTATCCTTCTATTTTCTACCAGCTAAATCTTATGAACATTATCAACAGGCTGAGTGAAACCGAAAGCACGATTCTACTGAATGCCATGGATCATGGTTATTTTGAGTGGCCAAGAAAAATAAGCATGTCCGAACTCAGCAAGAAACTGCAGATCCCGAAAAGCACATTGAGCTATCATTTCCGATCAATTGAAAGAAAAACATTCAACGTGCTTCTATCGAGCGATTATTCATTCATGAAGACTGAAAAAATATAGACGCAGGGCTCAAAGGCCCTGGCATAACGACAAACAAAAAAAAATTATTTTTTAACTTTAAGGCCAGCCTTTATCGGAAGAATGCCCGGCAGTTCCCACTCGTCCCACATTTCGTCGACCTTGCTCTGAACGTAGTCATAGTCTTCGTCAAGGAAGTGGCTGAACCTGCCCTGCTTCTCGAGATATTCCCTGACGGGTGTTCTCTTCTTATTCCTGAGATCGTATGTGTACCTGACCTCGCCATTAACTATTTCGTAGTCGGCGAATATGCCTGTTTTTATTGCAAGCTCCCCTAATACATGGGAATACCTTGGGTGATAGTCCCAGCCTTTCGGGCATGGATCAATCGTGTGGATGAGCGTAGGTCCACCAATGCTGAGAGCCTTCTTTACCTTGTTCATGTAGTCTGTTGGAGGGAATGTAGCGCAAGATGTTGCTACGTATTTGACATTCGGGTGACCAATAGCCATCATAGCTGCCAGGTTCTTCTTCCACCTTTCATGCATTATCCTCTTAACTGGGCCGGTTGGGCTGAAAGTTGTCTGCGCCCCCCAGGTAGTCAGGCCCGATGCCTGAATATCGGTGTTTGCGGCAGACTCATTATCGTAGACTATCACGAGGAGGTCATAAGGGCTCTGCATTGCTCCAGAAAGACCTCCAAGACCCTCATCGCCTGCTCCAAGATCACCAGAAAAGTTGATCACGTTGATCTTCTCTTTGGGTATCTTTCCTTTCCGCATCAGCGCTTTGAGGCCGGCAGCCATACCAACTGCCGAGGCTCCACCAGCTGCCAGCTGTGTGTGCATCCATGGCACGATCCAGGGAGTTGTCATGTACGAAGTATTAGCTACGTACATGCATCCCGTGGCTCCAGTGACAACTGTCCTTGGACCAGATGCCTTGACAAAGTCTCTCATAACAAGGGCGCTCTCGCATCCCTGGCATGTCCTGTGTCCAGATGTGTAAAGCTCTTCTAAATCCACTGCGTGTACGCCTTTGTACAGATTTGCATTCTTAAATTCTTCAACTTCTTCAACCATTTTTTTCTACCTCCTTCACTCCCTCAAGCCGATCCATGAAACCTTTGGAGATTTCTTGTCGGCAGTCATTTCGTACATCTTTCTTACTTCTTTCTTTGAAATTTCCCTTCCACCG
>JAMCPG010000042.1:83202-129001 GCA_023379845.1 Thermoplasmatota archaeon
AAGTTTCTTTCTATTATGCCCACATTTGTAACATTGCTCAGAGCCTTCCTTATCTCTTCTGTCGGGTATGGACGGTACCATCTTAATTTAAGGAAACCGACCTTTTTGCCTTCCTTTCTCATCTCGTGAGCAACTGATCTTGCCACTACTGCGGCACTTCCCATTCCAACCAGTACCGTGTCTGCATCCTCGACATTTGTCTCTTCTATGAAAGGATTCTCATAATCGGAGTGGAATATGTTGTTATACTCCTCATACGCCGAATAGATTACCTTCTTGGATCTCTTTGCTGCCTCGTAGTTCTGCCTTCTCAACTCCATCACCCAATCTTCGTTTACCTGGGGTGCAATAGAAACAGGGTTATCGGGATGCATTCTCCTGTTGCCGAGATCATAGGCAGGCAGGAAATCACGCACAGCTTCCTTCGTAGGAACTCGAACCATGTGCTGTGAATGCGTGAGGTATCCACCATCCATTGCAACTGCCGCAGGCATCCTTACCTTCGGATCTTCTGCCACCCTGTATGCAATCAAAGTTGAATCCAGGGCTTCCTGAGCTGTTGAGGCCCATCCAATTATCCATCCAAGATCCCTTACAAGCAGTGCATCATTATGCTCTACACCAAAAGCTCCAGGATCGTCCAATGCTCTGTTTCCTACAAGTGCCACTAGAGGCAGCCTGTCAGTTGCAGTAACGCCTATGGACTCCATGGCATACAACCATCCAACGCCGCTACTTCCAACGAACGCTCTTGCACCGACAGAAGAAGCATGTTTGCCGATTTCAAATTGTGAGTGCTCTCCATCAGCAACAATGTACTCAGCGTCTAGTTCGCCATTTGCTATGAACTTTGCAAGCCTATCCATAACGCCAGTATATGGTCTGATTGGATATGCAGCAAAGACATCCACGTCGACCAGCTTAACAGCCTCAGCGACTGCATCCGTTCCAGTCATCAACTCTTCGCGATCAAATACAGATTTTGCTTCCTGTTTAACAACCATTTTATTTCACCACTCCCTTCTTGTAAGGCTTAGGAGTCTCAACCTTAGCAACCGTGTTTCCCTTTCCGGTTACAGGGCTTGGCATAAGTCTATCCTTGCCTTTCTTGTCTTCAGCCCACTTAACGTACTTCTCGGGATCCTTTTTGTACAAGACATATGGCGAATCCTGATTTTCAAACTTCATTTCATCAACCATCACAATACAATCCTCAACAGGACATACTTCAGCACATCGGCCACAGCCTGTACAATATTCATAATTCACGTCATAAAGACCTTCAGTAGTAGGATCAAATACCTCATCCGGGCAGTCGTACCAGCAGAGTGTACACTTTGTACATATATCGAATCTGACAACAGGCCTCTGCGTCTTGCTTGTTCCACGCTTGAAATCCGGGTTTCTATTCTGCCCTCTCGGACCCATCTGGAAACCTCTTTTGACGCCCTTTACATATACTCCCTCATCGAAATTCTTCCATCCTGGAAGAATGGGCTTTGGATAGGGCCAGTCAATTCCTTCTCCGGGATTTACTGTTGAAACCTTGACTTCCTCGTATGCCTTCCTTGCTGCAGCGGCCTTTTCCTTGCTCTTGTATTTTGTGGCAACATAGTCTGCAACAGTATCAATGGTGGTAATTTCAGGTGCCACTTTGGCTAGTGCACCGAGTATTCTGACATCCGTCATGTCATCCTTGAAGTACCAAAGGCCCGCAAAACTGGCCTCTCCTGGTAGTATTGCCAACCTGTACGGAAACTTCTTTTTCTCCATCTCTGCCACGAGATCTCCAGGTTTCCGGTTGCTTACAATTATCATTACACCATCTTTCACAATCTTTTCATTAATCGGCCTAATTCCATATCCACCCCAGGGCTCGAGTCCCTTCACCATGGTGTCGTCTAGAACGACAACGACCTCAGCTTCAGTAATATCCATGGATGCGCTTGCTTCTGCCTCAAGATCCTCTTCAGAGAGATCCTTAGAAAAATAGGCGAAATTTGCGCATGGTATACCGTTTCTCTGTGGATCATCGCTGTACCTGCCGTTTGAAAAAGCAGTCTTCCCATCCTTATGGGCAGCGTATACAATATCCCCAGAAATATGGTAAGCCAATGTTTTCTGGAATATTCCACGATAATTCACCTCTAGTCTTATTAAATGCGGTTTTTGAGTTTGCATCATGCTTACTCCTCTATCTTACACAACTAACTAAATCTTAACTACTTTTGTTTGAACGTGTTCAAACTTTAAACGATTTAAATTGATAAGATGGTATTTCCAGCCAAAAAATGACAGAGCTAATGACCTCAAGGAAGAAGAATAGCTATTAAACGATGCAAGATGATGATCTGATTCAAATTATACAGCTAGTATCTAAACAGTGATAATTCAGTAATTTTTTAGTTCGTTAAACAATAATGAAAAAGAATTCAAAAGCAAACAATTTTCAGTCAAACGATCGCTGCAGCAGAAATAAATCGTTCATGCATGTTATACGATCTCAACATTCAATCTCAACTTATTCAAAAGAGAAAATTTTCCCATTTTGAACAACCACCAAGAAAAAGTACAAAAATACTTTGTACCAAGACCTTTGCAAACTAAAGTTAAAAGATTTAGTAGGTGACACTCTACATTAGTTATTTACCATAAAAATGCAGAGAAGATTCAATCACCTGCTTTATTTACTGACACTCTGGATAGTCAATACAACAAAAACTCTGCATATTATAACACATCAAGTGAACAATTCTTTTATTTTAACAATCGGGTTCGCTGAGAAATGCATTAACTCATTGCAAAAAAGCAGCCAATTAGGCAGCAATTCAATATAATGGCTATCTAAAAGTGGCAAAATTAAATGAGATTGGCTTTTAAATGGTATTTAAGCAAATTTTGCACAGGAGCAAAAAAGTATAAAATATAACTATGTGAATATATTTTTTAAACCAGAACGTAAGGAGTGTGTTTAATATAGTTGAAAATAACGTAGGAAGTTCGGTTGGAACTATAAAATCGCCATATGGGTCCTATCGTCTAATAAAGGACAAGAACGGTAGGCAGTATAGGGTTGGAGAACGACCGGAAGACGTTACGAAGAAAATTCTGGGCTATAGAATAGGTAGAAGGACGATGGTTCTTGGGGCTTGGATGTGTTTCTTCTTTGGTAGTGTTCTGGAATACGGCTGGGGGGCTGCCTCCACGCTTGTTATTTCCCACTATCATTGGTCTACCGTTGAGGGATTCTTCAATTATACTGTATATGTATTGTTTGAAGCAACAGTAGCTGCATATATATTTTCTCGTTTAAGGGAAAAAGGACTCCTCTCCCTGAGGCGAATGCTCTGGATGGGATCGGCACTGCTTATAATTGCTTATATAATCTTCGCTAACTCATTTTCCCCATGGATCTCTTACGTCGGATATGCAATGATAGGCGGGCTTGCCTCTGGTCTCGGATACGCTGCTGGCGGTGGAGTAATTACAAAATGGTTTCCAGACAAGAGAGGTTGGAGGCTTGGGCTTGCGAATGGAGCATGGGCATATGGTGCGGTTCCATTTATTATAATCTACACAGATCCAAGCCTATTTTATCCCGGCGACTTCCAGTTCATCCTTTATATGACAGGTACGATCATAGCTGTTGGTCTTCTTGTTGCTTCATTCCTTGTTTGCGATGCTCCAAAGAACTGGTGGCCCGCTAGTGTCGATCCACTTGTAGTGGCCGCGGGCACTTCAAAGTCCAAGGAGCTTCAGGCAAACCCTCCTGCAGTTGCACAGTTTACGACTCAAGAATTTTTCGCAACCAGGCAGGGAAAGGCACAAATGGCTTCATTTACACTTGCTCTAGCGGCTTCACTTTTCAACGTCGCATTATACGCACCTTTCGGTGCAGCAATGGGATTTGGAGGTGGTATAGCTTTTACTGTTGGTGCTGCTGGATTCGCCTTTACGGATGGTATAGGAAGACCAACACAGGGTTGGATATCATCGTTTATAGGTAGAAGGAAAGCCGTTACTATTTTCTACTTACTGATGGGAATAGGAGGTCTGGGTGTCCTGGCTGCTGGATTGGCGCATCAGGCAATTATATGGGCAATACTGGCTGTGCTGACTGGCGCTGTTTCCGGTTCGTGCTTCGTATTTGACTGGCTGATTATTTCTGACTACTTTGGTGAGAACTACGTTGCTACTAACTGGTCCGTTCCTTACATGCTGAAAGTCTTTGGAGGCGCATTTGGTGGGATAGGCGCAACAACCTTACTTGTTTTTATAAGCGGCTATGGATGGGGGGCGGTGCTTGGTACATACACAGGAATAGTGTCTTTAACTGATTTATCTTGGATAGTTGCATTCCTGATAGCAACCATATTTGCACTGGTTGCAGCTGCCCTTGTCTGGTTTTATGAGAAGAAGCCAACCATCGAAGAATACTATAAAGCGCGTCATAAACTTGGTTTACCGACACCTGCAAGAGGAGAACTGCAATCTTCTCCTGAATTAACCGAATCCAACGAAGCGGCCGGAGGTGCTAAATAATGGCAGAAAAACAATTAGAGGAAGGTTCTACGATCCATAAGGGTAAAGTAGATGTCTCGGACACTGTGATATATGTAATAGGTTTTGTCATGATAGGGATTGGTCTCCTGATCGGTATATTAGCCGTTACTAAGTCATCACAACTTATCATGGCACTTGGACTTGCTATTTTATGGATAGGCGTCCTGATTACATGGTTCAGCGGAGTAATAGGAAACAAAGTTATTCCTGAAGGTTTTGGCTCTAAGAAGCAGTAGTATTTCCGCGTGCACTATTTATTACCTTTTTTATTTTTGTCATTTTTAATTTCTCAGAATTATGTGTTTATGCTCTTGATTGTTCTACATATTCCAAAACCTCAAATATCTATGCTTAAAGCTTAAATAAAAAGCCAAGTTCCGGAACCGTGGAAACACAGTACGAGCAGATATACAAGAAACAGCACTATTCCCTGGTCGGGAAGCACTCAGCGGTAAAGGTCTGCCACTGGACTAAAAGCGAGCTCAGGGGCGGTGAAGGATGCTATAAGGGAACATTCTATGGTATAAAGTCACACCAGTGTGTTCAAATGACTCCTGCGGTTTCATCCTGTACAGAGAACTGCTCATTCTGCTGGCGTTTTCAGGGCTTTGATGGAATGCACATTTCTGATGAGGACGATCCGGAATTTATTCTTGAAGAGAGCATCAAGGCACACAAGAAACTCCTGACAGGATTCAAGGGAAACCCGATGGTTTCAAAAGAGAAGTGGGAAGAATCACAGGATCCAAAGCATATTGCAATATCGCTTACGGGCGAACCAACCCTATATAGTCGCCTTGGCGAATTCATCGCACTTGCCAGGAAGAGGGGAATTTCAACCTTCCTCGTGACCAATGGAACACTTCCGATGATCCTTGAAAAACTTGATCCTCTCCCGACACAGCTTTACGTCACGGTTGCCGGACCAACAAAAGCAATATTCAACAGCGTTTTAAACCCGGCACTTGGTAACGCATGGGAAAACTTCAACAGGACATTGGATCTGCTCCCCTCACTAAATACAAGGAAAGTGGTCAGGCATACACTTGTCAAGGATGTCAACTTTCCATATCTGGAAGAGTACACGGCAATGGACAGGCGGGCTGATCCAGACTTCATCGAGTCAAAAGGATACGTACATGTAGGAGCGTCCATAGCAAACCTCAGCCAGGACAATATGCCCTCACATGATTCAATAGTTGACTTCTCCAGAAAATTAGCTGCAAACCTTGGCTACGTTTACACAGCCGAGCGAAGGGAGAGCAGGGTTTCACTTATTAGCAAGGATCCATCCAAGGCGAAGATCGATTTTTCCGCCATATAAATGGCGGTCAGATATTATAAAACCTAAGCATCATGATCTGAAGAAATATGCTGGATTATTCTTTTAGTGATGAAGAGGAGCTTCTCAGGGAAACCGCAAGGGAATTCTGTGAACGCGAAATTACGCCCAAAATAAAGCAGATGATGCATGACAGAAAGATGCCTTCCTCTATCTGGAAGGCAATGGCAAAAATGAACTTTCTCGGAATGAACGTGCCTGGCGAGTATGGTGGGATGGGAGCCGATCCTATCTCGACAGCGATTGTTGCGGAGGAGATATCCAGGGCTGATCCTACTGCCTCAATACCGGTCCTTTTCCTGGTGGATAATGCATGGTCATACCTCATCTCGAGATACGGAACACCTGACCTGAAGGCAGAACTTTTGCCTAAGGTAGTCAGAGGGGAAAGGATCGTCGGGATCGCGTCCACAGAGCCAAACTATGGTTCGGATATAGGATCAATGAAATCTTACGCAACAGAGAAGAATGGGAATTATCTTGCGACAGGCGAGAAGTCATACATCAGTCTTGTAAGGGATATAGCAGAGACGGGTGGCGGTTTTGTCACTGTCCTGAAAACTGATGTCAGGAAGAAGACGGATGGTGTCTCCCTCTTCTACATGCCTTATGACAAATCATTTGATGTGACATATCTGGAGGAGATGGGACGCGAAGGTTCCTCCTGGGCGGCTTTCAGGTTCAAGGACATAAATTTACCAAAAGAATACATGCTTGGTACATTGAACGGCGGGTTCAAGATAATACATGAAGGATTTGAATTCGCACGCGGCCTGATATCAGTTATCTCAGCAGGAGCAGCTATAAAGTCCCTTGAGAATGGTGTGGAGTACATGAAGCAGAGGGATGCCTTCGGTCAACCAATTGTAAGGTTCCAGGGGCTGCAGTTCCAGCTTGCAGAACATGTAGCAAGGTTGGAGGCGGCAAGAAACATTGCTTACAAAGCTCTCTGGATGTATTCTGCCGAACAAAAATCTGGTCGTTTTACGCGGTTCCAGGTAAGCAAGGAGATCGCTATAGCAAAGCTTCTGACAACTACATGGGCATTTGATGCAATAAACGATGCACTTCAGTGGCAGGGTGCATTCGGTTATTCCAAGGAGTGCCCCGAAGAGTGGGCACTTAGGGGAATCAGGTCATTCCAGCTGGCCGAAGGATCGCGCGAGATCATGAAGGTCATCATAGCGAGGGAGACTGTCGGCAAGGAGAATATGTAAATTCACTCGTTCCTTTCATTTTTTAGTGTGTTGGTCAGGTGGAATGGATTCAGCAGATTAGTCAGGAAGGCAGAAAGATCTTTCCACTGGATCTGTTTTGTCAGGAGGAGCACTCCTGTGAATACCAGGCCAGATGCTACTATGAGAGGAAGCAGTATAAATATCCTCTGCGGATCGATATATTTAATGAACAGGAAAATGAAGAGTGCCTCAACAGCCGCAGGAACCAGTGGATAGAACGTCCTCAAGCTGAATGATATGTGTGATGTTCTGTACAGTGAGATTCTCAGCACGAGATAGAGGAAGAAGCTGGCAATGAGCGAGCTCACCCCGCCGCCAAAAGGGCCAAGCGACAGCGCCGTTATTCCAAATATGCTACGTGGTATAAGTATCAGGTTCAGTGCAATGTTCATGACCAGGCTCGCTACTGTCAGCAGACCAACCGATTTTGCCTTGTTCTTTGCAATAAGCGCCGAACTTGACGGTACCATGAGAACAACAAATAGTGCATTGATTGAAAGTATGGCCAGAATATCAGAGTATGGCACATATATAGCGCTGAAAATTCTCATGATATAATAGCTGAGAAATAATGTCACAATGACAAAAGGAAGTATGAATATTACAACCAGGCGTTCGAATTCATTGGTCTGCCGGTTCAGATTCTTGATGTCGTTTTCTGAATGTAGCCTGGCAAGGATTGGCAAGAAGAAGGCAGTCATTGCCGTTCCCAGGCTGCTCAATATGAGTGCTATTTTTTGCGAAAGATAGAAGCCGCCGGTTGCAAAGTCTCCCCAGAAGAACTGTATTATGACCTTGTCAATGTTACCATTGACCGTGCCTATTATTGTCGCAAGCGACAGTGGAATAGCAATCTTCGTGTATTTCTTTATATAGGCCATGCTTATTTTCGAGAATTTCCAGGGCCTGCCAAGATTGTAGGAGATGACAAAATATGCAAAGTAAGAAAAGTCATATGCTAGCGAAACGAAGATGGCAGCCATTGTCTCAGAAAGAATTCCTGGCTTTACAACCGCAATTATCCCAATGATTATGAACAGCGAGTTCCGGATGATTGCATCCGCTATAAGGGGGATTGCGAACTTAGCTGCCCTCATGTGAGATCTATGGTACGATTGCGGAAAAGAGCCGATACTTACGAAAAAGTAGTATGGAATAAGGCCAAGAACTACCCAGTATTCGACGGAGAATTCAAATCCCCTGTGAAGGACATCTGTCCAGACAAGCAATGCGCAATAGGTTGCGACGGCGAATATGAACCCCAATACAAGCTTTATAAAGAGGTAATTAGAGTTAGCAGACCCCTCATCCTCGCCCGATGAAAGATATCTTACATATGCTGTCGAATACCCCATGTCTGTGAGGAAAGACATCACGCCGACAAACCCGATACCGAAGGAAAGTATGCCCCATGCTACAGGATAATACCTTGTGATGAAGTAAACGCCAACAAGACCGAATATACTATTCAGAAAATTCTGAACAACAAGAACCGGCGTCTTGGATGTAAACAACAAGCCGGTATGTATAAAAGAGAATAAATATTATCATTGACTATATCGCTGAACGAAGAAGAGCAATCTCTCTCTTCAGGAAGAATGCCGGATGCCATGGAGTGAAAAATACAGGCCGCGAAACTTGCAGGATATCGTTATCACGGATGACCTGTACACCAGGATATATTCATGGGTTGAAAAATGGCTTTCCGGGAGGCCTCAGAAGAAGGGGCTCATCCTTTACGGACCACCGGGAACTGGGAAAAGCAGCACTGCTTACTGTATTGCGGACAGTTTTGGAATACCGGTAATAGAGATGAATGGATCATCCCAGAGAAACAGCGACAAGATGAAGGAAATTGCGGGCAATGCAGCCATGACGAGGGACATTTTTTCCAATTATTCTGAGCCCAATACGAAGCCCGACAAGATTATACTCATAGATGAGGCAGATAACATAGATGCCGGAAGGACGGGAACAGACTCTGGAGGAATCAGGGAGCTTGGATCAATAATCAGGAACACCGCATGCCCCATAATACTGACCATGAACGACTTCTACGAGTTCCGGAGAAAGAATGGCGCAGATACCGTAATATCAGGTTCGGACGCGATAGAGTTCAAGCAGTATGCAAGGAGAAATGACAACAATTCCAAAAACTTCAGGGTCAAGCTTTTAAAACGCGTAAGGGACATTCTGGCAAAAGAGGGAAAATCCCTTGGACCTGAAATTCTCAATGATATATTTGAACGAAATGGTACCGACATACGGGCAATCCTGAACGACGTAGAGGCTGCCGCTTCAAGCAGCTCGCCAACCATGTCAGGCGATAGAGATGAGTCAAGCAATATTTTCAGGTCGCTAGAGAGCATTCTTATAGATCGGGACCCGGTAAAGAGTCTTTCCGCTCTTGCTGACAAGGACTTCACGGTAGATCAGCTTCTTCTCTGGATTGACGAGAATCTTGTAGACGTAGCGGACAACCCCGCTGATCTTTCATCCTCTTACGAGAACATAGCAATTGCAGATCTTTACAACGGCTTCGTGATCAAGAAACAGCATTTTGCCTTTCAGGGATATGCACAGGAAATAGCGGCGCTGACGGGATCCACGCTGCAAAACTCCGCCAGGCATTTTCTGAAATTTCAGTTTCCAGTCTACCTCAGCAGGATGTCTGCGGTAAGGGATTCAAGGGAGGCCAGGAAGTCAGTTCAGTTGAAGCTCGCCAGATTCAATCATTCATCGACTGGAACTATTTCCGCATATGAATGGTTTTTCCGGCTCCTTGCGCAATCTTCCGGGCAGGAATTTTCATCACTGGCCAGCAGGCTGCTGTTATCAGAGGCAGAAGCCAGGATAATAGGCGGCAAATAACGCCTAGGCTCCGACTTTTTCCTTGCACTTCTTGATCGTACCGCTTACGGTAATTACAGCTATACCTTTGAGATCCTTCTCTATGTAGAGGCAGAGATTATCTTTCTGGAACTGGTCTGTCAGAACTATTGCATAGGGATCTTCCCTGAATTTCACCTTCGATCCGAATTTTGTCCTAATCTTATCCAGTGCCATCTCAAGGTTTCCGTTGCTATCTTTCTTTATAAGGACATATCTCTTACGATACAGCGATCCCTTCAACGCAGACATATAGTAGGACGGGATATTTTATTTTTGGAACGTTTGAAGAAGATCCAGTGAGACATTAGATCTAATGCGCCGAATAGAACGTTTTTTCAACAAAACAGCTACGACTGCAACTTTCTCGATTTAAGGAGTGATCAAAATGTGCAAAAGATAAATACGCTCGCACGGTCACAAATCATGAAAGTAATCAAGGCAACGACTCTTTTTGATGGATCGACGGAAAGCAGGGACCAGTACATTGCGTTTGACGATGAGATCAGGTATATCGGGAAGAAGAAACCAGAAGGTGAGCTTATTGCTGAAGGTATCGTCACGCCTGCAATAGTTGATGGTCACAGCCATATTGGAATGGACAGGGCAGGAGAACCCATGTACGAGGGTGAAGCAAACGAAAAAATGGATTCTATTTACCCGCTGGTAAGGGCAATCGACAGCATTTATATGGATGATCATGCGTTCACTGAATCCGTGGAATCCGGTGTTCTCTACTCCACTGTGCTGCCAGGGAGCGGCAACCCTATTGGTGGTAAAGCCGCCCTGATAAAAAACTTCGCGGGCAACACAAGGGACGCTTTCATCAAGGAGATCGGAATAAAGGCTGCCCTGGGTTACAATCCCCGAAGCACCGTGGAATGGAAAGGCAAGAGGCCTTCAACAAGGATGGGAGCAGTGGCTTTGTTACGTGAAAATTTCTCCAAGGCTGTCAAGGCAAAGAAACTGATTGACAAAAAGAAAAAGCTTCCCGAGGAAATGGAACCCTTAACGGAAGTATTCATGGACATACTTTCCGGGAAATACAAATTGATGATCCATCTGCACAAGGAAGACGATCTCTATATTGCGATACAGCTTGCCAGGGAATTCGGTTTCAAATTTGTAGTGAACCATGGGCTCGACATTTCCCGGACCTTACCATTCGAGGATCTAAAGAAGCTCAATATACCGCTTATATATGGCCCGCTTGATTCGCACCCATACAAGGTGGAATTAAAACATGAGTCATGGCGGAACTGCGAGTACGTGATGAAATCCGGGGTAAAATTCGGTATGATGAGCGATCATCCCGTAATTCTGCAAAGAAATATGTTCTACACCATGCGACACTTCCTGAGATTCGGGATGAGCAAGGCAGAAGCAATATCGCATGTCACAAGTATAACTGCTGATATCATAGGAGCAGAAGGCATTGGTAGCGTGAAGAAAGGTTATAAATCATCACTTATCGTCTGGACTGGAGATCCCTTCAATCTATCAAGCTATCCCTCAATGGTTATCGGCGAGGGCAGGATACTTGTAGAGCAGTGATCCTTTTGGAACATAACTTCTATTGTGTTATGTAATCGACCTGTTTCTGTTCCCCTGCAGTTGCATATCCTGCAATGAATATTCCTGCCAACAAAACAAAAGAGGAAGCCAGGACAGCCAATATCCAGTAATATGCCCATCCATAAATTGCTGCGTAGAAAGGTATCAGCAGCAGTGCAACAGAACCTATAGTAGAGCCCAGATTATATGAGAATCCGACGCCGGTTGTTCTGTACTTCTTGCTGAAGGATTCCGCCATGAATGCCGGAAGCGTGGAAAATATCATGGCCTCGACAAATACCTGGGCTGAAAAGGCCAAGACCACGGCAGTAAGATTTGTCGTGAAAGCGAATAGATCAGCGAAGACCGAAACAATAATGAACGCAATAACATATATTTTCATGAAAATAAGTTTTTTCAGTGACCTGCTGGCTATTACGCCGCCGAGAACCACCCCTCCAATGGAAACAAGGTTGATTATTGCAATCCAGAATCCAGTGGTGGGCCTGGAAAAGTCGTCTACAGACTCAAATATTGTCGGATAAAGGCTGAAGGTTGCTGTATTGACAAACAGAAGGCTCCCAGCGATTGCGACAACTATAAGCAACGGGATCAAAGATTGTCTGAACAGCGAAAATACTGGCTTATCGAGCAGCTCCTTATGCTTCTTCGCCTTCTCAAAAACAGAAGATTCACGAACCTTGTACCTTATAACAAACGTGGAGAGACCTGGAATAATTGTAGTGAAGAAGAGTATCCTCCAGCCGATATTGCTGTAACTACTCCCAAAGATATCAGTAAGTATGAAGAAGACAAAGGCAACCAAGGCATATCCAACGCCGAACCCGCTCTGAACAAACGCTCCGAGAAGGTTTCTCTTGTTCCTGGGAACGCTTTCCATGGACAGGGCCGTTCCGCCCCCATACTCTGCACCGGCAAAAAGCCCCATGAAGAAAAGGAGAATCCCCATTGTTAGAGGGGCAAGCGCACCTATATGTGCGTAAGTCGGAAGAAACCCAAGGGCAAAGCTGGTAAGCGAAAAAATCAGTATTGTTATGACCAGCATACGCTGTCTACCCAGTTTATCACCTATGAAGTTTCCCAGGAATATCGCGCCTATGGCTCTTGCAATACCATTTACCACAAATATGAAGAAATAGACTATGTATAAGCTACCTGGAAAGAAAAGAGGGACGATCGTGGACTCCTGGATAAGATACGCTATCGTGACATAGCCATCCATGAGCCAACCGAAGAATGAACCTAGAACTGGAATCATATAGCTTATACTTCTTGCATTTGTGCCCTCGTTGGATTCCTTGTTTCCAGTTTCCATACCTATGGAGGGTCATATACAAGATGTTATTTATCGTTATGATTGCATATTGAGATTTGGTGATATCTAGATTTTTCTCATCAGAACTCTGCCAATTGAATGATCATGCAGTTTTTCAAGTATTAAATGTGCGTGGAACTTGGTAGGCGCAATATTCTCCCGCAGATTCACGGCATTGATCTCGTCCCATATTTTTCCTGCAGTTAAGACTGCCTTTTCCAGATCCAAAGCAGAATAAGAATGGAAATATGACTCACTCTTCTGGAAAGCTGTTCTCATAAGTACCTTAAATCTTTCTATGAACCATTCCTTTATGTCGGACTCATCAGCATCCAGATATATGGAAAAATCAAAGAAGTCAGAAACAAAAAATTCAGGTTCCGAAGCCTGTTTCATGTTTCTTGATTGCAGGACGTTGAGTCCTTCAAGAATTAGAATATCTGGCGTGTTTACAGTGATATATTCTCCGGGGACAATGTCGTAGAGAAGATGCGAATAAACAGGCACCTTGAGATCACCTATCCCTGACTTCAGGTCATACAGGAATGATATGAGGTCCTTGACGTTGAAGCTCTCAGGGAAACCCTTCCTGTTCATGATATTCCTCTCCTGGAGGATTCTGTTAGGAAAGATGAACCCGTCAGTGGGTATCAGATCCACAGACGGCGCTTCTGGCCATGCTGATATCAGTGTCTTGAGCAACCTTGCTGTAGTGCTTTTCCCGACCGCAACGCTCCCCGCTATGCCTATGATGAATGTGATCTTTTCATATTTGATGCCCAGGAATTCCCTTCTCGCAGCATATAGTTCCCTGGCTGCTCTATAATACAGGTGCAGCAGTCTGGAAAGAGGCAGATAAATATCAACCACCTCATCAAGAGAAATATTTTCGTTCAGCCCCCTGATCTCTTCAAGATCAGATGTCTTCAGTGTCAATGGGGTAGAGTTCCTCAGCTCTTTCCAAGAATCCCTGCTGAACGTTATATATGGCGATTTTTTCTGCTTTGATGCGTTTGTGCCTGAAATCATGTGTCATCTGTATGCAAAGTAAATATAAATTCTGGCACTTCTGACGAAAGCAATTCGGCTTGAGCATAAGAACAATTAAATAAAGTTTTCCAATACAATCAGAGAATGATTAAGACACCGAAGAGATTTGGAAGCTTCATGGGCGGAGTTCTGACCGCCATTATACTTATCCCACTGCTGGTCATGGTTTCGGTCTATGCCGTTATTTTCGCAGGGCTAATTGCTGCACTTGTTTCCAGAGGAGTAACGAGGGGAGTGCTGTCGACAATCCTTGCCGGCTTTATACTTGTTGTGGTGATAATTATAATTGCTGTTCTGAACCTTAACACCTACATGTTTGACATTCTGGGAGATATCTCGAGTTTTTCGATCCTCAGGGCGGCAGACATACAAATATTAGAGCTTGTCGAGTTCAGCAGCACGCTTACGCTTGTAGAGAAGACTCTCTTCTACCTGGTTCTCTTGCCAGGTCTCGGTGGATTGATAGGTGGTCTAATCAGGCCAGGTTACTGATCCTTTGCAGCGGAAGAGGCTCCTCCTAGCATCAGGCCTTTTTGCGCCTGGTTTCAGAGGAAACCGGATTTATCTCCATAGACCTGATCGGCAAGTTCCATACTATCCTTATAACCGTCTCCGAAAATAGTTTGCAGTGATGTAGAATCCCTGTAGAACTTCTCCACTCCAAAATCCTCTAGATACCCATAACCACCATGGACCTGGATCGACTGTCTTGAAGCTCGAACTGCAAGTTCCATTGCCCGAACCTTAAAATGCTTTCTGCCGGCAATGCTAAAGTCATTTGGATCATTGAGCTTCGCCGAAAGCAGATCAATTTCTTCCAGCATTGATGAGATGGAGAATGCGACCGGGGAATAGTCCTTGAGGATGTGACCAAAAGTGCTCCTTACTTTCGAATAGTCGAGTGCCTTGTGCATGGAACCTTTAGCCATGCCCAGTGCAATCGCAGCAACGTCCAGATCAAGCATATCAAAAATCTGCTGCATTTTCTGGTCCCCGTTTTCCCTCATCAGGATCATGTGTTCTGCCTTGTCGAATGTTGCAGACCCAATGCCTAACCCTCGAAATCCAAGAGCATGATAACGCTTTACCGGAACACTGGCCCTGGTTGCAATCATGGCCGTCGGCTTTTCATCTGTCGACGCAATTATGCACTCAGAAGAAGGAGAAAGAACATAACTTTTGGATCCACTGAGAATGCCTTTTTCCAGAGACAGGTTTCCAACCGCCTCCCTGTTCATGCTTGATACCGAAAGAGCGATTCCAGCAGTTTTTTTGCCTGATGCGATCGCCTTCAGGACGTCCTGTCCACCATCCACTCCAGACAGCAGCGGGTAAGCGATCCTGTTCTGTATCGCGATGAGCAATGCAATGGAAGGAGAAAACCTGGCAAATTCCTGCAGCATGAGCAAATAAGTGGCGGGAATGAGGTTTGAACCTCCCGACTCCTCGGAAAAGAGGAGTCCTATAAAGCCCTGGGATCCGATCTTGCCCATCATCTCATCGCTTATCCCATCCTTTTCAATAATTACGTTAGCTGGCTCCACGGTCTTGGAGAAAAATTCGTCTACCGCGGATATCAGCATGGATCTCTCTTCATCGCTCATGATTTCTCCTCCTTTGTAAGAAATCTAGAAATTACCAACTTTTCAACCTCACTTGTTCCTTCCCATATCTCCAGTATCTTTGCATCCCTGAAATACCGCTCAAGATCTCCCGTCAGGCCTTCCAGCCCGGTCAGTTCAAGCGCCTTCTCTGCACAGAATACAGCAGATTCCGATGCAAATGCCTTTGCCATGCTCGTAAGTTCAGGCTTCGGCTTGAACTGGAAAAGATACGATGCAGCCTTGTAGGTGAGCATCCTCGATGCCTCTATTCTTGTCGCCATATCTGCTATGGCGAAATTTACCTCCTCCAGTCCTTGATATGCCTCATTCCTGTTCTTAAGAATGGCCAGGGTGCGGTCCAGGCTCCCCTGGGCAACACCCAGTCCCTGTGCAGCGACAAAAATCCTGCTGATGTTGAAAAACGTCATGATATAGTAGAAGCCCTTGCCCTCCTCACCAATCAAGTTTTCCGCGGGAACCTCAACATTGTTAAGCACGAGCTCCGCGGTGTCAGTCGCGCGGACGCCAAGCTTACCCTTTAGCTTGTTTGCACTGAACCCCTTGCTCTTCGAATCCACAACGAATATGCTCAACCCATGGTGTCTCTTGTTGTCGGGCCTTGATGTGCGAACAAGCATTACAAAGAAGTCTGCAATAGATCCATTAGTGATGAACATCTTTGCACCATTTATGATATATTTTTCGTCGACCTTCTTTGCTTCTGTCTTGATGCCTGCAACGTCGCTTCCTCCGCCCGGCTCAGTTACTGCAAGACCCATCATCGCCTTTCCGGCGTTTACCTTTGCGAGATATTTTTCCTTCAGCAGATCGCTACCAAAAAGCATGATTGTCTCGGCTCCAAAATATGGAACAGTAACAGAGATGCCGAGCCCCGGATCCACCCTGCATAGTTCCTCTATGGCTACAAGAGTCTTCCACGGGTTAGTGAAATCCACAATTCCCTGATCAAAGGCAAGCTTCTTCAACGCATCGGGATACTTTTCCTCCATGTCATGCTCCCTGGCGATTTCCGGAGTAAATTCCTTCAGTGCAAACTCCCTAACCTTGTCCCTGTGTTGAGCTATATCTTCAGGCAAGTCAAAGTCCATATTATCACGCCCTTTCCAAAACCATGGAATATCCCTGGCCGCCACCAACGCAAAGTGTCGCCACACCAATATCTTTCCCCTTTTCCTGAAGCGTTCTTGAAAGTGTTCCGGCCAGTCTTGCTCCAGATGCGCCGAGAGGATGGCCTATGGAGATTGCCCCTCCATGTATGTTGACCTTTTCCATTGGGATATCAAGCTCCTTCATTGCATTCAAGGGAACAACGGCAAAAGCCTCGTTAATCTCCCAAAGATCAATGTCATTTCCCGTCAATCCGGTATTGGCAAAAGCTCTCTTCGTTGCAGGAACCGGTCCCTCTCCCATTATGGAGGGATCAACTGCCGCCCATCCAAAACCTCTTATTTTGCTGATAGGTTTCAAACCGTATTCATTGAGCTTGGCTCCCGACATCAGCATAACAAGAGATGCGCCGGCGTTAAGGGGAGAAGAATTCCCGGCAGTTATACTTCCTCCTGATTTAAATGCGGGTTGAAGTTTCTCGAGCTGTTCGAGATTTGTATCTTTCCTGATGCTCTGATCTCTGTCTATCCTGACAATGTTACCATCCTTCTCCACCTCGACGGGAAGGATCTCACCCGGCAGATATGTGTCCACGGATTCAGCTGCAAGCTTATGGCTCCTCAAAGAGAATTCATCCATTTCCTTTCTTCCAATACCTTTCAGATCAGCCAGCTTTTCTGCCGTGAGGCCCATTGAGTAGCCTGTATTCATGTCGAGCCTGGCATACTCCGGACGGACAAGCAACTTGATGTTCGGTTTGATGTGGGGGTTGTTTGAAAGGGGAACATGCGTCATGTGTTCCATCCCCCCAGCAAGCACAATATCAGCATTTCCGGTCATAATCTCCATTGCACCTATGCTTATTGCATTCAGGGAGGATGAACAAGCGCGATCAATTGCCATAGCGGGAACGGTGACAGGCAGCTTCGAGAGGAGAGCAGGATGTTTTCCACCATAAGTCCAGTTTTCGTCTGCCTGGAGTGCACAGCCAGTAATCAAATCAGAAATCTCCTGGGGGCGCACACCAGTCGAGGAAATAGAATCATTCACGAGACTGGCAAGAACCTCATCCATCCTGATTCCGTTGAATACGTCACGCTCAGGGTCATTCGGTCTTGATCTTGAAAAAGGGCTCCTTTTATAGTAAACGATGAAAGCATCTTTCTGATCAGGCATAATTATCTCTTCCATGATACAAGTAGTATTAAAATGAGTTATGCTGACATGAGTGCCGATAGATTTTAATAACATGAAGCTAAATTTTAAACTTAACCCGATTTGCAAAAAATTGGCTGAAGTTTTGTGAGAAATTAGGTCAGATTTTACAGATGGTGGTATTTGAAATATGTATTGGGTCTTAGAGTCGTGTATCTAGGGGTTTCCGTCATAGCTTTTGGCTCTAAACCCAATATGCGTATATGGCTTTCATTGATAAAACACACATATATTTTATCGAGGATATCAGGAACTGCTTTTGATTGCCTTAAGGAGCTTTTCATTTATTGCCAATGATTCAAGGCCCTGGGCAATTCCTCTTTCCAGCAAAGGAGTGCTTATTCTCTTCAACAGGTCCTCCATCTCCTTTGTCCTGCCAAGTCCAATATATGGCGTTACCCCGAATATGAGCCTGCTGGGTGTTGCAGTTCCAACAAAAACACTTGACATCCTCTTTGCGATTTCCGGGAGCTTCTTGAAAGCCAGATCCCTGTTTGCAGGATCGACCCCGAGAGATGAGAAGTAGGATGTTATATCCTGTTTCTTGATCTTTCCTTCATCTATCAGCTTGGTCACGAAGTTGTAACTCTCTTCGCCCTTTATATGTCCCATTGCTGATATGATCTTGACCCTGTCCTCATCGCTCCTGACCTTTGCGAGTTTGTCGGCCATCTTCCTGATATCAGAAAAGTGGAGGGCAGCAGCAATTGCAATAGCACCCCTCATGTCCGGGACCTCATCCTCCAAGGAGTCGAATTTCTTCGCAACTTCCGAAGCGAATCCTGAATCAATCATTGCGAGCCTTGCACTTAATGTTCCCCGAAGGATGGTGTCATTCACCGATTCACCCTTCTTCATGCTGCCAAGCCTTTCAAGCTGGGCCCTGTAGAATTTTACTGCAATATCGACAAGCTTCTTGTTCTTGTGGTCGAGCAGGTACAACTGCTGGTACTGTGATGATATCTCCTGAACTACGGTGTTATCGTGATCCCCGTTGAATTTTGAAATATAGTGCGCATATCTTTCAAAACCAAGCCTTCCTGAAACCAGGAATGCATACATATCAGATACGACGCCCCATCTGTCGAGATAACTCATACTCTTCATATTGCCGAGCATGTTCTCGTATGAGGCCTCATCATAAAGGACCCTGTAGAAACCAGACTCATCAGCGTTCAGTTTAACAAAATCATGAGCGTCGATATCCATATGGTCTGATTCCATCAATAGTGCCTCTTCCTTGCCCTTCCTTTTCAGTGTAAGTGGTATCGGCCAGATCTCATCTGATTGCGATCCATCCAGCAGGAAACGTCTCTGTTCAAGGCGCAGCTTCTCTCCATTGCGCTTCACCTCTACATAAGGGTATCCGGGCCTCTTAATCCAAGCTTCCATCACTTTGCTTATGGGCTTGCCGGAGGACCTCTCAATGCTCTTCCACAAATCCGCACCAGTTGCGTTCTGGTAAGAGAATGCTGTCAGATAGGAGTGAATCCCCTGCCTGAATTCTTCATGACCTGCATATTTCTCAATCATTCGCAGTATCATGCCCCCTTTGCCGTAGCTTATCTGGTCAAATATCTGGGCAACGGTCTCCGGATCCTTCACATCCACATCGATAGGATGCGTTTTCTGGAGGGAATCATCGTTGAATGCTCCAGAGGCCCGTGTAAGCATCATTTCGCCCGTAATATTCCAGTCAGGGTAATACTTCTCGACCATCTTGTACATCATGAAAGTAGCAAAACTTTCGTTGAGCCAGAGATCATTCCACCACTTCATCGTGACAAGATCACCGAACCACTGGTGTGCAATCTCATGTGCAATTACCGAAGCGACCCTTTTCTTAGTTATCTCGCTTGTGTTCTTGTTCACAAGAATGGCTGTTTCCCTGAAAGTAATTGCGCCCCAGTTCTCCATTGCACCTGCGCCAAACTCCGGCACAGATATGAGATGCATCTTGGGGAGTGCATAGTTTATTCCAAAGTATGAGTCAAAGAACTCAAGCGATTGCTTTCCAACCGTGATAGGAAAATCAGTGCTGTCCAGATTATTTGCAAGTCCGCTGAGATACACATCCTTGTCCTTGTATTTTCCTGACCTGGTCTCTAACTTTCCTATTCCCAGGTACAGGAGGTAAGTGGACATCCTTGGCGTTTCATGAAATACGTAGGTCTTCCTCCCCTTTGCGGTTTCAACGTTCTTTGCAGGCATATTTGATATTACATCTAGGCCATCATCAACCTTGACAGTCAACTTGAAGACAGCTTTCCAGCTTGGATCATCGACGCAGGGAAAAGCCATTCTTGCACCTGTAGATTCAAACTGCGTCGTGAGCATCTCGCTTCCATCAACTGCTTTGGCGATATAGAGCCCCATCAGGGTTTTAGAGGCATCGGCATGAAACTTTATTTTTAGGGAGGACTTCTTACCAAACTTTCCCTTTACAACGATCTCGTCACTCTTGGATCCTTTCTCATGTTTAACATTGGCTCCATCGAGTTCCATGGAATCAACAACCGGTCCAGATACATTGAGAAGCAATGAGTCCGACTCGCCTTCCGTACTTATCGTTTCCTCACCTGCATAAGAGTGGCCCGAGAAATCCACGTCAAGCGATATATCGTATTTCTCTATTTTCATATCTTGTGAATATTACTTGAAGTTTAATTCTATCGATCGACCGGGATGGCTTCAGCATGAGAGTAGAATCACTGCAACTTGCCGGCAATTATCTCTGAGATGTCGTTTATCTTTATCTTCTCCTCCCTGTTTGTCACCTTCCGTGCATCATCGAGCATAATCATGCAGTATGGGCAAGCAGTTACGAGGTTTGTAGCGCCTGTCTGGTCTGCCATTTCTATCCTCTTATGAGAGATCTTTGTACCTGCGGTTTCATTCATCCAGAGTCTACCGCCGCCTGCTCCGCAACAGAGGGACTTTGTCTTGTTCATAGCCATCTCAACTATGTTGCTTGAAACTGAGCCAAGGGCTTCCCTTGGAGCATCGAATACCCTGTTGTATCTTCCCAGATAACATGGATCATGGAATGTATATTTCGCATCCCTGTCGCCATCCTTTGAAACCTTGATCTTCCCTTCAGAAATAAGCTTGGAGATGTATTCTGTGTGGTGAAAGACTTCCACCTTATATCCCATCGAGGCGTAATCATTCTTAAGTGAGTTGAAGCAGTGCGGGCATGCAGTAATGATCTGTTTTACGTTGTGCTTCTTCAGTGTTTCGATGTTCTGTGTAGCAAGAGTCTGCGCCATGTATTCGTTTCCCGTTCTCTTCGCAGGGTCACCGGTGCATTTCTCCTCCTCTCCCAGTATGGCAAAATTGATCTTCGCTTCCTTCAGAATCTTAACAACCGATTTTGCTATGTCGCTGTTCCTTGGATCAAAACTTGCAACACAGCCAACCCAGTAAAGGAGATCAAAATCATCGCTTTGCGTCTTTGAAACTATGTTTATCCCAAGGTCCTTCGCCCAGTCAGCACGTGTGGACTGTGGGTTGTTAAAGGGTGAATTATACATCTCAAGATTCCTGTACATGTCGATCGTCTCCTTTGGTGCCTTTCCCTGGTTCAGCACCAGCGATCTTCTCATGTTCACGATCTTGTCAAGGTGGTCGATCATGACAGGGCACTGCTCAACGCAAGCCATGCATGTCGTGCAGGACCACAGATCCTCCTCTGCTATCGCAGATCCAATTACAGGCTTGATCAGTTCTGACTTTGCAGGATCCTCTTGGGACCTCCTCACCTCCGGGCCCTCGGCCAGGACAACCTCTCTCAGGTCCCAAATTATGTCCCTCGGGGAAAGGGTCTTTCCGGTCATAGCGGCAGGGCAGTTTGCAGTACATCTTCCGCACTCAGTGCAGGCATAGAAGTCGAGGTAATCCTTCCAAGTGAAATCACGTATGTCTGTTGCGCCAAACTTGGTTTCCTTCTCAAAATCTATGGGCATCAACTGCGCCTGTGGCGTATCCTTCAACAGAAGAACATTGAAAGGAGCGGCCAGGAGGTGAAGATGTTTTGATCTGGGTATGTATACGAGGAAAACGAGAAAATCGAGTGCATGTACTGTCCATACGGACCAGTAGAGATAGTAACCGGCAGAACCGGATATTTTGGGCAGGGACGTCGCAAGAGCATACGTTATCGGGGTGTATTGCGTTGGAAGCGTGGTCATAATTGCTCCAGGAATTGATTGGGTCACACCGTCTATCCTGAGTATACCGAGAATGTAATAACTGATCATGAGCGTGCCTACAAGGAAAAGTATAAAGGCTGCCTCAAATCCGTTGAAACCCTGATACCTGGGAATTCTTATAACCCATCTTCGCAACACGGCATAAATGACATCTGCAATCAGTATTGCAGCCATGATATCTACAGTGAGGAAGACCGCATCTGCCAGGCCGCCCGGAGGTATCAGCACCTTCCCGGGAAACAGGCCTGTATAGAAGAAGCTAAGGGAATAGCCCGCGAATGCGATGAATCCCCAGAACATTATCGCGTGCATTATCCCGCCGGAGAGATCCTTGAAGAGTTTACCCTGCAGGAAGACGTTTCTTATGACGTAGTAAAGCCTTCTTCCGATGTTTGCCTTCATTTTCACCTTTTTCTGCGGTATTTTGAAGGCATTCCAAAGCAGGGAATAGATGGTGTACAGGAAAAGGAACACAGCGATGATAACGCCAGCAAGCAGTAAAATCGAGAATAGGTACATCAGTCACCACACCGGAGATTCAGACAATCCACGTGTCATTATATAAGCGCATTATATTTATTATTTCCCTAATATTTTACGTGATTCCAAGTCCTGGGAGCATAACCATTCGAATGTGCATGATCAAATCGCATCAAGATAATTTAGTGCGAATTTTTCTTGATAAGCTCAAGATGAAACGGCATTACCTGCGCCGGCGACCCGATGCCACTATTCCCGCAGATATAAAGGTCAAAGCTAGTAACGTCAGCAAGATCTGAATTTCCCTGCTAGAAAGAATGGAATTATAAATCGATCCAAGTATGCCAGTCGGCTTGCTTCTCGAAAAAGTTATCGACTCCATTATCCTGTGGCCATTCACGATAATCGAGCCGTTAGATGGGCTTGCACTATATCCACCAATGGCGGAAACATTGAACGAAATGGTTGAATTAGCGAAGTAAAAGACGATAGATGTGTTGGTGCCAGAGACGGTCTGGTTTCCGAGCGTGACTGACCATTCAGTTCCAGCTGGAAGTCCCGTTTCACTGAATATTACAGGCATGACGTATAACCTGAATGTTATATTTACGACAGAGGGCTTCCCGCCAGCAACTGTCAGTTCTTGTAACGAAGAATTGAAATATGACAGGTTAAAACTCCCGGCGTGATAAGTATATGTCCCGTTCATAAGATCTACTATTATTTCTGAGGTGTTGGATGATGCATTCAATGTCTGCCCGGTTGAGCTGGTTATGTTGACGTACCAGAATCCCGAAGGCAACCCTTTCTCAATAAAAGTCTCTACGTACAGTACCGGATCAAACATGATCGTAATGTTCAATGACCTATTTCCTGATACGGTAAAGGTTCCGCTTCCATTCAATGGTCTGTAATCCGGATCTTTTGAATTGGCGAAATACATGTAAGTCCCGTTTTTGAGAAAGAGTTGAATTGACTTAGAAGTTGACGATCGATACGATATATTCGCTGTTTGGTTGTATATATAAATGGACCACGGTGTTGCCGAAGGCAGACCAGACTCTTCAAACGAAGCGGAAAATCTTGAAACTTTAAATTTTATATCAACCGACTTCGATCCATTCACTGAGATATTTCCTGACGACGGATATGCCAAATATGACTGGTTCGCGCTTGAAACATTGTATGAATAGGAACCGTTGGGAAGACAGTATGTGATATTGGAACCCGACAATGCAGATTCAAGCCTGCCTGAAACGTTTACAAACCATTTGCCTGAAGAGAGGCCAGACTCGTTGAAAGTCACCAAGTGTCCAAGCTGGTTACTTACAAGGTTATAGGAGTTTATACTTCCCCAGCCGACAGACAGGCTATATCCGTTTCCAGCTGCAAAATCCGCATTGGTCCCATTCCTTATTATATAAAAGACAGGTTTTCCAGACAAATTCCCAGAGATCTGTTCCTGCCCGAGCTTGTAGAGGAGAGGGTTGATAAAACCCTCTGGTTTTCCCAACGAGTGATCGATAACGGCTATCTGTCCCGCAACAAGCGGTGACGCAATACTTGTTCCATCAACATCGGCATAACCGGCCTGCCCATTAATTGAGATGTAGATTGACATGTTTGCCCCATCGGCTGCGATATCCGGTGTACCCCTGCCAGATGCAACACCGGTTATTGGCTCTGCCCCTGATATAACCTTACTGACATATGATGAGGACTGCTGCCAGTTCGGCTCAGGAAAAATCTTGCTCACTCCGCCCTGTGATCCGTTGCCTGGATCAGGGGTGTTGAACCAGACAGCCTCGGACGAAATCCCTGTGGTTCCACTACCATTACTTGACTGTGTTCCCGACAGGTAAGTGAAGGCGCCTCCCACAGCCAGGGTTCCAAAATTATTGTACGCCATTGAAGCCGGAAAGGATGGTACTGGAGATGGTGTGTTCCCATTATCTCCGGAAGAAGCTATGACGGTTATCCCCCTTGCCGCAGCCTCCATTTCATATTGCATCCAGGTTGAGTCATTGCAGTCCTGAGTTCCCCATGAATTAGAAATTGCAACGACTTTTGAAAGCGCGGAATCCACCGTTGCATTATAGCTTGGGGAAAGAACGGAGGCAAAAGCGACATTCAGGTCACTGATACTTGGTGCGGATCCATAAACTTCCACAATCGAAGCTCCCGGAGCCATTGAACCTGCCATTTCAAGATCGAGTGTGCTCTCCACATTAGCTTGAGTTGAGTCATATTGGGCAGATTGACCCGGCGGAAGAGCACCGCAGACTGGATACCCATAAACAGAAGGAACAGGCTCTCCCGAGGGCAGGTTATTTTTGAAGTAGGTCGATATGTCGACAGGGTCAAAGGGTGCAACCGACACATTGGAACTGGTGTGCCCCGTCCAGAGTATTGTTGCAATGGTAGAATTTGAAGGATAACCGTACTGCTTGAAAAGTTGATTAAGCTGGTATGCAGCCTGGAAATCTGAACCGTATAGTGTCTGATCTGTTCCAGAGCCTGTGAAGAGAGGGGATAAACTGGGCACAAACCTGTCGCTGAGCCCAGAGATCGATGCAATTTTTCCAAAATTTGCTTCCAGGCTGGGCACTGCATCTGGAGCAAAAAACAATCTTTCAGGAGACTTGAAAACCATGATTTCTGTATGGAAAACATCTTCAAACTGTCTAACCGTTGCTGTCAGGGATATAGATACCCTATCTTCAAACGTTCTTGATACATTGAGCCCATTCGACTTGAAATAGTTCACATACGAATTGTATTCTGTATAGCTTGGCGAGAATTCTGAAATGAACTCTTTCTCCGTCAGATATCTGTGATACTCAGGTGAGAATGGATCCTGAAGGTTCATCAGAAGCTGGCTTAACTGCGCGCTGTTCCTGAATTCTAGTGTTACCAGGATGGTCAGCGTCTTGCCTTGATTCATCGATCCAAGTTGCATGTCGGATCCAAGATATGTGCACGAGGCTTGCGCGGATATGTACTGCGAAGCATTCGGATACGAGGAGACTCCGGGTTGGCTTGGATCTGTCCTATCTTGTGTTAACCCTAATCCTGAAATAAGTATGAGGAGGATCGCAATTACCCATGCAAAATAGGCATACTTCACTCGGTGGCATTATCTTATAGGATAAAATAATTAATGGTACTATTCAGTTGGGCATCTCGGAATCCAGAAACTTTGCTATCTATTGAGCGAGAAATCTCGAGTTTACATGGAGCGGATGGTTTCGGAAGACCAATCGTTCCAAAAACGTGAGAAACCATCTGGAATATTTGTCCTTCGTAACTTGGGCGCGATCCATTAGTTTGAAATGCGTTTAATGAAATATCATTTCTGCAAGAGAAAGATATATTCATGCTTGAAGACATAATATCCACCTGCAAGGGCGCGATATCTCCATAGCTCCTTCTGGTTCCTTTTTCCTCTCGTATCCTCAAAATTCTTGACTATTATGCTTTTAAGTGTGAACCCGCATTCCATAAGCCTTTGCATAGAATAGAAACCAACAGGTATCCACGATCCTGATGCGTACTTATCCCCTATCACAATGACCAAATGCCCTCCCTCAGCCAAAATATGGTAACACTTTTTCCCTATTATCGACATGCGATCCAGAAAGATTTCCAGGCTGGCAGAATTTGAAAGATCTCTTTCATCGCTGCTGAAATGTATAATGTCAAAATATGGTGGATGCAACAATATCAACTTTGGCGCAGGAGCCCCAATGCCTGCGAAGATTTTATTAAAATCGGCGACCAGGCTGTCTGCATTAATCATGATGGCCCTTGACCTGGAGTTATTCTTAAGCTCATCCAGTGCTCCCGTGACCCTCGCAGTCGTTTCAGCGTTAAGTTCGATTCCAACTGAATTTCTCCCCAGGTTTGAAGCTTCGAAGAGCGTTGTTCCACTGCCGGCGAATGGATCAAATACCCAGTCATTCTTCCTGGTGAATCTGAGCATGAACTGCCTCGGTATCTGTGGAACAAAATTCCCCCAGTACCAAGCTGAGTTTCCCTGGGAACTTTCTCGCCTGTCTAAATGCCAGTAGCTGTCGGTAATGATATCCTTGTAAATTTTCCACTGATTCAGATTCAGGTCATTGGTCCCGTTGCTCTTATGATTGATAAGTGATCTTGAGAGCCTTTTCAGGTAGTAATTCATGCGTTCTTCGGTGTATGATGACATTGCCTGATCCAGTTCATCAAGCAGATATGAAAGGGAAACCATATTTCCCTGGTCCGCTGGTGCATCGTCAGTTGAAGGCGGCAATTGAAGGGATAAAAGCTCCACCTTGAGATTCTTTAATCCGGTTAATTTAGCCTCTTTACCGCTTAATTCGGCAATATGATCAACCGATCTCACAAGTCTATCTTCAACGGGAACCTTGAAATCATCTTTCTTGTAGTGATTTCCCGGATATTTGTGGCCCTGTAGAGATTTTTTTCCTGCCCCTTTTTCCATTTTATGGCGCCATAAGGACAAGGCAGGATTTAAGATTGTCAACCGCATGCTTTACTTGAAGCTTCCAATGGAAAATGAACTGATCGCATCCGATATTCTGGACGCTATAAAGAGGTCATTTCCGGAGTTGAGAATATCGAAGATTGTTATAAATAACAGGGGATGGGACAATATCATAGCGATTGTAAACGACGATGTAGTATTCAGGTTCCCCAAAAATACGTCATCTGAAAAGAGAATGAAAATGGAGATAAAACTGATTGGAATGCTGACAGGATTTCCCGTTCGTCTTCCAGAATACACATTTCTTGCCGAAACCGGTAGATTTTTCGCCGGATATCCTTTCATTCCCGGGGTTCCATTAAGCTCTTCCTCCACACTCGGGAAAGGTATTTTGAGCGATATTACCAAGATCCTTAGATATATGAGGGAATTTCCATTAAGCAAATGCAGGCTGGCAGGTTTACCCATTCATGACAACATTTCCTGGCTTACTAAACAGGAGGAAATACTCGGCAGATTCGAGCAAACTCTCTCTATTTTGACGGGACCTGGGTATTTTTCTGAACTGAGGAAAGAACTTATTGAGGCTTTATCCGGAATGAGTAAGGATTGCCTAACTCTTTGTCATGGAGACCTGTACAGGGGAAATGTGTTGATCTCAGGGAGACATGACAGGATAATTGGTGTGATAGACTGGGGTGATGCATTCTATGGTGACTACGCTTTTGACATCGCGGCAGTGGCACTCGATTTTCCCTCCAGACATATGAAGGAGATCTTATCGAAACTCTCTCCAGAAGGTGACAAAACAGCTCTGGAGAGAATATTTTACTACTCAAAGGTTGAACCCCTTTATCTCGCAGATAACCTGATGAGAAAGGGACATAAGGAAGAAGCCAGCAAAGTGCTTGAAGAGATTATGTAAAACAGTCCTAATGGCTTGCAGCGGAGCGAAGAAAATAGATAATTCTATGATGCAGATCAGAAATATTTATAACTTGTATCATGCTTTAGCCCTTATGGTATACGAAGCAGAAATCAGCCGCACAAACCCGTCCTTGATATTGTTCCTCATCGATCAGTCAAGATCAATGAGTCACAAGTTGCCCGGTGGAGAGAGGTCCAAGGCACAGGAAGCCTCGGATGCAATCAACAGGCAAATCGGTGACTTTGTCCTGAGATGCACAAAGAGTGATGGAATTCGTGATTATTTCTATCTCGGCGTAATTGGCTATGGTTACGTTACGGGAAAGGCAGGATCCATTCTCAAAGGGGATCTTATACACCCAATTTCAGAACTCGCTGGAACACCTCTCAGGACGGAAAAGAGGAAGATGAAGGTATCAGACGGATCCGGTGGAGACATAGAAGTCGATTATGATTTTGGAGTGTGGTTTGATCCGGTTGCAAACGGCGACACGCCAATGTGCAAGGCGTTAGCGATTGCCAGGGATACCATAAAGGACTGGGTAGAAGAGCACCCATCGTCCTATCCACCGATCCTGATCAACATTACCGATGGACAGGCAACCGACGGAAACCCTGAGGACATAATAAAGGAGATCCAGGAGCTTAGGACCTCAGATGGCGATACGCTGATTTGGAATTGCCACTTATCTTCAAACCCTTCCACACCGGTTTCATTCCCTTCCGAGGAGTCGGATCTGCCTAACGACAAATATGCAATATCGCTGTTCGGCGTATCTAGCGTGCTACCATCACAATATGTGGGATACGCAAGGGAAATGCAGATAGATCTTAAGGACAATGCCAGGGCTTACGTCTTCAATGCCCAGCTAGAGCAACTGGTCGAATTCATCGATATTGGAACAAGGGGTCCCCAGGGGCAGATGCAATAATTGCTTTCGGTAAGAGAGTTCCACCGCCCCAAGTCCGGGTATCGGGAATCTGAGTACGAGGATGCCTTCTCACTGGACGCAGAGGGTGGGAAATTCGCAGTAGCTGATGGTGCGACGGAGTCCAGTTTCTCCAATGTATGGGCTAAAGCACTGGTATCGACCTTTGTCGAAAACCCTCCCCCTATGGACATGAACGACAGGCAGTCGGTCAAGAACCTTTTGGACGAGGCAAGAAAAAAATGGTACGGTGAGATAGACTGGACCTCGCTTCCATGGTTCCAGAAGAACAAGGCAGTACTTGGATCATACTCAACTTTTCTTGGGCTTCAGGTGGACTCGCCTGAGAGCCCAAAGCGCTACAGGTGCATCACGATAGGAGATTCTTGCCTTTTCCATCTTTCTGGCCCGAAAATGGAGTCTTTCCCCTACTCTGATTACAGGGATCTTAATTACACACCAAGGCTGATGTGGAGCGGCCATGGGTACCCGATTGGTCTTAGTAAGGAGGTTGAACCGCCCGGACTCGAAGTCAAGTATGGGAAGATAAAGGAAGGTGACACTCTTATACTGGCGACAGATGCAATCTCCAAGTGGATGCTTCAGAACAAGGCAAGCCGGCCCTGGCAACAAGTTCTGGACAACGCCGACAACTGGGACTCATACATAGGCGGGCTTATTTCCAGCGGCGCAATGAAGAATGATGATATCACCATTATTTTCATCTCTGTATCTTAGCAAGTTCATCAGGGTCTATGCCATCCCAGAGAGGATCGTTTTTCAGGGCTTCAATGAGTAACTTCGTAAGCTTTCTTATTCTCCCCCTCTTTGATAGAAGCTCATTTATAAGCGGAGATTTATCAGGTGTCAGGAAATCAGTTTTCCTGAATAACAGGCAATCCTGGTCACCCCTGTTGTATCTGGTCCACAGGCTGGGATCCGATGCAACTGCCAGCAAGGACAGATAAGTGACAAGGACAGAGAAATTATCCAATCGCTCATTATAAGTGGAGGTGGTTCTCTGAGGATGCTGGAAATGGTCGTGCCCATTCTCCGGTGCCTTCATACCATTCAGGCTTGGCACATACATCCCATCATAGTCGACTAGCGTGATCCCATCAGAAGAATTCACCATGACATTGTCGCCGGATATGTCTCCATGAGCTATTCCGAATGTTCTGAGTCTGACTGCAACCGAGAGGAATTTTTTCGCAATATCGGATATTTTTCTAGTCGTTTCAAGATTATTTGCAATATAAGTGTTAAGGTTGACACCATCTATCCATTCCATCAATAAAGCGGGGAAGTAGACGGCAGGATTCTTGAGTGTCCTCAAGGTCTTCGGAAGGTAACTGAAAGTAGCAAACGTAGATCCGTCGTTGAATCTGGAAATGGCCTTTGAAATAAGGTAATAACGCTTGCTGAGATCGGGCTTACTGCGAGTAAAACATTTCAAGGCATGTGCGGATTGGCCATTTTCAAGCTTGAAAACAGTTCCGTAGTTGCCCGATGAGTACACCACGTTGCCGGGCATATTGACGTATGGATTGGGGACGACCCTGGAAGAAAGTATTTCCACCCGGTCTTTCGAAATGCTGAACTCAAGATTCTGCATGGCCCTGGAATAGTCGCTCTGGCTCGGCCATGAAACATTCTGGGGTATGGAGTCAAGATCCGGAGGGACCTCGTCTATGATTGTCCTGGGATCCGGTGCAGCTGGTGCAGTTTCCACCGGCATTTGCTGTTGTGGCTGAGCATCAGGCATGGGGGTCTCTTCCTTCTTTGGCTCTTTCAAGTCATTTTGTGCGCTTGTCTCCTTGGGCTGTTCATGCTTTGGTGACGGCCTTATGAAGGTTGCCACCACGAAGAGGAAGAAAGCGAAGAATACTACATCATAGATTGGAAGCAGGTATGCTATGAAAAGAGATGCGAGGACCGGTGCAAGGAAGAGGAATCGCCTGGGCGAGGATCTGAAATAATACAGGAATAGCCCTGTTGATAACGCCAGAACCGCAATGAGAAGTGCCATGGTATCATTGAAATCAAGAGGATTATCCAGCAGGGACATCGGCAGGAGTATTGCTATCGCTAGCAGGGAATAACTGCCGGATTCCCAGTTTATCATTCTCCTGGACCGTATGATGGCTAAGATGACCAGGAAAATGGCTGCAACAACAATTATATGATATGTCTCATATGCGCTGAATACGGATGCAAGGTGCAGTCCCTTCTCAACATAAGCCCATGAACTGTAAATGAACTGCAGCGGCACGACTGCAATGAAGAGGATTACGAATATGAGTGCCAAGACCTTGTTTATATATTTCATCTTTACGGGATGAAGATCATTCTCTACCTCTATTTTTTATCTTTGGTATTTGTCAGGCGTTATTTTTTTTAATTACCTAAAGTTATACTTACATGCTCATTGTGGATGGACGAAAGGATTCGAATCTTCACTCATCGTGGTCGAATCAAAACAGGGAGATATGCACTGTCCCGCAGAATGAGATTGTCCAGATAATCATACCGGACTCCTCAACCATGCAGATAACAAAGGATTCAACGTCTGAAACTCTACATACGCTGGATTCAAGCATGTATGATGCCGCCGTTGGTCCAATCAGGGTGGAAGGCGCGTCGTCCGGAGATTCCTTAGAGATTGAGATTATACAGATCAAAACCTCTGACTGGGGCTGGACCTCGTTATCACCTGATTTCGGGCTCATCAAAAAGAGGTTCAGCGAAAGGCTTTACCACTGGAGTATTTTTGGCGGTTATGCCACCCCGATGGGGGATTTCCTGGAGGGCATTAGAATTAGAACTGATCCCTTTCTTGGAGTCATAGGAACGCAACCGTCATCTGGAAAATATGGCATGATACCTCCGCGACACTTCGGCGGCAACATGGATAACAGGCTTCTCAGGCCTGGATCAAAGCTCTACCTTCCATGCAACATTGATGGCGGTATGATCTCGTTCGGGGATCCGCATGCTGCCCAGGGCGATGGCGAGGTATGCGGAACTGCAATAGAAACATCGGCTGAAGCAATGGTCAGGTTCAGAGTTCTCAAAGGAGAAAAGATTTCATTTCCAAGGGCCAGGGTGCCCCCAGTGGCTGAACCGGAGTCAATAATGACCTCCGGAATATCCAGGAGCCTGAAACAGGCTGCTATTATTGCTGTGGAAGAGATGATGGACGATCTTGCCCGAATGCAGGGGCTGACGGCAGAGGAGGCTTACGTTCTTTGCAGCGTAGCAGGTAACCTGAAGGTCTCAGAGATTGTTGACGAACCGAATTTTGTCGTATCTATGACGCTTCCAAGGAACATATTCAGCAGGGCATGATCTTTCCCTGGTGAAGATTGGCGATCAAGGCAAAGAAAGCTTTATTACAAGAATCTGACTGAGTAATCGAATGCAATTCAAGACTTCATTCAACATACCCGCTTCGCTCTGCATCAAGTGCAGATCTGCCAAGAATCTCTGCGGTCTCTCATACTGTCCTATACTTGTCAGCACGATGGTAAAACCAAAATTTGAGAGGCAGATCAGGAATGAGGTATCCGGTTCATCCCCGCCATCCGTGTTTGTAGGCAGGTTTGGTTATCCAAAGATCAAGGTTTATCCTTCGACGCCTCCGGAATTCGGTGAGACGGGAAGTTATGAAACACCTTCTGAATGGATGAAAATGGACATGGAAAAATTTCTCTCTATGCGCCTTTCGATGCTTAGGGGTGGAATGGAGATTTCAGTGAAGAATGCATCCACTCCGGACAGCAAGCTTCTAGACACACAGCTTCTCTCCATGGCAAGCAAGCCCGTCGATATGGAGATGATTTTCAGCAAGAGCATGCTTTCATCCAAAATTGTGCTTTCTGAATACACTCCACCAATGGGACCGGCGGCCCCGCTTAAAAACATATCTTATGGGAACGTGAAAATAGAGCCATACGTTGAGAGGGCTTTCAATGACACCGATCTGCGTGCTGTCAGGGCCATATACGATCTGTACAATAGAGGGGTAGACGTCTCCCGCCTTTCGAAAATACTCAGCACCGGTGCATTCGGGGTGAAGGAAGACCGCAGGGCAGTTCCTACGAGATGGTCTATAACTGCGGTTGACAAGAACGTTTCAGATCTGAACCTGAAAACGCTCAAGGGCATGGAGACAGTCGACAAGTTCGAGGTCTTTGTGCGAAAAACAGGCGGCAATCTCTTCATGGGTATAATGGCGCCGGGAAACTGGCAGTTTGAATGGGGGGAAGCATGGTTTCCAGGCAGCACGTGGAATACATGGGGATCTGAAGCCGAGGTCGAGATCGATTATGAGGGTTTCAATGGAAGAAAGGATTATCCCGGTATCGGTGGCTGTTACTATGCATCAAGACTGGCCGCTACAGAATATATGCTGAAGAGAAAGCGGATGGCAATTCCGCTCTTGTGGAGAGAGATTTATCCTGGATTCAATCTCCCGGTCGGCGTCTGGTATGTGAGGGAGAACCTGAGGGAAATGTTCAACACCAGGCCGGTGCAGCTAGACGACATTGAGAGTTGCATTCTCTACCTGAAGACACAGATGAAGATACCGGTGGAAAAGTGGCTCTCAAGATCCACGATATACAGATACCTGAAAGCAGGATCGCTTGACAGGTATATTGCTGCGTGAAGTATATGCAGGTGCTTGAAGTAAAGGCAAAGTCGGCCCTTAACAGATCTGGAATGGTGGAACTCGATTACGCTTTCAATGCATATCTTGGCTGCGCTCATGGTTGCAGGTACTGCTATGCTGCAGATATTACTCCGGGAGAATCCGCAGAGACCTGGGGCGAGACAGTAAGGGTCAGGGTGAACATAATCGAACTTCTGCAGAGAGAGATAAAGAGCATGAGAAGAGGTCTCGTAGGTATTTCAACCATTACGGATCCGTACCAGCCAATAGAGGCAAAATACAGGCTCTCCAGGCAGGCAATTTCACTGCTGCTGGCAAACGGGTTCAGGGTCTCAATTCAGACGAAGTCTCCCCTTGTGCTTAGGGATCTCGACATACTTCGTGAAAGGAAAAGACTTGATGCAGGCGTCAGTTTGGCTACGCCGGACAGCCAAATATCCCGACTCATAGATAGGAAATCCCCCCTTCCGGAGGCCAGGATAAGGACAATGCGCGAACTCACGCGTAACTCTGTCAAGACATGGATGTTTATGGGGCCAATCATTCCAGGCATCAATGATTCCGGCGATTCGATAGAAGCCCTTATTTCTCTGGCTGCGGAGCTGAAGATCAGGGTTATCTATGATCTCCTCAATCCTTACAGTGGTGCGAAATCTATGTTAGGGGACAGCCTGGGTCCAGGCTGGCTTTCATCAATGATGGGGCTTGACAGGCGGAAGTGGTGGGAAAAAGTTGAGTCAACCATCCTTAGGGTCGCAAGGGAATACAACGTCAAATGCAACAGCGAAGCCTCCGAGCTCAGCGCCGAGACTGGCCTTCTTTACAAGCAGCTTTTCTGATTATATGCCTTTCTGCCGCTAGTCCTATGAAAAGAATTATTAATCATCATGTTGATTCTCTGCAATCCGGATAGGTGTAAATTCAGATGACAGCACTCAATATTTCAGTTAAAAACCTGCGAGAACTGGCAGATCTAATCAATACGGTTGTGGGAGAGGCGAAATTTAAATTCGACAAGGCGGGCATGCTTGTAAGGGTAGTCGATCCGGCACATGTCGCCATGATAAATGCAGAGGTTCCCAGAGAGGCATTCGTGGAGTATCAGATCGATTCCGACGAGGAGATTGCACTGGACCTTGAGAAACTCAAGAATGTTCTAAAACTCGCCGGTTCCAACGACAATGTTTTCGTGCGCAAGACAAACGACAAGCTCAAATTTGAGCTTGGCACGGTGAGCAAGAGCATAACTCTTCTTGACAACAGCATCGTAACTGTGCCAAAGATACCGCAGATATCCTCCGAATCATTCCTTGTTATCAGCAGAGGGGATTTCGAACGTGGCCTGAAGGCGGCCGAAGACGTATCGGATGCAATTAAATTCACCCTTTCCCCAGAAGAGTTCACTGCGAGATCCGCCTCGGATTCCGAGGATTCTGAGATGACAATCCCAAAGGACATGCTCAAGGAGATTAAGTGCAGCGGCACAATAAAGAGCCTCTATCCGCTCGAATATCTCCTGAAATTCGTCAAGTCGATACCATCCTCCGAAACACTCAAACTCAGCTTCAAGGACGATTATCCTCTAACGATAGAATTCAACTTTGGCGGTTCGGGACTCATGAAGGGGCTCTTCCTTCTCGCTCCTAGAACAGAATGATAATATTGTCCGCCTGAGCTATCGTCGGATATTATCCTATCAATTACTTTTTTACAAAGTATTTTGAGAACTGGTTAAATAAGCTAAAGTCATATTTGATTTGATATCAATGAATAAGCTCACTAAAGAAGAGGAAAGGGTTATTGTCCATAAGGGGACAGAAAGACCATTCACAGGCGAATACGACGATTTCTTCGAAAAAGGCACATATGTTTGCAGAAGGTGCAACACTCCACTATACAGGTCTGACAGTAAATTCGACTCCGGTTGTGGATGGCCAAGTTTTGACGACGAGATACCTGGAGCGGTGAAGCGGCTGCCGGATCCGGATGGAATGAGGACAGAGATAGAATGCGCAAACTGTGGCGCGCATCTAGGTCATGTGTTCCTCGGTGAACGCCTGACGGCAAAGAATACCCGGCACTGCGTGAACTCAATCTCGCTCAGATTCATACCCGGAGGTGAAAAGTAGATGTCTGGAACTCCAGAATCAATAGTCCTTGGCGGCGGCTGCTTCTGGTGCACGGAGGCCGTATTCAAGGAGATAACAGGCGTTGTTGGGGTTGAACCGGGTTATGCGGGTGGAAACGTCCCCAACCCGACATACAGGATGGTCTGCACCGGTAATACTGGACACGCGGAAGTTGTCATGGTGAAGTTTGATCCAGACGAAATAGACCTGAAAGAAATACTCCAGATCTTCTTTGCAACCCATGATCCCACCACGCTCAACAGGCAGGGAGCAGATTTCGGCACCCAATATAGATCAACCATCCTGTACAGAGATGATGCGCAGAAGAAAATTGCTGAAGAAACTATCAGGGAACTGACTGATAGCAAGGTTTTCAAGAACCCCATAGTGACCACGGTCGAGCCGCTCGGTGAATTCTACCCGGCAGAGGACTATCATCATGATTATTACGCTAAGAATCCTCTGGCAGGTTACTGTATGATGGTAATATCGCCCAAAGTGTCAAAACTCAGAAAGAAATTCAGCGACAGGATAAAAGTAAAGAATTAATCATCATATGATGTGACTATAAAATGTCACTTCACACCTTTAAAATTCCAGTTCTGAGGACCAGATTAGACTGGCAAATTCACCATTAATTGACGCAAGGTTAACATCATGCACCAAGTCAGCGCTAATCTTTTTTCCATCCAGTTCCCTCTCATTTGCTGCGCATCCATCCCTGATTACAAAAGTCCTGAATCCAAGGTTTCCCGACATTCTTGCCGTTACGCTCACGCAGTGATCTGTCGCCAGACCCATGATATATATTTCAGGGTCACCCATAGAGTGTAGAATTTCTTCCAGCTTTGTTCCTATGAACGCACTGTTCACATGCTTTGTTATTATCGTCTCATGATCAAGGGGCGATACCTCTGGCTTGAAATCAAAACCAGGTTTCCCGCTTTTGAGAAGTGAATTTGGGTTGAGTGAATCATGCCTGACATGGATAGTTTTTCTGCCGTTTGACCGGAACTTTCTGAGAACATCCTTCATTACATTTTCGGCACCGGGGTTGTTCCTTGCACCCCAAACAGGGTCGTCAAACCCTTTCTGGACATCAATTATTACAAGAGCAGCCAAAGAAGAAGCAGTTACCATAAGCTAATATTCTCAGGTGCCTAATATTCTTGATGCAAAGGTATTCCGGTTTACTTTAGTTTTTCAATCTGCAGCTTCAAACCATCTATGCCCCTGACCAATGCCGTCTCGCCAGGATAGAACTCATCGCCATCATGCAAAGGAATTGCTTCCCATGTTTGTGAATTTGCAACTACATCTATCCTCTTCCCGGAAACTCTCTTTACCCTGCATCTCCTTCCAATTATGCTTTCTACACCGACGAAACTGTGCGTCCTGAATGGAAACCTCACCAGGTTTCCTCCTAAGATTGCCCCAATAAAGAGCGATGTAACAGTATCAAGCAGGATTATCAGAATAAGTTCTGACTCGGCGATCGGCATATGTCTCCTTCAAATCAAAATATCATTTCCCAGTTAATCTATTTTTACCGTTTATTCAATTATGGATAACTTTGGAAAAAAATCAAAGATCATGAAAACGAATTAACATCCCGCAATGCGGGTTGATGCAATTCTTCCTAGTATGCATATAATGAAAAATAGCATTTTTTCAAAAAATTAAGGAATCAGACGTGATCCTGCAGGCTGCCTATAAGATCATCCTGATGGCCACTCAGGAGAGACCTTGCACCAGTTTCTCTTACAATCTTTGAAATGCTCTTCTTTACGGCATCCTTCTTGCTTCCATCCGGGTCAGGCATTATGTGTCCAGGGAACAGGACTAACTTTCCCTCTGAACCCCAGGCAGAATCCCCCACAATAAGCATATCCTCAAAATGCAGAACCATCTCATCAAGAAAAGGTAGATTATTTTCGGTCTCAGGCCTGATGTTATAAGACTTCAATCCGACAGGAAGCTTAGAACCTGGCCCATATTTTAGTCCTTTCTCAAGATGATGCAACCTTATCTCCTCTTCAGGCTTTCTTCTCTCAGTTCCTTTTAAATCGGGTATGTAGAGATCAACGCCCAGGACTCTTGCAAGCACTGAACTTCCCCTGATATGCGAAAAGTTAGTCATGATTACGGCTACTGGCTTCCCTAGAACCTTCAATGCATCTCCCAGTCCCGGCACCATTGGGGGATCTATGGCAGCAACGTTCCCAGAAGATATTAGGACATGACCTACCTGCTCAATCCCTAGCTCAGGATCATTGGATTTCCACTTGAACACGTTCTTGGCAACTGGAATCAACATAAAACAAATATTGTCAGCCCGTTAATAGATATTAGCATAATTTCTTCATGCCCTCATGATCAATAAAAATTTTAATTCTTTAAACAGATCGTTCTGTTAGGATGCATTTTCAGCTGCTTCCCTATTCAATTTGGGCAGGATAATTATTTTCTTCCATTGGAATTGTTAATCTGGGTCCGATTAATCCGTAACAGGGCGATCTGATTGGATCATTCGGGTTCAAGGAGGCTTGTTTTGACAACAACCTCCATAGCTGCCTTCATTACACCGTTTCTTTCAAGTGCTATAGCATTTGCCGTTCCGCGCATCGGTGTCTCATTCCATCTTGATTTCATCGACGTGGCACTTATACCCATGGTCTTTCTGATACCCCTAGCCTCCTTCATGATTTTCTTTGGCAGGATATCAGATGACATAGGGAGGGTGAAGATTTTCAGGCTTGGTCTTGCAATTTTTGGAATTTCCGCAATTGCCGCATCATTCTCCACCTCGTATATATTTCTGATAGCTATGGTATTTCTCGCTGGATTAGGTTCTGCGATACTCAGCACCAATTCTACAGCCATCGTAAGTTACGTGTATTCGAGCGGAGGACGTGGGTTTGCACTCGGGATAAATGCCATGTCCGTGTATCTTGGCCTCACATTTGCTCCATTCCTCGGGGGCATCCTCATTGAGTTCATTGGTTGGAGGTCTGTTTTCCTATTGGCCGGCCCGTTTGGTTTTGCGGCACTCGCTTTGTCGACCATAAGCTTGAGAAATATAGAGATACATGGAACTACAACCAGGTTTGGATTGCTGGGCTCGGGATTTCTTGCAGGCACTATTTTGTCATTGACTGCCTACGTAGCCCTTGGAGATGTTACTGGCTTTATCAGATCCTCATACATATTGCCGGTGGCAGCGGTATTCATTATCTTATTCATCAGGTATGGATCACATGGTAGAGGGGAGGCAATACCATCCGAGATACTGAAGGGGAACAGGACTTTCGCAGCTTCAAACCTCACCGCACTTCTCAACTATCTCAGCACATTCTCAATAGTCTTCATCTTTTCGATCTATCTTCAGGTAATACTCCACGTCAGCCCGTTCATTTCAGGAATTCTGATACTTCCGGAGCCCGTTTTCATGGTTGCCTTGTCACCAGTTGCAGGAAAACTTTCCGACAGGTTTGGTTCAAGAAAAATTGCATCTGCAGGTATGGTGGTAATTGGCATATCATTCCTTGGATTTTACATTATACACCCGCTTTACACGGCAATCATACTGCTTCTTCTTGGAACAATAGGCATTGGATTTGGTCTTTTCTCTGCGCCAAATACAAACTCGGTAATGGGATCTGTCTCCCGGGATAACTCAGGGACGGCATCCGGATTCCTTGGAACGATGAGATTTACCGGGCAGTTATTCAGCATTGCGCTTGCAACAATAATAATTTCTGCATACATTCCAAGATCGCTCACAGTAGGAATGTTCTCAGGAACAGTTGTGACCATAACGCCTCAATATTTTAGCAGCTTCTCGGAAGGGTTCCGAATAGTGATGATCGTATCGGCTATTCTAAGCCTTATTGGTGCCCTAACATCTCTGTTGAAGAATAAGGGCGACTGATGTGAATATGTTATTCCATCTTCCTGCCAATAGCAGATTGTTGATTGCTATGAGATTCTGTATATTGTAAAATGATCTTCTTAGATCTAGAAGCTGACTTCTCGTTGTTTGTCAGGACTTCAGGCGCTGAATGCAGTCATTGTTTCCTCGAAATTATCTTGAGGCACTAATAGGAGGGTCTTATTATTTTCTGCTGCACCAAACTGGATCAGATGTGAGAAAACATCTAAAAAGAATCTTAAGAAATCAGCTTGTCCAGAGGCATATTGCTGATAATCCCCATATGGAATTGTTTTCTTATATGCCGGTCAATCTATTAGCGACCTGGGATTTTTTTCTCTACGTATTCCTTGAGTGCAACTGCGTTATTGAACCTGTCTTCTTTAGAAGAATATAGAAAAGTAACTTCTTTTCCTTTGCAGAGTTCCACAAAGTTAGGGGTGCCCGGATTACGATCCAATTCTGCAAAATACCTGAGCTTGAACTCGTCCCATTTTGCAGGATCGTGACCAAACCATTTCCTGAGCTCATCAGAAGGAGCAATCTCCTTTACCCAATTATCTACTTTAAGATCAGCTTTTGACAATCCCCTTGGCCACAATTTATCAACAAGTATTCTGATACCTGAACCGGCTTTATTCTTGTCATATACTCGAGCCAGGTTAATCATTATTTTTAAATCATGATCTAAAATAAAAAGATTACTTAACTTCTTTTGCTCATGCAAGTCCTGCCTTAGTTTTTTATTTTCGTAATCACTTTGTCAGCTATCTCCTTCAAACTCTAATGAGCAAGCTGGAATTTATCAGATAACCCTGAATCCACCAATGTATTAGAAAGAAGTGTAACAACTCTATCAATATAGGATATACCATATATATTGGTCTTTCGACTCATCATTCTATTCATAAATAAAAGCTTGGTACATTAGACAGAACACTTACGATTATTTCAATGTCTTAAGAATAATAATGGCACATATGATTGACTTTAATTTTAGTCAATAACATCAGATTTGGATTTTTCCCAAATAACCAGGTATTCCGTGCTCTTTCTTTTTATCGAAAAATCTTCCATTCCCGAAACCTCTTTAAGAAACTCTGTCTCAAGATCTTTTAAGGTTTTGGATGAAAGTGGTCTGACTGACCTGATAAACCTTGAAGATGAAAGCATTTTGATAGCTATCTTATCTCTTGTAAGTTCAGAGATAAAGGTTCCTATTTTCAGCATTCTGTCAGGCGGAAATTCTTCAATCACTGAGGACTCGAAGCCACGAAGGTTGTTGGTTTGCCTTTTTCTATCCAGATTTATTCCATAATTTGATGCGGTATTTCGCAATGCTGAGCTGATTTTATCTCTTCTCTCTGGATAATCAGGATTTCGACCGCCAATCCTTATCAACGACATAACCGCCTTTCTCGATACGCGCAAAGCTTCTTCCATAACTGTTTTACGGTCATTGAGAAGATGAAATACGTGAACTATCAATGTTACATCAAAACTGTTGTCCATTAACGGAAGATGATCAGCTTTGGCAATAATGGCCTTTCTAAGTCCCTTTATCCTCGCTTTTTCCAGCATTTTCTCTGAAATGTCAACTCCTGTTATGTCGAAACCTGAATCCTGAAGAGGTATCGATATGCGACCTGTTCCTGCGCCAATTTCTAATATGTCTTTCGAGTCAGAAAGATTTTTTACTAGAAAGTCAAGAACCTCCTTTCTCAGTGGTTCTCTCGTATTGTCATATTGATTCGCTATTAAATCAAATAAAGGTATATCCTCTGATGAACCACTATCCATAAGGGTGCATTGAAAGTTCGCTATTAAGCCTTGATTTTCATTTCGGACCTTTGGGGATATCAACCCTCTGAAAATGATAAATTATTCATATGGAAGAGCGAGTGGGAATTTAAAAAACCGTTTGATCCTGAAACCAGGTACACACTCAAAGAAGATAGAACTGATTCTTGAATATTTTTCTCTTTTGATGTGAATTGATACATAGAGAATACCGATAATAACCGGATCTTCCGCTTTTGCAATCACTTTGAAATCTTTATTCTTCGTTTCAATCCTTGATATTCCATGACCAAGGCATACCCCAGCCATCGAAATATCATAGTTTAACCTCTAAACCCACCCTACCGTGTTTCTCTTCGATTGTTGATGCATCCATTAAGACTCAGTGTCAAATGGCAATACTTCATACGCACTGAAAATATTCGTATCATATCTTCAACATCGTCTGTTAGTGTTCGCATCGCACAGTTGTAAGGCTGCTAAATACACACCATGAAAGAGGATTAAATAATATCACACGGAGTTAAGTTTTAAAAACTTTCAATTTCAGAATTGCGAATGGTGTTACGGAGCATCAAATATTTTTAAGTTAAATGTTATCCCTAAACATCCTATTTTTCTGATAATTATAGGGTCAAAATAGCTAGACGTCTTCAGATTTTAAAGTCCTAAATTTTAGTAAAATTTGGAAGGTCGGGTCACTTATGATATTTTCTAAAAACCTCTATAGAATCTTCAATACCATCCAAAATGAATTATCATGATCATGTTCTCAGGAATCCGTATTTCAGCAGATAATCTGTATAATTTTCAACGGAAAGCTTTATTCATGCGATCCCGATCATTATCCATGGACATAATGAATTACGGTCTCCGCGAGAAATATGAACAGTTGAAGAAGTTTGGTGACAGGCTTTCAGACATGAAGGATACAATAGATTGGGATCGGATCAAGCCACTCCTCTCTGATCTTTACAGAAACGATACTGAGAAAGGTGGCAGGCCAAACTTTGATCCTGTATTCATGATGAAGATCATGTTCCTCCAGTCGTTATACGGTCTTGTTGACGAGACCATGGAGATCGAGCTCTACTCGAATATAAGATTCATCAACTTCCTGGACTACCCGGAATCCGTACCGGATGCAAGGACCATATGGCTATTCAGGGAGAGGATAGCCAATAACCACAAGGACAAGGAGATATGGAAAATGATCTGGAAGCAGTTCCTGGAGAAGGGAATAACTGTCAAGCAGGGCACGATACAGGATGCCACTTTCATTGAATCCAATCCAGGACATGGGAAAACCAGGAAAGGCGATGGTACGATGCCGATCGATCCGGAACTTCCCGATAAACAGGCTGAGCAGGAAAAACCTGAAACTGAGGCGTCAAAGAAGGAAATGAAGGCGGCGAAGAGGATCGAAAAGGAACGGAAAAAGAAGGAGATATCGGAGGAAAGGAAGAACGCGAAGACAAGGAGATCTAAGGATGGCACATGGGCTGTCAAGAATGGGAAAGCGCATTTCGGTCACAAGTTACACACGTCACAGACCGTCGAGCATGATATCATTGCCAATTACGCCGTAACAACGGCATCCATTCAATTCACGGATAGATCTTTCAATACCAGGCATCGTAAATTACAAGGACAAGGGATATTTTGGCGTTGAAGGAAGAGGAATAGATGCAACCATGGATAGATCCTCAAAGGTTATAAATTGCCTGTGGAAAGCATCCGCCGCAACATGCGGATAACAAGGAAGCGATCCAGGGGTGAAAGACCCTATTCAGTGATCAAGACAATATTCCATGGTGGTCATGTCTTTGTTACCACTATCCCAAGGGTAAGGGTGAAATGCATGTTCATGTGTCTTGGGCACAACCTCATGTGCATGATAAGGATGAAAAAGAAGGGGATGATAGCGTGAGCTATGGAAATTCCATGAAGAATGGACGAAGATAGGGGAAAATAAGAGATAAAGGGACCATTACCGAAAGCATTGACCATGAATTCGCTGTAATTTCCCTGAAAGATCAATCAAGAGCCAAAATTAATATGTTGTTAGAAATTGTCTTTAGTTTTATATTGACGCGGTTCCATAACAGTGTTATAAGCACTCAGGTTAACTTTTCATAACCTCACTCCGTCGTTTTCGAAATTTATGTGCCCTGTCAACTCGTGTGGAAGCTTTACCGACCGTGAATGTACTTTAAGATATCATCGTTCCCCTTTTGTTGAACACAGTGATTGGTCAGAATGCATAATCGCGGGAAGATAGAGATATAGTTGGGGCGATTCTGAAAAAACTAAAACAGTTTAACAAACACCAGGTCAATCTCTGATAACTAAAGTTTTTCCTGAGATACGGGCAGATATGTCAAACATGAAATAATGACAGAAACAAGTTAGCCTTAAGACTCAAGAGATACATTTAATACATCAATAGAAATCAGAAAAGACGATAATTTCAGAGATTACTGTAAAGCAGAGTGATTGTCCTCACATTGAAACTAGCGACAGGTTTAAGGATCTTTACATCCTTATAATGCACACCTCGTATGATAGTTCCAGGCAAACCATGTTTTCCTTTTTTTATTCACCAAGCGAGGAAAAACTAGACGAGGCTCTGAGATACTTCTCCAGCAGACCCCAGGTAAAGAATCTTTCTGTGATTTCGAAGCAGGGAGCCATGGCAAATCTATTCTACACCTCCACAGCAACCTCAATGTACAATAAGCTGGGAAACGTCGGTTTCAGGATTCATCCTGTTGTGGTTCATAACGGAGTGGAGAAATGGTTTTACATAAGCAATGGTTCCCCGGTAAAGCCTGAAGCAATCAATGACGAGAATACAACAGTAATATCCATGCAGAGCATATCGCAAAAGAGGTTCATTTCTGACTATCCTTCTATTTTCTACCAGCTAAATCTTATGAACATTATCAACAGGCTGAGTGAAACCGAAAGCACGATTCTACTGAATGCCATGGATCATGGTTATTTTGAGTGGCCAAGAAAAATAAGCATGTCCGAACTCAGCAAGAAACTGCAGATCCCGAAAAGCACATTGAGCTATCATTTCCGATCAATTGAAAGAAAAACATTCAACGTGCTTCTATCGAGCGATTATTCATTCATGAAGACTGAAAAAATATAGACGCAGGGCTCAAAGGCCCTGGCATAACGACAAACAAAAAAAAATTATTTTTTAACTTTAAGGCCAGCCTTTATCGGAAGAATGCCCGGCAGTTCCCACTCGTCCCACATTTCGTCGACCTTGCTCTGAACGTAGTCATAGTCTTCGTCAAGGAAGTGGCTGAACCTGCCCTGCTTCTCGAGATATTCCCTGACGGGTGTTCTCTTCTTATTCCTGAGATCGTATGTGTACCTGACCTCGCCATTAACTATTTCGTAGTCGGCGAATATGCCTGTTTTTATTGCAAGCTCCCCTAATACATGGGAATACCTTGGGTGATAGTCCCAGCCTTTCGGGCATGGATCAATCGTGTGGATGAGCGTAGGTCCACCAATGCTGAGAGCCTTCTTTACCTTGTTCATGTAGTCTGTTGGAGGGAATGTAGCGCAAGATGTTGCTACGTATTTGACATTCGGGTGACCAATAGCCATCATAGCTGCCAGGTTCTTCTTCCACCTTTCATGCATTATCCTCTTAACTGGGCCGGTTGGGCTGAAAGTTGTCTGCGCCCCCCAGGTAGTCAGGCCCGATGCCTGAATATCGGTGTTTGCGGCAGACTCATTATCGTAGACTATCACGAGGAGGTCATAAGGGCTCTGCATTGCTCCAGAAAGACCTCCAAGACCCTCATCGCCTGCTCCAAGATCACCAGAAAAGTTGATCACGTTGATCTTCTCTTTGGGTATCTTTCCTTTCCGCATCAGCGCTTTGAGGCCGGCAGCCATACCAACTGCCGAGGCTCCACCAGCTGCCAGCTGTGTGTGCATCCATGGCACGATCCAGGGAGTTGTCATGTACGAAGTATTAGCTACGTACATGCATCCCGTGGCTCCAGTGACAACTGTCCTTGGACCAGATGCCTTGACAAAGTCTCTCATAACAAGGGCGCTCTCGCATCCCTGGCATGTCCTGTGTCCAGATGTGTAAAGCTCTTCTAAATCCACTGCGTGTACGCCTTTGTACAGATTTGCATTCTTAAATTCTTCAACTTCTTCAACCATTTTTTTCTACCTCCTTCACTCCCTCAAGCCGATCCATGAAACCTTTGGAGATTTCTTGTCGGCAGTCATTTCGTACATCTTTCTTACTTCTTTCTTTGAAATTTCCCTTCCACCG
>JAMCPG010000043.1 GCA_023379845.1 Thermoplasmatota archaeon
ATGCCAATATCCCTTCAGTATCTGCCCAGGGATAAGCATCCTGAAGGCCATACGGTCAAGGTCAAGGCAAGGATAAAGAAGACAGGTAAAGGCAGATACCATGACAAGAATCGCAAGGCATACCTGAAGTTGTCAGGACAGGTCATAGAATGACTGCCATTGATTGTTTGACAGGTCATGGCATTGGACATCGATCATCTATGAAAGTGATAAGGAAGGGTCTTGATAACGAGATTGGACAAAAGGCAAGATCACGTCATGGATATTCACGATTGCACTATCAGGACGAACAAACAGGATTACCGGATTACCGGAAATCTGTTATATTATTATGAGAGGAATTATATAGAAATTGGATGAATTTTAAGGGACGTAATAACACACTAAAGAATATGCGGAGGGCCGGATTTGAACCGGCGAATCTCTACAGAAATGGACTCTGAATCCATCGCCTTTGACCAAGCTCGACAACCTCCGCTCTGTAATAGGGGTATGATAGTTTGGTATTTTAAAAGTCTACGTTTTTCCTTTGAACTAAGCTAGTTATCCTTTCCTTAAATTGATCGACGAGATATACAGGCAAATGAGGATTGAGAATAAATTCTGTTAATAATTTTATTTAAGGTTATTTAATGGGGGTAACGGAAAAATCGACTGAACTTCTCAATAGTTTGTCCCACGATCTGAAATGATTCACCATATAATTACTGGTTTTTCCTTTTTTTCTTTCATATGTATTGAAAAGAAGAGAGTAAAAATAGCACTCGGGCAAGGACATTTTACGAAGCGATGATGTTTTTATACATCCTTGGATTCTTAAGTCACATGATTCTTAAGAGGAGCAGGATGATCATGTTCGCCGTTATTGCTGCGATCATTGTTGCTGCCCCTATTTCATTCTATGAGCTTCTCCAACCTGAGCCCAATCTTACTTTTCAGAATGCCTCAGGAAGTGGCACCATTGTCGGGAACTTCACCTTACCAACCTATTATCTCGCGAGACTTAACTACAGCAGGGAATCTTTAATCAACGAAACTGCTTACGTGCATTCCGGCAATAAAACTCTGGGTTCAATATACCTTAGCAGCATGACATACGTTCTTGATACTGAATACGGTGGTTTTTCGCCTGGTATAGTGTTCTGGCTTGATGGCAATTTCTCCAACCTTCATCCCACCGATGTCAGTTTCCAGATAAGTGTCTCTGCGCCAGGAATACCTGCAAACATCTCCAATAGCAGGTTGAGTGGTATGAGTTATGACACTTATTCTTGTAATACCAACAATATTTCTATACCGATGGAAAAGAGGTCTGGAAAGCAAGCTTCATGGACATTTCCACTCCAATATCCATCGCCCGTTAAACATGGCGAAGAGTTCCATTTCGGAATGTTTGGTTCGAATGGAAGTAGAATCGGAGAAGGTGGATCATGATGTTTAACAGCCTTGGGAACATGGTAAAAAACCTGACCATAACTTTCACAGTCGAAGTAATAGGCTTAGGCCAACCCATGGAGGATACAGTCACAACCTATCTTGTCTATACTGGAGTTAAATGCTTATATGATTGCATAAATATAATCGGAGCGGTTTTCTAAAATTTCATTATCCACACAGCCAATAAAGACATTGTGAACTTATATCTCAAAGATGAATGAAGGAATCAATAAGAGACTATTTAAAGCCTGAATGCAAAATTTCCATGAGATCATTACCTAATGTCATGAAAGAAGGTTTCGGTTGAGATTTTTTTTAAAATTTCATCTGATTCAAAACAGCCACATTTTAAAAAATAATGGGCCCATCATAGAAACATATGAATAATTCATCAGATGGTACAAATCTGACATTTAATCAGTCTGTCTTGATTCTTTTTCCGCAGAATTAAACTAAGTCCATACAATAACAGTCGTGCATGCATGAAGACTTGAAGATAAGACCTGATGACATAATTTTCATAGCAATCAACCCCGGAGTGGAAAATTTCAAGGACGTATCAACCAAATTCGAAGTGGTAACTGCTTTTGAATATATTTTTGAGGCAGCCCGTAAAAGAAAGATTCCTGCTATCTTTTGTAAAAGAAGGGAGTCCCTAAACATGGATAAAGGAGTTAACTCCCCCCATGTCTCATCCTTTGACGACGAATTCTCCAAAAGGTACCATAAAGTGCTCTCTGCATCTAAAGAAGGGTATCTTACATACGACGGACTCGATGCATTTACATCGAGTGATCTGGTCAATAGGATAAAACTATCAATGAGATCGGCAATATGCATTTTTGGCATACCTATCGAAATGGATGTTATTGCGTCTATCTTTGGCGCCATCCGCCTTGGCTGGAAACCATTCCTGATTTCAGATGCATCATCGTCTATTTCAGAGAGAATATTTTATGAGTCTGTCGATATAATGTCAAGAGTTGCTACAATCATAGATTCCAGGGATCTGATGAAATCCTGGGGAGATATCTGATGAAGAAATCAAAGATCATACTTATTGGCGGGGTTCCCGGAGTAGGCAAGACATCCATTTCAGGTTACATTGCATCAAGATTAGGAATAAACATTGTTATGTCTGGAGATTACCTAAGGGAGTTTCTCAGGGCATATTCTTTTGAAGATAATGATTCAATGAAATACAGCGTGTATGATTCCTGGAAGGATTTCGGTCCCATGAATGAGGATAACATCATCAAGGGCTATTTGAAGCAGGGAAACCTCTTCTGGAAAGGATTGCACAGGCTTATCTCAAGGGCAATTGAGAACGGTGAAAGCATGATAATTGAGGTACTTTACTTCATGCCTCAATTCTTCCAGGATTTTTCGGGGCAGGATCTATTACCCCTTTACCTCTATATATCAGATGAAGAACTTCATGCAAGGAGGCTCAACGAAAGAGGGGAATTCACTCATTACAATTCGCCTGGCAGTAGGCTAGTGTCCCATCTTTTTGAATACAGGTCAATAATGAAGTATACATTGCGAAACATTAATGATTCTGGCATCATGGTCTATGATAATCTCGATTACAATAAGACCAGGGATGAAATACTGAAAAAGGCAGGTGACTTTGCTGGACGCATTCCTGATAAATGAATTCATGAGCAAGGGAAAGAGAATTTATTCGAAGCTCAACGAAAAGGGCTTTATTCAGCCTCTTCCACAGGTTGAGCCGCAACCTGAAGACGGGAAGATAACATTCGGCTCCGGGCATCCCGTCAAGGCTATCGAGAAATTTATAGGTTACTTCAACCCAGAGATGAAGATCGCTTATTCTCCTTCCCTCTCTTTCTCCACAGATTTTTCCATTACACGATCGTATTGCCTTTATATAAAGAAAGAGGGACGTGACCTGGTGCATCTTGATGGTAATTATTCAGAAGAGCGTACTGCTACGGCTAAAAAGGCACTTGATATTTTCAGGCAGCTAACAGGTATAAGGGGATCTTTCATTTTCTACGTGGAAAGGGAGAGGAAATACATCAAGGCAAAAGGTATGAGCGAATCATCATCCGTTGCTGCTGCAGTTGCCCGTTCGCTTGTCTCAAACATCTATGGATCAAAATTGAAGGGTATTGAGCTTCTGGCTTCCAGATTTGCGAAGTTTGTATCGGGTTCCGGGACAAGATCCTCAGTAAGCGGTTTGTCTCTCTGGACCTCTTTTCCGGGTATAGAGGAAAAGGACTGTTATGCCCATCCCCTTAAGTTTGATCCCAGTGCAATTAACATTGCAATATTCCCTAAATTCGCGAATTTTTCAACAAACCAGATGCATGAAGCTTCCGTCAAATCATCACAATATCCTGCCTGGCTGGAAAACAAATACACTAGCATCGAAAGGCTCATAGACAGTGATTTTCCCATCGATGCCCTAATGTCAAGAGCGGAGGAGGAGATGCTGAACCTGAACTCACTCCTGATGTCGGTTGGCAAAATACTGCAAACTGAAGATTCATTGGCCTTGATAGAGAGAATCGTTGCCTTCAGGAAGAAAAATCCAGGCCTCTATTTCACTACTGACACCGGACCAAGCGTCCTGGTCATGTCGCGCGACAGAAAATTGCTCGAGGAATTCTTGGATAGCGAAAGCGATTACTACATCCGGGGGAAGATAATGGACAAGAATGTCCAGCACAATTCCGATCCATTTAAGGAACGGGCGAGAGGTTTCTTCTCTGATTTCATGAATCTGAGCATATGAATATACCGAACCTTTACTCTGAGATACCCAGGCTCACATTATCCGAACTGCATGCAGCCGAAAGGATAGCCGGTATAGAACATGTTTATGATTTCCTTCCGACGGGAGATTCGGGAAAATCCCTTCTTCCATGGGCAAAAATGTCACGTGCAGTTCTTGCAAGAGACAGCTATTCCTGCAGGATATGTGGAAAGTCTTCGCTGAAGACATTTACCTCTTCAGGAAACTCGAAAAACGTTCACCTTGATGTACAGGTCCATCACATCACTCCAAGGAAGGACTCGGGCTCCGACAGCTTCCTTAACCTGATCACACTTTGCGAATCCTGCCATCACAAAACATTCAAGAATGGATATGCAGGGCTTCCACCGGTTGAGCGATCACTTGAGGATTTTACTAAGAGAATGAGCTTTGTCGTTCCTGAAGACTACGCAATCAAGAGTCAAGGTTGCACAAGATGCAGGCTCATAGATCATGCCAGGTCTTTCATGCCAGCTTCTGGCGCATACGAGATAATCGAAATGGAAGGATCTGTCCTCGACGTTCCTTCAGTTTCAATAGAATTGAGCGAAATAAATGAATTTTCGAAATACTTCGAAAGAGAGTATGGAGCTAAGTCTTATATTAGTGTCAGGGCCATAGGCACAAGGACAGGTTTACAGAGGATTTTCATAGATTCTGAAGGTAAGCCAGTGCTCTGACATCCCATCCTCACAGGATAATATGTTCTGGATCCACGTTTCTGCCAGCTACTCCAAGATCGTTAATGTTGATCTTGTCGCCTGAATAGAGGATAGCCGTTTCCTTGCCTTCCGTCAACGATGAGGTAATCCTACCAATTGCATCTCCTTTCAGGATTCCGCTGCCACTTGTTCCAGTAACAACAACAGCATTCATTGTTCTGAAAATATATGGGTTCTTGTCTATTGTGTTATATGAGTAATAACCGGCCCATTTTGAAGTGACTTTTGAGTCTTTCAGTTGAGGAAAATACGCTGTAAGTACTGGATAGATGCTTGTTTCATAGAAATCCTGCTCAGCCTCGGGGTTCTCCACAAATGAGAAATCCCTCCCGACATCATCTGATACACCTATCCAGATAGATCTCTCCTTCAATGCCGGTCTGAGATATATCCCATGCGAAGGTAGGATAGTGAATGGCATCACACCATATCCAGAGAATGAATCAGTGAAAAGCAGCTTTTCCACGGCGGGACCAGATACCTGGAATATCTGCCTTTTCTTTGGTCTCTGGTGGCTGTCAACCCCAATAGGATCGAGCAGGTAGTTTGACCATGTATCGGTGGCGATCACGTACTTGTCTGCTGAGATCTTTCCGGTTGTTGTTTCAAGCGATCCGATGAATTTTGCCTGCCATAGGAAAGGTTCTCCGGGAAAATCCAGTCTCTTTACTGGATCAAGGGAAAGCTTCTGAACGCTGGTGCCGAAGGAGAAATTCACGCCCATTTGCTTCAGTGCGTCATAGTAAAAATCGCAGATTAGATCTGGTTCAATGATCCCGCTGTTGACGCCGAAAAGCCCAAACTCAGCCGGATCAAGGGAAAGCATGTCTGCACTTTCTTTGTCTAGGTCTGCAATGGAGAGCGATTTCCTGAGTTCATCTTTTTCTATTCTTTTCGTTCCCGGAATATTTTTTATGTTCTTCTCAAGTGCTCTGCCCCTCTCATTGTTTGCAGCAAGAAAGAGATACCCTACAAACTTCATTCCCAGTTCATGATGCAGGTCCTTCTGGACATGTTTATAGAATGATATGGAAGAGGAGGAGAGAAGGCGATTGATTCTTGAAGAAAACATGTCCCTGAAACCAGCCGCGCTTCTTCCAGTATTGCCCTGGCCATATCCTTTAGCCTTATCTAAAATGAGGATGTCGAGATCTGGATTTTCAAGCTTGAGGTAGTAAGCGGTTGAAAGTCCTGAAATACCGGCTCCAACGACTACTATATCGTATTTTTTCATGCCTTTAGAATTCCTAAAATATATAAAAGGGAATTTCCTTAAAGTTATAAAGAATACTGCATTCTCCCTTGACAGGAAGGTCAGCCGATGATAACTGCAGAGAACCTTACCAAAACATATGGCAGGAATCTTGAACCAGCTTTGAAGAGCGTCAGCTTTGAAATAAACGATGGAGAGATCGTCGGCTTTGCAGGTTTGAACGGGGCCGGCAAGACCACTACACTCCGGCTAATATCTGGAATAATAGTTCCATCTTCAGGCAGCGTGAAGGTTGATGGCAAAGACATCGTAAGAGAGAAAATTGCAGCTTCCAGGAACCTCGCAATAGTTCCCGAGCTTCCTAACTTTGACATCACTCAGAAAGCAATTCCGCTTTTGCATTATTACGCCGGCTTTTACGGCATGGATAAAAAGGAGACGGATCAGAGGATCGAGACGTTGCTTAAGACTTTCGATATCTGGGACGCAAGAAACAAGAAACTGCGTACCTATTCTCAGGGAATGAAGAAGCGATTTTCAATTGTGTCTGCCCTTCTTTCTGATCCGAAGAACATACTGTTTGACGAAACACTCAACGGATTGGATCCGGAGGGCGTGAGGAGTATGAGGATGCTCATGCTAGACCAGAAGAAACAGGGAAAGGCTGTTTTCCTCTCTTCTCACATTCTGTCGGAACTCCAGAACATCGCAGATCGGGTTATAATCATAAAGAAGGGTTCCATAATCAAGATACTGGAGAGATCAGAGATCCCATCGCTCGGAGCAAGCTCAGCCAGAATCGTTGTTTCAAATCCCGACTCCAAGATGATCGACATTCTCCAACAGTATGGCAATGTTGAGCAATCCGGAAACGAATTTCTTGTCAGCGATCTGAAGGTTTCATATGAGAAGGCAGGTCTCCTGAACGGTGATCTTGCAAGAGCCGGATACATTGTAACAAAGTTTGACATATCCGGTGAAGGGCTTGAAAACTATTTTCTTTCACTTGTGGGTGGTTCAGGTGCGTGATGACAAAACCAGGGCACTGGGCCGAGGATTCTTTTTCGACTTCCGTAAAACGGTAACTGGAAAATTCAGTATTGCCATGATTATTGTAATCATACTGTTTTCAGTTCTTGTGGGTCTGGCGTTTGGCTCTATCTCAGGACCAAGCTCTAACAACTCATTAAACGCCAGCGGATACTATGACAATAACTCGCTGCACATCGTTGTGCTTGCAACGGATCAATATGGAAATACCATATCGGGCCTCCCGGTCAGTGTAGGTTATAATGGATCATATTTCAATGGCACATCCGATTCTCATGGTTTCTTCAACGCTACAATACCTGTCATACTTAACCAGACTCTTTTTGAAGCTTACGGCTTTGAGTATTTCCCTTATAATTATTCCAGCAGTTCGGTAAACTCTGGATTTTCAACATTCGGAACAGTGTATTATTCCAACTCGAGTAATCCGAAGCTCAGCCTTTTTAATTTCGATTTCGCAGATATCTGGAGCGTTGCACAGAAATCAAGCAGCACAAACAGGTCTATTGCAATCTTCTATGTCGGGCCAGACGGGTCAAAAGCACCCCCAATGACCTTATACGCAAATCCTGTCGCAAATAATGTTCCTATAAGAGTACCTGCTCCCGGAACAAACATATCAACGAAAGGATTGATCGACCTGGGTACTTTCTCAAACTTTTCTTACATCGTAATACCTGCTAATGTAGGCGCTCATAACGGAACGGGGACTTTTGAGTTATATTTGGTAAATTCAACGGGCACTGTTTATCAATCAACTGTACTGGGTCTTTACACTAATATAAGTACATCGCAGGTTACAAGTGTCTTCATAGCTGTTATCTCCGAACTTTTCGCTTTCCTGATACCCTTACTTGCCATATTCTCCGCTTATCTTTACTACGCGAAGGATAAAACGAACGGCACGATGGAATCAATTCTGTCAAGGCCGGTGACCAGGGGCAGATTGATAACATCTCGTTTTCTTTCAAACGTTGTGGTTTCCCTTATCGCCCTAGCGGCAGGCATTGCAGCGATAGATATTCTTAGTTCAAGATATACAGGGGTATTTCTTCCAGAATACCAGGTACTTGACATAATATGGGCGTATTTTGTAATAGCAACCGCATTCATCGGGCTTGTTTATCTGATATCGCAGCTTACTAAATCCACAGGCTTGGTGCTTGGCATATCAATAGTTTTCTACATCGTCCTTGTTTTGTTCTGGTCCACGCTTTCATCTTTACTGCTACCACTTGCATTCGGCCTTGTCCCGGGTACCTTACCTTATTCTCATGCTTACATCATCATCAACTCTTTTTCGCCGATCGGGTATGCAAATCTGGTCACTACTTATCTTGAGGGTAGCATTGTCGGAATTGCCTTCTCTGTAACTGGTATCTCATTTGCGGAAATCCTTGTCGTGGGTATAGCTTGGCTCGTTGTTCCTTTTGGACTGGCGTTTATGCTTGCCAGGAACAGGGACTGGGTAGCCTCTAACTGATTAATTCTTTCAAAATCCTATATACTAAAAAGGCGAAGCAGTATTTATTGGTGTACACAATATTTTAAAATACTCTTTTTTAATGTCTACAACTATGCCATCAGATAGCGGCATCACTTTAAGAGTAGCTGAAGCCAACTCAACTGACCCGGGCATGTCAAGGGTCAGACTGGACGAGGAATCCAGGATGTCACTTGGAGCAGAGATTGGGGATGTCGTTGAGATTGAAAAGGTAAAGAAGACAGTGGGAAGAGTTTACAGGGCGAGGCCCGAAGACGAGAACCGCGGCATCGTGCGTATAGACAGTGTAATGAGAAACAACTGTGGCGCTTCAATCGGTGACAAAGTAAAGGTTAAGAGAGTTATTGCCGAAGAGGCAAAGCGTGTTACGCTTGCCCCAATCATACGCAAGGACCAGAGGCTGAAGTTCGGCGAAGGCATTGAAGAATTTGTCCAGAAGGCACTTATCAGGAGGCCAATGATTGAACAGGACAACATCAGCGTGCCCGGTCTCACCCTTGCAGGGCATTCGGGTCTGCTTTTCAAGGTAATCAAAACAATTCCACCCAAAACACCGATTGAGGTCGGCGAAACCACAAAAGTCGAGATACGCGAAGAACCTGCTTCTGAAGTTCTCGAGGACGTTTCCAGGATTAGTTACGAAGATATAGGAGGACTTAGGGATCAGCTTGGAAAAGTCAGGGAGATAATTGAACTTCCACTCAAGCATCCGGAGCTTTTTGAAAGGCTGGGCATACATCCGCCGAAAGGAGTCCTTCTTTATGGACCGCCGGGAACCGGTAAAACGCTTATAGCGAGAGCAGTTGCGAATGAAAGCGGCGCAAACTTTTTCTCTATAAATGGGCCGGAAATAATGAGTAAATATTATGGTCAGAGCGAGCAGAAGCTGAGGGAAATTTTCCTCAAGGCTGAAGAATCAGCCCCTTCCATTATCTTTATAGATGAAATAGACTCGATTGCACCAAAGAGGGAAGAGGTGCAGGGAGAGGTGGAAAGGAGAGTAGTTGCTCAACTTCTTACCCTTCTGGACGGACTGAAGGAACGCGGTCATGTTATAGTAATCGGTGCCAGCAACAGGATCGATGCGGTCGATCCAGCCCTCAGGAGACCTGGCAGGTTCGACAGGGAAATCAACATTGGAGTTCCGGACAAGAACGGCAGGAAAGAAATCCTTTCCATTCATACAAGGGGAATGCCGATGGGAATGTCTGAGCAGGAGAAGAGCGAGTTTCTCGATGAAATTTCTGAATACACATACGGTTTTGTGGGTGCTGACCTGGCTGCCCTTGCGAGGGAATCTGCAATGAACGCCCTAAGGAGGTATCTCCCTGAAATTGATCTTGATAAGCCTATACCCGCTGAAATTCTGGAGAAGATGGCCGTGAGGAAAGATGACTTCATGGAGGCTCTCAAGTTGATAGAACCGAGCAGTCTCAGGGAAGTCACGGCCGAAATTCCTAATGTTAAGTGGACGGACATAGGCGGCCTGAACGAGGTAAAGAGTGAACTCAGGGAAGCCGTTGAGCTTCCATTGCTCAAACCAGACGTGTTCAAGAAGCTTGGCATAAGGCCGTCAAAAGGGTTCATGCTTTACGGCCCACCTGGCGTTGGCAAGACCCTTCTTGCTAAAGCTGTAGCGACCGAAAGTAAGGCAAACTTCATATCGGTGAAGGGTCCTGAGGTACTAAGTAAGTGGGTGGGAGAGAGCGAGAAGGCTGTTAGGGAGATATTCAAGAAAGCTAAACAGGTAGCGCCATGCATTGTATTCCTTGACGAGATCGATTCCATCGCACCAAGACGTGGCACCCTGGGAGATTCTGGAGTGACAGAGAGAATGGTAAACCAGCTCCTCACATCGCTTGATGGCATAGAGACCCTTCAGGGGGTCGTTGTCATCGGTGCAACAAACAGGCCAGATATAATCGATAGTGCTCTTGTCCGATCCGGAAGGTTCGACAAGATGATTTACATTCCTCCACCAGACAGGGAAAGCAGGCTGAAAATATTCGAGGTTCACACGAAGAACATGCCTCTCTCGAGAGATGTGAACCTCGAGGAACTGGCGGAAAAGACTGACGGATATGTCGGTGCCGACCTTGAAAACCTGTGCCGTGAAGCTGGAATGATGGCTTACAGGGAAAACCCCGATGCTTCAGAAGTATCACAGAAGAACTTCATGGAGGCAATGCGTGTCATAAGGCCATCTGTTGACGAGAACGTCCTGAAATTCTACAAGAACATCGCCCAGGAAATGGGAAAGACTGTTCAAGAGAAGAGAAGACAGGTCGAGGAACTGGGGCTTTACCAGTAGTTCCAATTGAAGGAGAGATATCATGGAAAACAGGAAATTCAGCACAGACATAATAGGCAAATCGGTCGTAACGACGACAGGCCAGTTAATCGGCAAACTGGACAATCTAGTTGCGAACCTGGAAACCGGAGAAGTAACAAACCTGCTCGTAGAACCTGCCGAGGGATCCATTATACAGGCGATAGAGAGGGATGGATCCGGTCGTTACGTGATATCACTTAAGCGAATCCGTTCAACAGAGGATGTCGTCGTAGTTGACTTGTCCTCCGTATCCGCAAAGAAGCCATGATTCCAAATGACAGGAGCAAGCAGACAGGTCATATTTCAATACAGGTGAGCGCAAAAGGTTTATTTCGTTCAAGATTACAATCTTTTGAGCAGGAATGCTTCGATCTTTGGAGGGACTTCACAACAGAGATAATATGGATGCCACTTGATGAATCGAATATTATGCTTCCTGTAAAGCCTGAACCCCAGCCTGTTTTCCGAGGAAAGAAGGTCAGTGAGGCACGGTGGCGCCCGCAACGTACCGAAGTATTCCTGCAACACCGCCGAATGCCCTTATCAGGAGCTTTCCCTCATCGCTTTCCTCGCTGATAAGTTCTACCGTAGTTGAGGACTCCTCCGCCATTTTATATAGGATCTCTATGAGATCCTCCTTGCTTGTAATATTCACATCTGAACCACATTTTGTGCATTTAATGCCATCTGCGCTTTTCCTGTACTCCTTGCTCTGGTAGCCGCAATTGGGGCATGTGTATTCTATCTTGTTCAGGTTTATTCCTTCTGAAAGAAGCAGGATATCAAGCGACTTATTCTCCAGCGACTGCAGTATGGACTGGAGACCATATACCCCCAGGCCACCATCGCTCTTTTTTATCTCCATCATAAACCTGTTCATCAGGTCTTTTTCCCTTGTTATCTTCATATCCTTCACTGATGATGCAGCCTTCTCGACCAATTCCCTGAGGCCCGTTTCATCAGTGTAACCAAGATCAAAGAGATCTTTTACCTTCTGTTTTATCTCATTCCTGAGATAATCTCTCTCAAAGAAGAAGTTCTTCGTAGATCCCGGGCCACCAATGAATACTGCTTTTATGTCTCTGATTACAGGCATGAATGCATTGTTCACGATTTCACCAATCTTCTTGAAATATTCATGGGCAGCTATCTCTATTAGCCTCTCGTACCTTCGAGAAGACTGGCCTCCCTGATGATGCTTGCTTGGGACAAGTGATTCCTCGTTGGCCACCATCTGGATGTTTGTTCCATTGAGAAAACCGATAGTGGCCTCCTTTCTATCGATCACGATCAGGCCGTAAATATCCTTTTCCTGCAACTGTACCCTGAGCTGCTCCGTGTGGAAGACAGAGTCGCATTTATACATGAACGTCTGGATCGGCTCAGGCGGTTCTATGATCTTTGTATACATCTCCGTCTGATCACCCCTTGTTGCAATATGACCGACAAAGAAAACAAGGCCAGATTCAGGTGGCGCTTTGTAGTATTTGAGCCTTGACATTATCGACTCTATTGCAGCCAGGACATTTTTTCGTGTTGATTTGGATTTAATGTTTGAAGAGGTGGAGAACTCTTCCCGGAGATACTGTACGACATCAGATATCTGCCTGCCTGGAGGAACGTAAAGTGATATGAGCTCTGTACCTCGGCCCCTGAGGTCTTCAAGTTCATGAAGAGCCTTCTTGAACTCGTATCTTTTTATCTGTGAATCATCGCCTGCCATTCGTGTGGAAAATTTATAATCATATTTAATCTTAACCTGAGTAAATCAATGGACAAGCTTGTAATCTCGCTCGGCGGTTCTGTCTTCACGGATAATCCTCTAAGGATAGGTTTCATCCAAAAGCTGGCAGCCACGGTAACGCAATTGAGGGAAAAATTTCAGATTGGGATAGTTGTTGGAGGAGGCACTCTGGCTAGATCCTACATATCTGCACTAAGGCCGGAAAACGTCAATGATAACGTCCTCGATGAGATAGGTATCTATGCGACCAGGATGAATGCGCTTTCCTTCACGTCCTTTCTTGACAACGTAAACACAAAAATTCCGACGACAGTGAACGATGCCGCTGAAATGATTAGCCTTTACGGCTGCGTTGTTATGGGCGGAACTGAGCCGGGGCATACAACTGATACGGTTGCCGCTCTGCTTGCAGAAAGAATAGGCGCAGGCATCTTGATAAACGGTACTTCTGTTGACGGCGTCTACGATTCAGACCCTGCAAAGAATAAGGACGCAAAAAAATACTCTGCCCTGTCGTATGAGGAAGCCATCAAGAAGAGCATAGTTTCTTCCGTTGGAGCAGGGCCAAGTGTTTTCATGGATCTGACATCTCTTGTTATTGCAAAAAGATCCTCAATCAAGATATACGTGATCAGGGGAGACGACATAGAAGAATACCACAGTATCTGCAATACACGAAAAACCCGCGGCACAATAATTGGATAATATTTTACTGGCGGGAAAAAGTTTTAGGGAGAATATAATCTAATATTATGGCAGAATTAAAAAATGAGACTATATCGCTAGCAGATATCAGAGGCAAGTTAATGCTTTATCCAACCGGATTAGATGTGTTCGTACAACCTCAAGCCATCAGGTTCAACGGAACCGCCGCTGACTTTCTTTCGATTGCGTCGAGTCTTGGAGTTAAGTTCATATACGTAGCAAGTCAGGGTTCTATCTCGGATTCAGATAACACTGTACCTGAGAGTTGTGGTTTCATTCAGGACGGTTTCATTCATGTATTCATAAATAAACAAAATTCCACCGAAAGCAGTGGAAAGCCAGACGTTCATCCGACTGCCGCCAATCCTGATGCGTTGACTAGGATGAAACAAAATCCGGATGAGGAATCAAAAAACATGGCAATGTGGGTTAAGTCTAACTTGAATTATATGAGCCCTGACAGCTTCAACCTTCAGTATTTCTTCACCAAATACTGGGCGCGGCTTGGCATAGACAGATCTGCTACATTAGATTCAGAGAACCGCACAATTATCGAGCAGATAGAGAAGATGGCAACTGCAAAAATCAAATCATTAAAATAAAATATAGGCTGATACCTTTTAAAAGCCCCAATGGAAAAATAATTTTGGTATTTTTTTCTCAGAAATATTAAAACCTAATTGAATCAGGTTTTCATTATCGCGCCAAGGAATATCAGAAGACCTATTGCAACTCCCACTACAGATGCTATCACATAGAAGAAAGTGGGAATAACAATTGTCTGCAGTATTCCACTGTTCAATCCAATCAGGCTCTTAGTGAATATCGTTACGAGGCCTACCACAAGACCAACTATCAGGAGCACAACACCAACCGCCCTGCTCTTGCCGCTACCGAAATAGGCTGTAAGAATTCCAAGTATTACTAAGGTTATCGCAAGGAGAGCAAGTACAACTCCAAAAAATACATTCCAGTGCCAAATAAAATCTGTCATATTTATTCCAACCTCATAGTTTGATTCCCGTTAATGTTTTAGTGTCTATAACGCCTTCGATTGTTCTTATCTTCTCGATGATTATCTTACCAAGTTCGCTGAAATCGCTTGCATCGATCTTGACTATCAGGTCGTATTCACCAAAGAGTGGGTGAACCTCGACAACGTACTTGATGCCAGAAATCTTATTGTATACTTCTATCTCTTTTCCTGGCACTGTACTTACAAGGACGAATGCAATAGACATTTCTATTAAGCGAATGTTGTTATATTAATAAATTTTTGGCTATTTTATGCATTAATTCAATACAATAAACATTCATCGATAAGACATTAAGAATGTGAAAGTCAATTGCTGCCTTCAACATGGAATGCAGGAATCTTGCAGATTTGACGAAAGATTCGGGACTGAATGTGAAGTGGTCTCATAGATCTCGTAAAGAGATCCTTAAGGAATACAGATGGCACTTAATCTCGCACGTATATACCTGAAAAATTTTTTTGAAACCCTGCAATCAAGCACAAATATATGCACACTCTCCCCAGGAAAATCTGTCTATAAAATGAAATGCATAAAATCAAGCAGGTCACATGAAGCATGCCGAATTATTCATTTAAACCTTAAAATTGAAGTGAAAACGGTTCCTTGAATTTAAGAACAATCAAGAAATTATTGAGAAATTCATCTTTTTGACCAGATGAGTTATGGTTAGCTGCTAAATTGAATTATCACTATAACCTAGCTTGTTAATTCGTCAAGCAGATAATGCCGTTAAAAATTAAATACATAAATCAGTTACTTTCATAAGGGCGGTTTGAAGACCCTGCTCAGGTACACAGCCTGCCCTGTGGTTTGTGTAAGAATGTCCGGAAACAAAATTACCGTCACTATTGACGGAAAAAAAATTGATGTAATAGATGGACAAACAATCTTGCAAGCCTTTCTATCAGCTGGAATTCAGTTACCCCATATTTGTTATAACGAGGCTCTAGGTCCACTTTCAAGCTGCGATACCTGTCTTGTTGAAGTTAACGGTAAAATTAAACGCGCTTGCTCTACAAGGCTCACAGAGGGGTCGAATATCCTATCAAAATCTTCGAGGCTGAATGACCTTCATGTTGAGTCGACCCAGAAAATACTCCGTAACCACGACATGTATTGCACGGTTTGTGAAAACAGCAACGGAGATTGTTCCCTGCACAATACAGTTCATGATCTGAATATAAATTTCCAGAAATACCCCTTCTCTAGAAAGGGTTACGATGTAGACAATACAAACCCTTTCTACATTTATGATCCTGATCAGTGTATTCTTTGTGGCCGCTGTGTTGAGGCTTGTCAGGATGTTGAGGTAAACGAGACCATTCATATCGACTGGTCCCTTGACCGCCCGAGAGTTATCTGGGATAACGGCGCTAGTATAAACAACTCATCCTGTGTATCCTGCGGGCACTGTGTTACAGTATGTCCCGTAAATGCGCTTATGGAGAAAGGTATGCTCGGAAAGGCGGGGTATCTTACCGGACTTCCTGCCGCAGCGAAGAGCAGGATGATTGAGGTGGTGAAGAGCCTTGAACCGGAGATTGGGATGAAACCTGTAATGGCTATCAGCAACATCGAGGCTAAATTGAGGAACAGTCGAATAAAGAAAACAAAGACAGTGTGCACTTACTGCGGTGTTGGATGCTCATTCGATATCTGGACTGTGGGCAGGGAAATACTGAAGGTCCAGCCACAAACGATCTCTCCTGCAAATGGCATATCCACATGCATAAAGGGAAAGTTTGGCTGGGATTTTGTAAACAGCGGCGAGAGGCTTACCACCCCTCTAATAAGGGATAAGGAAGGATTCAGGAAAGCTTCCTGGGAGGAAGCACTGGATTACGCAGCTTCCCGACTATATGAAATCAAGGGAAAATATGATGGCGACGCAATAGAATTCATCGCATCATCAAAGGGAACAAACGAGGAAGCCTATCTGATGCAGAAACTTGCCAGGCAGGTATTTGGAACAAACAATGTTGATAACAGCTCGCGGTTCTGCCAGGCGCCGGCAACCACTGGTCTTTGGCGGACGGTTGGTTATGGGGGAGATGCGGGATCGATTCATGACATATACATGGCAGATCTTGTACTTGCCATAGGAACCAACACAGCCGAGGCTCACCCGGTTATTGCGGCAAGAGTGAAGAGGGCGCACAAGCTTAACGGCCAGAAATTGATAGTTGCTGATCTCAGGGAACATGAAATGGCCCGCAGGGCAGATATATTCATTCATCCTAAACCGGGTACGGATATTGTCTGGATCAACGCCTTGTCCAGATACATAATAGACATGGGCTGGATGGATTCAACATTTATTTCCACTCGAACTAACATGTTTGATGAATACAGGAAGAGCCTGGATCCTTTCACGCTGGAATTTTCAGAGACAACCACTGGAATTAGAAGGGAGGACCTGATAAAGATCGCTGAGTCAATTCATAATGCGAAGAATGTTGTCGCTCTTTGGGCTATGGGAGTCACGCAGCAGCAGACCGGAAGTGATACTTCAACTGCAATATCAAACCTTTTACTTGTCACAGGAAATTATGGCCGCATGGGGACAGGGGCATACCCGCTCAGAGGTCACAACAACGTACAGGGCGCAAGCGACTTCGGCGCTATGCCTGGATTCCTTCCAGGTTACCAGAGCTTGGATGACAAAGAGATAAAGAAAAGATTTGAGAGGGCCTGGAACTGCAAGATACCTGCTACCTCAGGTTATGATAATAACACCTGTTTAGAGGCAATTCACGATGACGGGATCAGGGCAATGTACATAATTGGAGAAGAACTTGCCGAAACAGGCTCAGGTTCTACCTACGTGCGCGAACAGCTGGAGAAACTTGAATTCCTTGTTGTTCAGGATATGTTCCTTTCAGAGACTGCAAAATATGCCGACGTGGTTCTTCCATCGTCCGCAAGCCTCGAAAAGGAAGGAACGTTTGTCAATACTGAAAGGAGGATACAGCGTATTTATCAGGTAATGAGACCACTGGACGGAACCAGACCTGACTGGGAGATAATCCAGGATATCGCAAATCGTCTTGATGCTGGCTGGTCTTATTCTCATCCGAAGGAAATAATGGATGAGGTTGCTCTGCTTGCTCCCATATTTGCAGGCGTTAATTACGATCGCTTGCAGGGATATAATAGCCTGCAATGGCCTGTTTCCGGCGAGGGCAAGGATTCTCCTTTCTTGTATGCAGAAAGATTCAATTTTAAGGACGGAAAAGCAAGGTTCTACCCAGTCAAATGGGAGCGGAATCTCAAGCTAGACAAGAAATACGACCTGCATCTCAACAACGGAAGGTTGCTAGAGCACTTTCATGAAGGCAATGAAACTTACAAGACACCGGGAATAAAGGCACAGGTCCCAGGTACATTTATTGAGATATCCCCTGAACTGTCCGCTGAAAGGAACCTTATAACTGGTGATAAGGTAAGAATTATCTCGAAGTGGGGCAGCGGAAAGGCCACAGTCCTGGTTACTGACCGGGTGACGGGTCATGAGCTTTACCTTCCCATGAATGGAACGGGTGAAGAGTCTGTAAACCGGCTTACAAGCAGATTAATGGATCCGGCTACCCACACTCCATCCTACAAGCAACTTTCTGTCAGGATAGAGAAGATAGAAGAGGACAGAGGAGAAAACCCGCTGCCTGACAACAACCATAGATATGCGAATCCGGTTCCTCAGAAGGGTATTAACATAGAAGCAAAGTGGAAAAGAGGCGACTACCATGATCCAACGCAGGGATGACATATATGGCAAAAATAACTAATGAAATAATCCAGAAACATGATGAGAAAAAGGATCTTAATGTTACAGGAATGATTCATGAGCACTTTGAGGAGATACAATCTCTTCTTGATCTTGTCTCTGCGTTCAAGTTGTCCGGGATCCTGAACCTTATGAAAGCAGTTCTATCACAAAAGGACGATGTAATGGAAATAGTGATATCTGATCTTCTCAATGCTGAAAATACCAGGTTTATCCAGAATGCAATGAGCATTTATATGCTGCTGTCACATGTCGACCCTGAGCTGATGAACCGCATTGCTCAAACAGCGGCAGAATCATTGATGAATGCTGATGATTTTAAGAAAGACCCTCCACTTGGGCTCCTGCGTATTGGTTCACTGCTGAAGGATCCGGATCTAAGCGCAGGCATACGAGTCATCCTGTCGGTGATAAGCGCGATTACATCAAGCAGGAAACAGCAATGATTTCTGGAGAATCCAAGAGCGGATCCAAAACCAAAACAGTGGTAAGATACACGGGCAGCCCAGAACGCAGCAGTACAACCGATCGTGTTACGGTGGAAGAGCCCCTTGACATAATGGTGCGCAATGGAACAGAACAACCTCTTCATATAGCATACATAATGCGTACGCCCGTCATGGATGACTACCTTTCTGCTGGCTTTCTATTCTCTGAAGGCATAATCCGGTCGAGATCCGACATACTTGGGTTCGAAGGGATCGATTCCAATGGAATATCTGCAAAGAATTCACTGACCGTTCTCGTCGCGGATCATGTTCACTTGGATCCAAAGGGAATGCAGAGGCAATTTTTTGTCAATTCAAGTTGCGGAATATGCGGAAAGTCCAGCATCAATGAAACATTCATGCGCATGTCTGGGATGCAGAGATCAGAGTGCACAGTTCATGCTGAGACTATCTTGCAGCTTCCAAAAATTATGAGAGAGTATCAAAGTATATTTTCCCAAACCGGTGGAATTCATGCAGCAGCGCTCTTTTCGCTCGAAGGTAACCTGATGGCTTTGGCAGAGGACATAGGACGTCACAATGCCGTTGACAAGATTGTCGGTTACATGTTGCTAAATGGGCTCATCAATCATGATCTTGTTCTCCAGGTGAGTGGCAGGGTCGGTTTTGAAATAGCACAGAAAGCGGCTCTTGCGCGAATACCTATTTTGTCGTCAATATCAGCGCCTTCCAGTCTTGCGATTGAAACATGCGAGATACTTGGTCTCACCCTCGCCTGCTTTGTGCGTGAAGACAGGTTCTCTATATATTCGAATAGTCAGAGAATTCTATGAATTTTCACCTGTAATTGAGAATCACCATGAAGGATGCCTTCTATTTTTTCTATGGCGCATTTCACTGTATCTTCCATGTATAGGGGTTAATCGAATTCAGCAAAAAGAGCCCTTATCAGGTTTTATAAAAATCCTTCTTGGCTATGATTGTTGAGAATCCTGCACAGGACGGATAGAAATGGATATTCTGATATTTTTGTTCTCGTCTTGGAAAACATCGATCAGGCACGCATCTCAGGTACTATCTGCCATTTACAGGAGATCCTTAAGGCGAGTTTTGACCCGAATGTTATGAAGGTGGATCTCTGGGTACCAGACTCGAGAGCCCTTTCAGCATTCTTTCCAGACATGTCGAACGCTGCATAATCATGCGGATGCATTTCAGATAGCAAATCATAGTCTATTTCCCTCTCGCAGCGCCTATGATGTACTCTTCAATTGTCGTGTTGCCAGTACAGCTATTTCCAGAAAGGTGAATATTGACAGGCAATCATATCTTTCTCCAACCCAGAGAGGCAATCCTATTTCCAATCTCTGATCCGGGTATTGAAAGTACTATGTCAAGAATGTGGGTATGCTTCATGGAAAGGCACCCTTTTCCATCCCTAAGTACGAATTCAATTTTCTTGGCCCTTGGGAGCTTTGAGTTATAATGGGCTGCGTTTTTGGTCATGCTGGAATAAAACAGGTTCAATTCATCTTTCCGGAGTGATATCTTTCTTAAAAACCCAAGGCTTGGGCCATTGATAATTGCGCCGCGTTCAACCAAAGGCAATGTATGGGAAATTGGGATCTCCACCCCTTCCGATAGAGGAAAAAGACAGTACCTTGATGCAACATGAATATCGAGAAAACCTATTGAGATTCCATAAATTGATTCAAGCGCAAGTTTCAGGTCGAGCGATTCCTGGACGCGCAATGAAGCAGCCTCGATTCTTCCCTCAATGACAGAATGAATGGCTTCAACGTCCGGTTTCTCGTATAGTGTTCCGCCTGGTGAAATGCTCCGGATCAGAGGCAGGTTCCATCTGTCTATATTTCCGGACACTGTGGCACGTGCACTGACTGGCATGCTGTTCCAGCTATGAACCCCTATCTGTTCCCCGGCTTCGATGTACTTCGTATTACCTGGAATGGAGACAAAACCGTCAGTGCTGGGCAGTCTGGAAATTGATCCAGAGAGGCCCGGAACAGGATAAGCCATATCCTCTCCACGGTCTATCCTCACAGGAATTAAATTCTGTTTTCCTATCTCGAGATCCAGGCGGCGGCCAAGCTTTATACTCTCGAGCAGATGAGAAGAATTGCACCCCGACATCCTTATCAGTGCATGCAGGAAGAGCGTCTTGAATACCATGTATGATGAAACAGGGAACCCAGGCAGACCTATTACGACAGCACTGCCAGACTTCCCGAAAACCGTCGGAAGACCGGGCTTGACCATGACGCCATGGAAAATGATGCCGGGTTTAAGATCCGCTATCGCCCCATATACCATGTCAAAGTTTCCTGCTGAACTTCCTCCGGAAAGGATTATCACATCATGCGATTTGCTAATATCTTGCAGCTTCCTGTCAAGAAGCTCCCTGCTGTCCTTCAAAATTCCCATTCTGTCTATCTGAAAAATCGAATAGCTTGCAAGCTCAGCCTGTATCATGTAGGAATTGGAATCATATATCTTCCCCTGACTGTATTTCTTGCCATTCGAAACCAGTTCATTTCCCGTTGAAAAAATCGCCACTTTTATTCTTCTGGTAACCGGGACCTGGGACACTCCTAGAGAGGCGAGAAGCGCAATCTCTCTTGGGCCAATCACATTGAACGCCGAGACCGCCAGCCCTCCTTCGGGCAGGTCACTTCCAGCCTCTGCTATATTTTTTCCTCGATCAAGGCTTACCTTGACCTGAACCACATCAGACTCGTCAATGCAATCCTCTAACGGGACGACACAATCCGCCGCCAGGGGTATTACGGATCCGGTTGCTATCCGGATGCATCTCTTCCCTGAGTGAAGAATTTTCTGAGGCTCGCCTATAAGCGCATCATCCTCGACAGTGAGTTTGACAGGTAAAGACTCTGTGGCGCCTGAAATTTCGGCAGACCTTACAGCGAAACCATCCATAGTCGCTCGATTAAACGGAGGATTATCCCTCTTGGATGTGATATCTGCTGCTGATACCCTGCCAACTGCCTCCTCAATGCTTACATCTTCAGTTTCATGTATAATAGGAACGTTCTGCCTTATCAGAGAGAGAGCCACGTCAAAGTCTACCAGCTTCCTGAATACGCTTTTCAAGCCTAGCGCACCTCGTGAACTTCCACGACTTCGTTCCTGGAATATCCCTCAACATTATCGGGTACAACTACAAGACCATCTGCCTTAAGCAAGTCAACCATTCTTACGCTTCTTCCAGATGAAACGGGTGAAACCTTCATACTGTTTTTCTCTGAAATTCTCACAGGTATGACAGTAGTATAACCCGCTTTTGAATGCAACCCAGTTGCAACTTGCATGTTCATCCTTCTGCTACCATCGTTCATGCCTGTGACCGCCCTGATGTAGTGCGGAAGAAATAGCCAGAGAGATATTATTGCAGAGGATGGGAATCCAGAAACAGAAAATACTGGCTTACCCGAGAACGAATAGAGAGCTGCAGTCCTTCCCGGTCTGATCCGGACACCTCCAAATATGGTATCGGCAATACCCGATAAAGCCTCTGGAACAAGATCATAGCGCCCCAGGCTTGTCCCACCCGTTATAATCATTCCATCCATGCTGTCAATAGAATGTATTACCTTCTTTGCGATTTCTTCGGCACTGTCATGGCATTTTCCCAGCCTCGTTATCTTCAGGAATGCGGATTCAAAGAAGGTTTTGACAGCAGTTTCGGCTGTATTCTTAATATTGTCAGAAGAAGAGGCGAATAATTCATTTCCAGTTGAGAAGACACCAACATTGATCCTCTTCTTAATCCTTATATTTGTTGTCCCGGACGATAGCATAGCGGTTATATGAAAGCTGTCTATCTGATCCCCTTTATGGATGATCTGGAAATCTTTCGGTATGTCTTCCCCGACTTTCGATACATTCATTCCTGCAGATAGTTCCTCAGTAATTGTAATGCCGTCACCGCTGCCGACGGCATTTTCCGCCATTATCACAGAGTCGCAGCCATCCGGAATCGATGCTCCAGTATATATTTCGACGCAATCACCCCTGGAAACGTTGAAGTTTTTTCCGCTTCCAGCCTCTTTCCTGCCTATTATTTTGAAATGAACCGGGTTTTCCGTGCTTGCGCCGGTAGAGTCAAAAGACCTGATGGCATATCCGTCAATCAGGCTCCGCTCGCGGGTTGGCAAAGGCATCTTCGCAAATATGTCCTCGGCAGCGATCATTCCAAGGCCGCGTGAGACTTTTGCAGTTACATCGCCAATAGGATTCCATTTGTATTCACTGATTCTGGATACCGCCTCCCGATAACCTATCAGGTTGACAAAACGGTTCATTTGCTGGCGTACATGGTTAACGGAATTCACCTTCCGGCTTTCGGCTAAATCGTATCAAGACCAACGCATCAAGCAGACCCTTCTTGCATTTCTTGTTAGGCCATGAAGGGTAGATCTTCTGCGCATCATCGTTATTATTGTGGAACACATATGCATAATGCGAATTGGTTTATGATTTTGTCTCTGGTGCAGCACATTTAACATTGAGTCTTGGGATATGGTAGCATGATTGCATATATTCCAGTCAAGGCATCCGAGAGACTGCCAGGAAAGCACCTGATGAAAATTTGTGGCAGGCCAATGCTGGATATCGTGAGAGAAAAACTTAGTGAGTTCGGGAAAGTCGTGATTCTATCGAAGATTGATCTTCCTTTTGACTATGAGCAGGATGATTCAGAAGACATCATGCAGCTTGTTCATAATCTGAGCTTGAAAAATGATGCATTCATGCTAATTGCCGGAGATATGCCTTTCTTCACATTGGGGGATCTGAACACACTCTTATCCCATTTCTCAGGAAAATCGACCATGCCTGTTCACAAGGATGGGAAAATGGAACCTCTTTTTGCCATTTACTCCGGTAAAATGGAAATAGGAAGTAACCTGCGTGTTATGCTGCGTAGATCGGGATTCATCGGGATAGATGCTGGTTTATTCTCAAAAAATGCATTCTTCAATGTGAATACACAATCGGATTTATCAAAGGCAAACGAGATCTGCAAGAGCCCATTACAATGATATATGGCGCATTCCGTTCATACCTTGATCGGGTGAACTAGGAATCCGGGAAGGCAACCTCGCCGATTCCACGTTTAGCAAGGAGATCAAGAAAGGCATCATATGTAATGCTGATCTGTTTTCCGGAGTCAAGCTTTTTCCATGTCAGACTATTCGATTCAAATTCCTGCTTCCCCAGTACTATCAGATCTGTTGCTCCCTCCTTGTTCGCCTCCTTTAACTGCATTCCCATGTTTCTCTCATTTATGTTCAGGTGGGCTGGGATCGCGCTAGATCTAATCTTGGTTGCAAGCATGACAGCAGAAGGGTAATATGTCTTGTCGGGTGTTGCTACGTAGAACTTCTGTTCTTTTTTATCGTAGCCGAAAAGGCCTGTGTGCTTCAACAGCATCTCGAGGATTGCGTCACCCATTCCGAATCCCACTGCAGGTATATTCTGGCCCGAATAGAGTTGAGCGAGGTTGTCATATCTTCCTCCACCGAGTATGGATCTGAACTTTCCATCCACATCAAATGCCTCAAACACCACACCGGTGTAGTAGGCAAGTCCCCTTACAGTCGAGAGATCCAGAAAGAAAGTTTCAGGTGAATAGGAGGGAAGAATTTTGGACAACCTGAGAAATCTCTGTATCTGTGAATCGTTATCATCATAATGGATCACATTCTTAATAACGCCCTCCGATAGCTCAATTGGTGTCACCTGCTCAAGCATTTTGCAGAAATCACGTACACGGTCTTTTGGCATTCCAAGTTCTTCAAGATCAAGGAAAAACTGATCCCTGTCTGTTTTCTTGAACTTGTCTATAATGGCGAAAGCCTTTGTAACATCCTTTATGCCATTCTCGAGAAGGACACGCTCCATAATGGATCTATCGTTTATGAGTATCCTGTAATGACCATTTAGTCCCAGATTGTTCAGAATAAATGCGGCAAGACCAATGACCTCTGCATCGACTTCAGCGGAGCTTGGTCCAAAGATGTCACCATTAAACTGGTAAAATTCCCGCTGTCGTCCAGCCTGGGGTTCCTCATATCTCCAGTACTTCTGGAAGCTGTACCATCTCACCGGCCTAGAGATATCCTTCCTTGACGTAAGCATCCTGACTACCGTCGGTGTTGCTTCAGGAGTAAGCGTGATCTGTCTGCCTCCCTTGTCCCGAAAAGTGAAACACTGGCTCACAAGCTCATCACCTGATTTGATCCTGTAAAGATCCATGTGTTCCACAGAAGGCATCTCTATCTTCCTGAAGCCAAAGACTTCTGCTGCCTTCTCGGATACTTCAAAAATACGCTTCCTGGGTTCACTCTCTTCGGGGTAAATATCCCTGAAACCTCTCACTCGCTCTAAAGCCACGGGTATGTAATGCAACATGCTAAAATAAACAATACTTCCCAGATCTTTGAAACTGACGACGACATTTTAGGATAAGGTATGAAGCATTTATAGCTTCAATATGATTCCGGTGGCAGTACGAAGACAGAACAGGCTGTTGGGTCGGCCTTTGCAATATCAGCAGCGTTTATCTGGTCCACCTATTATTCATTGATATTTTATGCATACTCCTACTCACAAATTATTATTTTCGCAATCCCCTCGCTTGCCGGTTCAGTTATATTTATCGTTCCTCTCCTCCATAAGACAAAATCTCTGCACTTTCTGACTGACACAAGAGTCATGTTTACGGGAGCATTATACTTCGTACAGCAGTTCCTCATCATCCTCTCTACGGAGAGGAATGGCTCAGTAATAACTACTATAGCAGTGCTTTTTGGCGATGTTATCCTGTCCCCTGCGCTCTCGATTGCATTGAAGATCAACCTGATGAAGCTAGATTACAGGCTTTTCTCCTTGTCCTTGGCAATAATGATACCTGCGTCTGTTCTGCTGGTTGCTTATGGAAAGACTATAACGGTAGATGGTATTCTAGGAGCTGCCCTGCTGTTTGGCGTGATGCTTGCTGTCCCATTTCTCTTTCTAACCCTGAACATGCTGATCACAGTAAAAGGTTCATTCCATGCACTTGCGGGAACATTTTTCTGGCCAGGTATAGTCTCGCTTGCAGTCGGACTGGCAATTTTCCACCAGGGTCCCTCCTCCATCGGTTTGCTACCAACGTTTTCTCTCCTGGTTACAGGAGTAACTTCTATGGGAGTAGCATATCTTTTCTTTTTCAGGGCATCAAGGCTTAGCGGTTTTGCGATAACGTCCGTTCTTCAGGCTCTAATACCACCATTTACACTGATTACAACCCATTTTACAGAGTCTGCTTTTGTATCTGCAATTTCGCTGGGCTTGATAGCTGTTGCTTCTATAGGTGCGGCAATTGCAGTGCTTTCCATGAAACCGGGTCAGTGAAATCCTAAGATCCTGATTGTAACCTGCAAGTCTTTATTTAACGAATTCACATGTTGTTCCATGGTACTCAAGGAAGGAGATAAAGCACCGGAATTTACCGGAACAGATGAGACTGGAAAAAAGATCAGCCTTTCAGATTTCAAGGGTAATTCTGCCGTCGTCCTCTATTTTTACCCAAAGGCGGAAACACCTGGCTGCACAGCAGAAGCAAAATGCTTCAGGGATAACTGGGACTCCATCAAGCAGCTAGGTGCCGTGGTGCTGGGTGTAAGTTCCGACACTGAGGAGAAGCAGAAATCATTCAAGGATCATCACAAGCTTCAGTTCACGCTCTTAAGTGACAGGGACAGGAAGATCAGGGATGCGTACGGCGCCAAAGGATTCCTTATTCCAGCGAGAATGACTTTCGTCATAGACAGGGAGGGGGTTATTCGGGGCATCCATAATTCTCAGATGGACCCCAAGGGTCATATAGATTTCGCCATTGAAAAACTGAAATCCTTGACCCCAGCAGAGACAGGTAAAGTAACGGGCTGAAGACACTCCTCTTGGACAAGGAACCCTTGGAAGAATGCGTAGTAACGATATGGAGAAACAAACAATTTCTGTCGATATAGGAGGCACCTTTACAGATATAGTGATCCTGCAGGGTAACAGGATCAAGAAAGCTTTTAAAATTCCTACTTCCGTCAGGGCGCCTGCTGACGCCGTAATTGAAGGCATTAGATCGGCAGGTCTTGACCATGTTGATGAAGTTATACATGCAACAACTATCGCGACAAACTCAATTCTTGGACAACATAACCTGGAACTTCCGAGGACGGCTCTCCTTACAACCAATGGATTTGCTGACGTTATAGAGATTGGCAGGCAGAACAGGCCCTCCATTTATGATCTGAGATTCAGGAAGCCGGTGCCAATAGTCATGAGGAGGTTGCGCTACGAGGTTGATGAGCGCATCGGGCCGGATGGAGAAGTAATCAGGGCAGTGAATCCCAGGGCTCTGGAAAAAATTGCCTTGAATCTCTCATTGCAGAAAATCGATGCCATTGCCATAAGCTTCCTGCATTCATACCTGAACCCAAGGAACGAGATCCTTGCCGGTAAAATTCTAAGAAATAAGTTTGAACATGTGTCCCTGTCTTCCGAGGTATCGGCAGAACCGAGGGAGTTCGAACGTACATCTACTGCTGTTGTGAACGCTGCATTGTCCCCGATCATGACCGATTACCTGAACAAACTCTCCGCAGGCCTGAGCAAACTCGGCTGCAGGCAGATAAACATGATGTCCAATTCAGGCGGTCTCATGAACCTTCATGGTGTGATTAGCAGACCAATAAAGATAATAGAATCTGGTCCCACAGCCGGAGTAATAGCAGCTAATGAATTTGCAAAAGCTATCGGGGACGGGAATGTAATAAGTTTTGATATGGGAGGTACGACCGCAAAGGCGAGCGCAATAGTTGCAAACAGGATAGCAACAACAGCGGAGTACGAAGTCGGCGGATCATCCAATCATGGCAGGATGATAAAGGGAACAGGTTACCCCGTCAGGACACAGTTTGTCGATATTGCCGAGGTGTCGGCAGGTGGAGGAACAGTTATCTGGAAAGACGATGCTGGAAGCCTAAATATTGGTCCACAGAGCGCTGGATCTGATCCAGGTCCTGCCTGTTATGGGCTCGGCGGAGAGCAACCCACAATCACGGACGCGAACCTGGTTCTTGGCTATATCAGCAGAGAAAGTCCAGGCCGAACAATCATGTTGGATAAGGAAAAATCGATCAAGTCGCTTTCGCTGCTTGGCGATCCGATCAGGGTCGCAGAGAAAGCTATTTCTCTTGCCGACCTGGAAATGGCAAGGGCAATCCGCCTGGTAACTTACGAGCGTGGCCTTGATCCGAGGGGATTCGTACTATATGCTTTCGGTGGAGCAGGTCCACAGCACGCTGCAAGGGTGGCAGAATTGCTCGGTTCAACGGAGGTAATTGTTCCTACAACCCCTGCTGAATTCAGTGCAATTGGATTGGTCCAAGCGGACTGGAAATATGAAGAATCTATGGCATACCCGTCAGATCTGGAAGCGGATTACGCCAGCCTTACTGCTAAGATAAGTCAATTGGGAGATGACATTGCAATCTCTTTAAGCGCAGATTGCAGATATAAAGGCCAGGGCAGCGATCTCTCAGTTCCTGTGACTTCAGTTTCCATTGCAAGAATAAAGAATGACTTTGAAACCCTTCACAGTTCAACTTATGGCTTTACACTCCAACGCGAGGTCGAAATATCTGCAATAAGGGTCACCGGCACCAGATCAAGAGAGAAACCTGGATTTGAAAGAATGAGCGCGATAAAAAAGGAATCATACACCAGGAAGGCGAGAGAGTCAGGCAAATGGCTCTCTTTACGCGTCTATTCCCGTGATTCTTTACCTTCCGGAGCGGCTGTCAGGGGTCCAGCAATGATAGACGAGCCTGGAACTTCAACGCTTATCCCGGCAGGCTGGTCCTCAACGATTGGCTCTCACGGAGAGATAAGAATGGTGCTGCATAAATGATAAAAGACTGGGAACTTATCGGTAAAGCATCGCAGTTCATAGCGGAAGAGATGGGCATTTCGTTGAAACGATCTGCAATTTCACCAAACATCAGGGAAAGGATGGATCACAGCTGCGCCATTCTCGATAGATCCGGAAGAATAGCTGCTCAGGCTGAACACATACCTGTGCATCTGGGTTCTTTCAAGATCGGGTCTATGAACCTATTGAAGTGGGTCAGTTCCAATCGCACTGAGTTGTCAGAAGGAGATATGATACTAACAAATGATCCTTATATTACAGGAACACACCTGAATGATGTAATGCTGATGGCGCCTGTCTATCAAGAAGAGTTGATATGCGCTTATGCGGTGAATAAAGCACACATTGTTGATGTTGGCGGACCTGTATTCGGCAGCCTCAATCCAAACGCAAAGAATCTCTTTCAGGAGGGCATGATTATACCACCAGTGAAACTTGTAAAGAATGGGAAAATAGATTCCGAGATCCTCTCTATAATTCTCTCCAACTTCAAGGAACCGTCCACAGCATTAGGTGACATTAATGCACAGATTGCAGCAAACAGGGCTGGAATCGGAAGGATCATGGAGATGATGGATGAATACGGCACAAAGTCTGTCTTACAAGGATGGAAGGAGGCTATGAAGCACTCAAGAAAACTTGCCATTGCCGCTATATCAGGATGGAAACATGGGTCATTTTATGCAACAGATACGCTTGAGGCAGGCAATTCATCAATCCTTTTGAAACTTCGCCTGGATATTTCAAATGATGGCATAACTGCGGATTTTACCGGTAGCTCATCCAATCTGGAACTACCCCTCAATGCAGTGAAGGGAGTAACATTCTCTGCAGTAGCATATGCAGTAAGGAGCGCAATGAATAGTGAAATCCCCACAAACGACGGGCTTTATTCAATACTGAAAGTTTATGCTCCCGATGGATCCTTGCTGAATCCAGAAAGACCCCTCCCTGTCTCGGGAGGAAATGTTGAGACAACCCAGAGAATAGCCGACGTGGTCCACCATGCACTCAGCGAAAGTGCCGGCACTGAAATACCATCGGCATCCTCAGGAACAATGTTCAACGTGATGATGGGAGGGCCAAGAGGTGAAGGTAAATTCTGGTCGTATTATGAGACGATTGGAGGAGGCAATGGGGCAGGCAAGGGCAGGAATGGTGAATCAGGCGTGCACAGCAATATGACGAATACGATGAATACTCCAGTTGAAGTCGCGGAGCGTGAATACCCTATAATATTCACTTCATACAAAATCAGGAAAAACAGCGGCGGTACAGGAGCATGGAGAGGCGGAGACGGCATCATACGTTCCTTCATGGCGAAGGAAGCATGCACCATCTCCGTGCTTGCAGACAGGTTTGTAAACCCGCCATATGCACTTGCTGGAGGAATGAGCGGGAAAACCGGTATGGTTTTCATAACACATGAAGGCAAGAAGAGGAGATATCCAAGCAAGTTTACAGCAGACCTGGCTCCAGGCGATGAGGTAATCATATTCACCCCAGGCGGATCGGGTTACGGCAAAAAACGAAAGACCAATCCTGAGCATGGCGCGAATGAGAAATCCAAAGCAGATAACGATATGTAGAGACGAAGGCAACAATAAATTCCTGTTCATTCCACTGATTCAAGGTCTTATTTATATTGACCATTATGTGAGAAAGTTCCGAATATATAAGCATCATTGGTAATTAAAGGCATTGGCTTGATCTATTAGTGATATCTTGTTTGAAATACGTTTTCATGGAAGAGGTGGCCAGGGGGCGGTCACAGCTTCTAAAATACTTGCCCTGGCGGCGTTCAACGAAGGTAAATACGTTATTTCATT
>JAMCPG010000044.1 GCA_023379845.1 Thermoplasmatota archaeon
CGTATCCTTGTATAGATAGTGGGAATTGCCTATCTTCTTGACCTCGACTGGAATACCACGATCCTCACCTATCTTCTTTGCTATCTCCCTGATCCTTGGATCCATATATACAGTAATAACGTATACAACAATATAAAGAATTCTATTATCAAAACCGGTAAAATATTGAATACAAGAATGATCTTAATAATTATACCCTAGAAAATTGAGGAGTTAAGATTGTAAATTTTATTCAAAGCTTATGATCATACAAACAACCAAAGTTTCTCATGCTCAAAAACTCATGGAAAAACTCTGCTCCCCAACAGTGAGTACCTTGGAATGACCTTCAGATTCATTCAAACCAACAATGATTAACAGCTAGACGAACCAATCTTATAGAAAGGATATCTATTTGTAAATTAACGTATGCCTTACGCCGGAATGATGAGTGCACAAATAAGAATTTGAGTGTATCATGCTTTTAAACCCATTAATCCTGTTTTACTCGATAAAATAATAGAAATGCCTTTTGAACCAGTTTATTTTGTTTACTGAACTACACACATTTAAGCTAAATCATATGATTCTATTGCACAACCACGATGCTAACTTAAGTTCATATCAAGTAAGCAATTATGAATTAACCATGATTGAGGTAAAGCCGGGGAATCCGTACCCACTAGGCGCCACTTTAACGGAAGAAGGAGTTAATTTTGCCGTATATTCTGAAAACGCGCAACAGATAAACCTTGAATTATTCAAATCCATATATGATTCCGAGCCTTTTGAAATCATAGAACTGAAAGAAAAGACTGAACAAGTTTGGCATGTATTTGTTCCTGGTTTAAAGAGTGGCTCACTGTATGGATATAGGGCATTCGGACCATATGATCCTGAAAGAGGATTGAGATTTAATAAAAATAAGCTTCTTATCGATCCTTATGCCAAATCCATCGGGGGCAAGATTAACTGGAGTGATGCACTTTTTGGTTATAAGATAGGGGATGAATTAGAGGACCTTACATTCAGCGATGTTAGTGATACGGGAAACATACCAAAATGTGCTGTAGTGGACGATGCCTTCGAATGGGGAGATGTTCAGAGACCTAATACGCCATGGTCTGAAACTATTATTTATGAAACCCATGTGAAGGGTTTAACCTATCTGAGGAAAGACTTACCAGAATATCAGAGAGGAACTTATTTGGATCTCAGCTCCAAAAGCATGATTGACTATTTTCATGACCTGGGAATTACTGCAGTTGAGATCATGCCCGTGCAGCATAGAATTGACAATAAAATGCTAGTAGATAACGGGCTAAACAATTACTGGGGGTATAATACAATAGGTTTCTTTGCGCCTGACATACGCTTTTCTTCGCAAGACACACCTTTAGGGCAAGTAAGGGAGTTCAAGCAGATGGTTAAAAACCTCCATGATAACGGCATTGAGGTCATAATGGATGTAGTTTACAACCATACAGCAGAAGGGAATCACCTTGGCCCAACTATATCCTTTAGAGGCCTGGATAATTCAGTCTATTATAGATTGAACGAAGAGAATCCACGCTTCTACGACGATTTCACCGGAACCGGGAATAGTCTTAACGTCAGGCATCCTCAAGTCCTCCAGTTGATTATGGACAGCCTGCGCTACTGGATTACTGAAATGCACGTAGATGGTTTCAGATTTGATCTTGCTTCCGCCCTCGCTAGGCAGTTCTACGCTGTTGATCGGTTATCAGCATTCTTCGACGTGATCCACCAGGACCCAGTTATTTCTAAGGTGAAGCTGATCGCAGAGCCCTGGGATGTTGGACCAGGCGGGTACCAGGTTGGAAATTTTCCAGTAAAGTGGGCAGAATGGAATGGAAAATACAGGGATTCGGTTCGCAGGTTCTGGCGTGGAGATGATGGGCTTACAGGCGAATTTGCGACTCGGCTCTCGGGTTCTCCGGATCTTTATGAAAATTCAAACAGGAAGCCTCATGCCAGCATTAACTACATTACTTCACACGATGGTTTCACACTACTTGACCTTGTAAGTTATCTGAACAAACACAACGAGTTGAATAAAGAAAACAATGCAGATGGAACAAACGAGAACTATGGAGATAATTTTGGAGTCGAAGGTCAAACGGATAATCCTGAGATCATTAATAAGAGGATAAGGAGGATCAAGAATCTTCTAACCACCCTTATGGTATCGCAGGGGGCTCCGATGATATTGGGAGGCGATGAAATATTAAGGACGCAAAGGGGAAATAATAACGCTTACTGCCAGGACAATGAAATCAGCTGGTATAACTGGTCTCTTAACGGCAGTTCCGAACATATTCGATCATTTATGAAAATGCTGATTGCATTGAGAGCGACAACCCCGTGTCTTAGGAGAAAGGAGTTCTTCTCTGGTGACGTGATAGCTGAAACCGGCACTAAGGATGTGCACTGGTTTAATCCAGCAGGGAAAGCAGTCAGTCATTCTGAATGGACTAACCCTAGCTTCAAGGCCCTTTCTGTATATATTTCCGGCATGGATTCAGAATCGAATCCGGACAAAGCGGTCTCTCCCAGTATACTTCTCTTCTTTAATGCAGGCAAAAACACCGTAGATTTTTCCATTTCTGATTCAATAACAGATGAGTGGGAAATGGTTGTCAATTCCTTTGATGCTTTGGAGACATTTCCAGTCAAGTTTGCTGAAAAAAGAATATCCATGCCACCAGATTCTTCCGCAGTTCTCAGATCAATTATGCACTGAGGTATGAACAATTGAGCCTGGCTCTTCAATAGTTCCCAGATCCATGTTTTGCCCTCCGTATTTTGTGCAGGATGTGTTTAGCAAGACCTCTCCTTGGACTTTTATACCCTCAGATCCAAAATTGTGAGTCACTGTTATTCCTGTTGGTTCGTACACTATTTTTATAACAGATCCATCAATGGATACGTTGTAGTTGTTGCGGACAGGCTTTTTAAGGTATCGCTTCCTGATCAAAATAAGGTCCTTGTATAGGGAAAGCATTTGCCTGTTCCTGCTGTCAAAATTCCATTTAAGTTTGGATTGCATGAATGCTTCTTCACTGCTCGGATCTATTATTTTTCCCTGCCAGTTGAAATCCTTGAATTCACTTCTCCTTCCAAAGTCGACTTTTTTTGCAAATTCTTTATCATCTGACTGCATGAAGAACCAGAACGGGGAGGTTTCGCCGTATTCTTCTCCCATAAAAATCATCGGTGTAAATGGAGTTAGAATAAAAACGGACGCTCCCAGCTTGATCTCTTCAAAAGAAGCCAGAGTTGAAATCCTCTCTGCAAGTCGCCGGTTCCCTATCTGATCATGATTTTGTAAGGCAACAACCAGCGAGGATGGATTCTCACCGGAAAAGTGTGTTCCCCTATTATTTTTTAAGTATTTCGAATATTTCCCATCGAAAAGGAAGCCATGCTCAATAGTGTATGCGATGTCCGACAGGTTACCATAGTCTGAGTAATATCCATTTTTTTCTCCCGTTATGTAAGAGTGAAATGAATGGTGCAGATCATCTGCCCAGACGCAATCGAATCCCATACCACAAGCATCCTTCGCTCTAACGATATTAGCGTCATTTTTATCTGACTCCGCAATCATTAAGATTTTACTGTCCAGCTTGGTCGAGAGTGCTGCGGCATGATCGGTCAGTTCGGAGAGAAAATGTTTCGGGGATGAGTCATAAATATTCTGCGTGGAGTCGAATCTAAAACCATCAAAATGATATTCCTCAACCCAGTAGCTTAAATTGGAGAGATACATTTCTCTCACGCCATTGGAATACGGTCCATCAAGGTTGATAGCTTCGCCCCATGGAGTTGAATATTTTTTTGAAAAATAAGGAGCTAATGATGGAAATACGTTTCCAATTGGTCCCATATGGTTATAGACAACGTCAAGCAAACAGGAGAGACCTGCCAAATGGCACTTATCAATGAAATGTGCAAGATCTGAAGGTGAGCCGTATGAATATGCCGGGGCGAATGGAAAAACCCCATCATATCCCCAATTCCTGCTACCATAAGACTGAGAGAGAGGCATTATTTCAAGCGCATCGACTCCGAGATCCTTCAGATACGCTATTCTGTTTTCGGCGTCCCTATAGGTGCCCTTCCTGGTAAAGGTCCCAATGTGAACTTCATACAGGACAGTATCTTCTGTTGATTGGGTTTCCCTGTGATAGGAAGACCATTCAAACTTTGTAGTGTCAATGAGCATTGAGGGGCCGTCAACACCTCTCGGCTGGAATCTTGACAGCGGATCCGGAAATAATTTCCCGTCAACGTTCAGCCAATAAAGATCTCCACTCTTGACTCCTTGAAGCTCCGCAGAAAAGTAGTCTCCTTCCTTTTCCATTTGGACTTCTCTCCCAGCTAATGGATGGTAGAAGATTTTTTCGTGCAGCGGAGCCCATACAGTTATCTTCCATTTGTCTCGATCAAAATATGCACCCAATTCACTGTGGTCCCTCAAGACTAAGATACCTCCACAACAGCAAATGGATATTCGCTCATAATTTCAGCAAGATCAATAGTATTGGCCTGCATTCCAGTAATAAGATTTTTCACATTTTGCACTGGTTGTGCCAAGCCTCTTAGCTTAGTTCCCTTCCAGCATTCCGGCTCATAACTAAAGCCGTTGAGAATTGATTGGTGATGTCGGCTTACGATAATTAACATGATCCGATCTCCAAGTGAATAGGAGAAACCGAAGAGACTGCCAGAATTTATGCCCTCGAATTCAAGTGGATTGTAACTGCCATTCATGAAGTAAGAATAAAAACCAGACCTGATCGATAGAAGCTTTGATGTTATCCAGAGCTTAAGATCGCCGCTGCAAATGTTTTCTAGATTGAGTGCGGGCATGGTCGAATAAATGTTTTCAAGTCTTTCTGATATGCTTTTAAAATCAACGGGCCTTCTGTTGTCTGGATCCACAAACGACAGGTTCAAGGATTCACTGCCCTGGTATGTGTCAGGTACTCCGGGAGCCATAAACTTGATAACTGTTTGTGAAAGACTGTTAAGACCGCCCAGGTACTGTATTTTAGATATCAGTCCGTTCCATTCTTTTTCCAGTATATCGACTGATTTATTTGCAAATTCAAGGCACAATTGCTCGTATTTCGCCGATGGGTATTCCCAGTTTGTATTTTCTCGCGATTCTCTTAGCGCCTTTGTTATGTAAGAACGTAATCTTTCTATGTATTCTTCGTCATAATTATAAAAAGTACCCAGAATAACCTGCAATATCCGGTATTTATCATATTCTTTTATTTCAGATTTTACCGAAAATGATTTCAATAAACATTCCCAATCGCCTATCATATCGCTCAGGGTATTGAACCTTGCAATTGCGTCTTCGCCAAATTTAGTGTCATGTGTTGAAAGAGTAATCATTGGCTTTTTTCCTGAACGTTGCAGATTACTGAAGAAATTATGCACTTCTATGTCTTCGTATCTATCTTCAAACGGCATGAATCCTACAATGCATGTCGAAAGCAGGGCCGTGTAGCGATAGAAATAACAGTCCTCCATGGATTTGGCCATTACCGCCCCGGTAAATTGTTCAATCCTTTTCAGAATTAGAAGAGATTTGGTGTCCACACTTGCAAGATCTATAAAGAAGTTGATGCATGACAACTCCCTTGAAAGTGGAGGAAAATACTTCATTGCCCTCTTTGTCGCTTTTTTCCATTTGCGAGTTTCTACTCTGTTGATTTTAGAATACGTGCGGTATTGATCCATGCACGCAATGGTTGCGTTCAAGGCATCCGATATCGCTTCGACGGAGACACCATGAATTCCACTTGCAGTGAACCTTCCCTGAATCAAGCGCGAATATTTTTTGAGATCTGAAAGAAAGAGGGTTTTTGAAGTCTCTGTTTTTAAAAAGACCCTGTATTTCTCACCTTCATAACTATCACCACCATATCTTCTAAATAGCTTCCTTATTCGATTTAGGTTGTTACCATCAATAAATACTGAATTGATTCTGGCTCTTGCGGAATATCCCGTATCACCTTCAACCTGCCAATCCTCCTGAAGTATCTCATCCCGGGCGAGTATCTTCTCCACCCAGACGGGCAGATCGCCTGCAATCTTATGCAGTCTTCGCAGATATGTAACCGGATCGTATAGTCCATCTATATGATCAATCCTGAGACCATGGATCATGCCTTTTGAAATGAGTTGATTGACTTTTGCATGAAAACTGTCAAAATTCTTCTTTTTTTCTATCCTAATTGCGATAAGATCGTTTACCGCAAAGAACCTCCTGTAATTGACAAGCCTGAAAGCCTCCTTCCAGTAGGTTAAAATGTAAAGCTGCTCGCCTATCAACGTGGCAGTCGCTTTTCTTTTATTCCAGCTTCCTGAGAGAATTGGGAATTTCATTTTATCATTGTCGACCATTATGCTATCCCCAACAATTTGCAATCTATCCGGTTCTTGAAAAGGATAAAAATCAAGCAAAGGAAATATTATCTTTCTTCTGGACTCTGGGGAATCTAGATCGACGTCGAATAGTTCTCTAAGAAATGACTTTTTACCCTTTCTCAGATAATCGATCATAAACCTGTTGAGGACTGTCATGTGATTCGGGACAATGTCCAGTATCAACCCAATTCCTGAAGCTGAGCATCTTTCTGCTAGCGATTCGAGGCCTTTATCACCTCCAAGGACTTCACTTATTGATGTATAATCAAAGGTATCATAGAAATGGGTACTCCCCTTTGCGGCTTCCATAATTGGGGACAGGAATAGGTGAGAAACGCCGAGTTTCTTAAAGTATGGAACCGTGGCTTCTAGATCGGAAAACGTGAATTCTGAATTCAGCTGAACCCTGTACGTGGAATATGGAATTTTGCGCATTTCTTTAATGTGTCAAAAACATATTTGTTCGGGCTTACATCCTCTTTTGAGAGGTGTTCCTGGGTCCGGCTTTTCGTCCTGAACTCTTTCCTGAGTTCTGTCCTGCTTTTGGAGTTTTTGATGGTCTTGATAATACCCTTATTGTCTCCTCGATTGACATGCTGGGCTTAATTGCATCCGCAAGCTCTTTTTTACCGGTGGCAGCCAACCACATGGATATGTGCCCCTCTTTTATGTGATAAAGAACGGCCGATGGATCCTCCACTCTCAATCTTTCGAGTTCCCTCTTCATTTCGTCTAAGTTTTCTGCCTTTCCTATAACCATATCATAACGCTTGAAGTAAAAAGGCTCAGTCATAAGTATTTATTACATGATCTATATTATAGTTACCGAATTTTGAATATAATTTCAGGAAATTTCAAAATTGGCTATAGCATGTGCTTTGTGAATAACCAGAACAGATTAGTGACTCATATATTGACCGCATTATATGTTTAACAGTAATACCTTATTAATAAAAGAAGAAATATCAACCCGCCATCGCAGGCGAAATGATAAGAGTTACCAGCTGTGCCTCTTCTGCGAACCTTGGACCTGGATATGATTCCGTTTCCGTCGCTCTTGATGCTTTTCATGAAGTTCTTGATATTGATTTCTCGCATAACAAATCTACAGGCTCAGTAAATGTGCTGGATGCAAACAATATGAAGATAAGGGGAACACCCCAGCAGGCAGTTGCTGAGGCGATGTTACGTGAATATGATCCTGAATCTCAAATACTGCTTAGGTCACATGGTAATATTCCATGGGGTTCTGGGCTGGGAAGCAGCGGAGCATGCTCTGTGGCTGCTGCACTAGCCATTAACGAGTTTTTGGGTCTCCACTTAAAAGAGGATTCTATTATCAATTTCGCTGCTATAGGGGAGCATTCAGTCACCGGAACTGCCCATGTTGATAATGTAATAGCTTCTCTCGTTGGCGGACTCGTGATTATCGAGTCGTCAGAGCCACTTAAATGGCACAGAGCAAAAATACACCCTGACCTGAAGCTTGCCATTATAAATATACGCCTTAACATAGAGGAGAAGACGAAAAAATGCAGGGCTGTAGTTCCTCGACAAGTTCCAATTGGTTCTGCCATATCAAATGCAAGAAATTTGGCCATGCTCTTGCTCGGGTTGAAAGCGTTTGACGTAGAACTAATCAAGGCTGGCATGAATGATGCCATTGTGGAGCCCGCAAGATCTGTAATCTACCCATTTTACTCCGATCTCAAGAAAAAACTTACGGCGAATGGGGTTCTGGGCGTGGCTCTGAGCGGTGCCGGCCCTTCTGTTCTCTGTATTCTTGAGGAAGATAGCATATTGACTAATATTAAATTGGCAGCATCTGAAGTCCTTGGCAGTTTTGGCATTGCGTTCGACCTTATCGAAACTGGTGTTTGCGGAGGTGCTGAAATTGCGAGATAAGACGAGGTTTGTAAGGGAAGATAACGAATTCAGCCATTCACCCCTGACTACGCCAATATATCAGACAAGCGCTTACGTGATGCCTGAAGGGGCATCTTTCAGATATACCAGGGAGGCAAATCCTACTGTAAACCAGTTGAATGCTGTTATTTCCAAGCTGGAAAATGCTGGCGCAGCTGCTTCCTTCAGTTCAGGAATGGGAGCAGTCACTTCGGTATTGCTGCACCGCTTAAGGCCTGGCATGACCGTGCTGATTCACTGTGATGTTTTTGCAAGAACTCTTAAGTTCCTGAAGGATGTCATGAGCCTTTATGGAGTGAGGACCACTGTCGCAGGCCCGGGCACTGACTCTTTACTGAAGATGTACAATGGACACGATATAGTCTATGTGGAATCAATTTCAAATCCCACCCTCAGGGTACAGGACCTTAGGAGGATCAGGGAGGAGATAAAGCCTGAGTCCATCCTTATATCTGATTCAACCTTTGCAACCCCCGTCAACCTGAAAACGCTCGATTCAGGTGCAGATATAGTTATACATAGTGGATCCAAGTTTATTTCCGGTCATAATGACGTGATTTCCGGTGTCGTTGCAGGCAGCATCGAAGATATAAAGGGCCTTGACGACTTCAGGAAGACAATTGGAGAAACTCTCGATCCGTTTGCAGCCTATCTTATGCTTCGTGGAATCAAGACATTGCATGTAAGAATGAAGGATTCTGGAGAATCAGCGCTGAAAATTGCGTCTGAACTGAATAAGATGCCGGGAATTGCAAAAGTCATGTTTCCCGGACTACCGGATCATCCTGATTACGCGATTGCGTCTAAGATGCTAAAAGGCTTCGGATCAGTAGTTTCTTTCTCCATTGATAAGAAGGGTCCAGATCCGGCTGCTTTCATGAAGAGGCTAAAGATAATCACGCCAGCAAATACACTGGGTGGGGTAAATACAACAATCTCGCACCCTGCAACCATGTCCCATCGTGGGTTTTCTTCTGAAGAGCGGAGAATTGCGGGAATAGATGATTCGCTTTTCCGCCTATCGGTGGGCCTTGAGGACCCAGAGGATATAATTGAAGATATTGCCGCTTCGATCAAGAATGTAACTCATAAGGGAGGCGATTGAATGGATCGCCTTAAGGTCGCTGTCGTGGGTGCAACAGGTCTAGTAGGCAGGGAATTAATCCGGCTTCTTGATGACCATCCATTTTTTGACCTTGAAGCGATTTATGCTTCGCAGAGCTCCATTGGCACTATTATTCCTGTTTCCAAAAAAGGCCATAAGCTGGAGGTTAAGCACGCAGAAGCGGAGGAGATAAGCAGGCGGCATTTTGATTTCGTATTCAGTGCCGTGAGTGAACAGAGCGCGGCACTTCTGGAGAGAGAACTAATGCAAAATGGAAACCGCATAATTACAAATGCTTCTGGTAACAGGATGCTTCCGGATGTTCCTATTGTTGTTCCGGAAATAAATTTCAATGAGATAGCTAAGCTTCATCATAATTATATAATAGCCAATGGCAACTGCAGCACTATCGGGTTAGTACTTGCCCTAGCACCACTTGTAAAGTTTGGAATAAGGAGCGTTAATGTAACAACTCTGCAGGCAGTGAGCGGGGCGGGCTACGCGGGCACTCCTTCAATGGACATTCTATCCAACGTTATTCCATATATTCCAGGAGAAGAGGAGAAAATGGTCGCTGAAACTCATAAAATACTTGATCCGTACAACAAACGGAACTTTCAATTGACTGCGACGTGTACCAGGGTGCCTGTTATAAATGGCCACCTTGAGTCAGTGACCGTAAACCTTGGTTCCGAAGTATCGTTGAACGATATAGTGGATTCATTCAGTACATTTCGCAATACTGATCTGCCTAGGGATTTGCCAACGCTTCCTGATAAACCTATCATTTTTCATGATGAAAAGGATCGCCCTCAACCCAGACTAGATTCCATGAATCAGGGAAAACTTCAAGGAATGCAGGTGTCAGTTGGAAGGGCAAGGATAAGCGGTGGTATCCTACAGTTCGTGCTGGTTATCGATAACCTTATACGCGGTGCTGCCGGCTCAACATTGCTGAACGCAGAAGTCGCAGCCAGGATTGGAGGATATATATGACGGATGCAGTCCGTTTTTACAAGATTGGGGGTTCATGCCTCACTGGATCCGAGGCACTCAGAAACCTTGACGATATAGCACAAAGGGCTTCCAAAAGCGTCTTTGTGGTGAGCGCTTTTGAAAAAGTTACTGATTCCTTACTGCAGTGTTATAGTCGAGACAGGAAAGGGATCGTAGACCTGGTGAATGATCTTGTTTCACTGCATGCAAGATGGTTGGCAAACGCCCTTGGACACTATCCGATGGATGTGTCGCTGAAACTGCTTTCTGTTTCCGTGAATCCGCATCCGGGGAGAATGGAGGCATGGGACGAGAGATTGCTTAACGCAGAGGATCTGCCTGAAATACTTTCAATAGGGGAAAGGCTTTCAGCAGCAACTTGCACGGCTTATCTTAAGGAGAGAGGGCACGCAGCTATGTTTGTTCCATCGGATCTGCTCGGCTTGGTCGCAAACCTGACTGAATCCGGATACCTTCCGGACATTCAGGCATCATCGCCGGAAATAAGAAGGAACGTCGATAATGCGCTTTCTGACTGTGATGTCCTTGTAACAACAGGATTCTTTGCTCCGGACTCACAGGGAAAAATAAGGACGTTCGGGAGAAACAGTTCTGACCTTAGCGCTGTGGCTTTCGCAGGAGCATATGGTTCCTCCCACATCACGCTTTACAAGGATGTCAACGGCATATACAATGTAGATCCGAAGACCTTAGCAGAGAGGGCGTTCCTGTATGAAGTGCTTTCACATGATGCTGCAATCTCTATTGCCAGCGGCGGTTCCAGGATAGTCCATCCCGCCGCAATTGAACTTGCCAAGAAACTGTCTCTAGACATAAGGGTCAGAAACTTCGTTCATGGGAGCACGCCGGAAGGTACGCTGATCACAAGCAACTGTTGATCATAGGAGGTCATTATCCGCCTTCTGGTATTTGTAAAGCTGGGCGAATTTTCCATCCTCTGCCATGAGCTGGTCAACGTTTCCCTGCTCGACGAGCTTGCCATGATCAAGTACTATAACCTCATCCACGAGGCGAATTAGGGAGAAACGGTGGGTTATGAGAACAAGCGTCTTTCCCTTTAAGAACTTTTCAAGTGCCACCATTATGATCTTTTCAGAAGCAGGGTCTATCTGGGAGGTTGGCTCATCCAGGATCAGTATCTCAGGATCCAGAATGAATGCCCTGAGGAGGGATATGGCCTGTCTCTGGCCTTCTGAGAGGTTACGGCCCATTTCGCCCACTTCACTGTCTATGCCATTCGGCATCTTTTCAAAAAGGGCATGCAGCCCGAACCGGTCGATCGCGGTCAGGATCTGTTCCCTTGTCGTAGAGGGATCGGCAAACAGGATATTTTCCAGCACCGTTCCACGGAACATGAACGGATCCTGCAAAACTGGAGCTATCAGCTTTCTGTAGGATCCTGTAGATATGTCATCGAGATTCTTTCCATCTATCAGTATAACCCCTTTTGTAGGATGGTAATACTTCATTATCAGATTAGATATAGTGGTCTTTCCCGCACCGGTATGACCAACGATACCAACTTTCTCGCCTTTCCGTATGTTGAAGGATATTGATTCAAGCGCATTATCGCCGCCATATGAAAAAGTCACGTCCCTGATCTCAATCTTGTCAACGAAATCTTCGATCTTGATAGAATCCGCGGAATCTTTGTCCTTCTCGCTGTCTATTATACCATATATTCTGACTAAGCCAACCATGGCAGATTGATATGAGTTATATGTCTGCGAAAGCTGCACAACTGGGTCAAAGAATTCCTGTACGTAAAATACAAACGATACAAGAATACCGACTGTAATCAGGCCGCCGAGGGCCATTATGCCACCTTCTATGAGCACGATTGCGATGCCTACTGCCTCTATTATCCTGACAACCGAACCGTATGATGATGCGAGCCTGGAGGCTTTCATGTTGGCCGCATAGTTTGCGGTGTTCAGCTTGTCAAAGTTTCCCTCAACCCTGCCTTCGACATTAAAACTCTTGATTGCCCTCATCGCATTGATGTTTTCGCTCAGGTTACCAGTAATCGCCGCAATCGTCTTTCTCGTTCGAAGATAGTTCCTCTTCACCCTTGGTTGAAGCGAAAACGTGAATCCTATAAGGAGAGGTATAACGATAAACGAATAAAGTGCAAGCTTTGGGGCAAGAATGAGCATGATTGATGCAGAGATGATGACTGTGGTTATTCCTGAGACTACCAGTGGCACCTGGAATGTCAGGAATTCGCTAAGAGACTCGCCGTCGTTGCTGATCCTGCTGATAAGGTATCCCGTCTTGACCTTACTGTAGAAAGAGACGGGTACTTTCTGGAGGTTTTTGAACGCCTTGTCCCTCAGGCTCTTGATAGTGTACTGCGCCAAATATGTTGAGCTAATTGTTCTCACACGGTTTGAGAAGAACTGTACGAGATAAACTGCAAAAAATAGCGACGCATAAATGGCAAGAAGGATTGCGCTCTTTTGGATAAGAATTGCATCAATCGCAAGACCTATTGAAAGAGGGTATATTGTGCCCATCGCAGCAGTGACTATGATCGAAATGCCAAGTTTTGCTGACTCCCTTCTCTGCGACAGCATTTCACCCATCATTCTTTTGAAAGATGCGAAGCCCTTGCCACCCTTGATCAGTTCGTCCTCGACTTCCTCGTAGGTCTTTGGCATGATCAGCCACCCCCTACAAGACTGTCTTTTCTGGATGAATCGATAAGGTCCTTTCTTGAATCTGTGGCTTCCTGGAGATTTCCATTGTCGACAATGAGAACACGATCGGCAAACATTAACCCTGTTTCCTTCAGGGATATTATGATCACCGAAGTTGAACGAAGCTTGCTTCTTATTGAATTGAATATCTCCAGTTCTGTTTCTGCATCAAGGCTTGAGGTGGCATCATCAAAGATGAGGACCTCAGGTTTCATTATGACGGCCCTGGCAATGGCAACCCTCTGCTTCTGTCCTCCAGACAATGTTATTCCACGTTCACCGACAATTGTCTCATATTTGTCCGGCAGGGACTCTATAAAATCATCTATATGTGCAATCTTCGCCGCCTCGATAACTTCCTGATCTGTAAATTCTCCCTTGCCGAACGCTATGTTTTCCCTTATAGATCCGGAAAGAAGGCTTATCTCCTGGGGAACGACGGCTATTCTCTCCCTTATTTCTGGAAGGGTAAATTTGTCATAAACTACCCCGTTATAGGAAATTGTCCCTGAATCCGGATCATACAACCTTGGTAGCATGTTTATAAGAGTGCTCTTGCCGCTCCCGGTTGTACCGGTTATGGCGACAAACTCTCCTTTCTTGATGTGAAAGCTCATTCCGTTAAGTATTACCTTTGAACCACGGGAAAAGCTGATGGCACTAATCTCGGCCGGAGGGGTCAACGGATTCTTAATTTCACCGGATACTGCTTCCTCATCCTGGCCGTCTATGATGGTGTCAATACGATCTATTCCGGCCTTGGCATTCTCAGAGAAAACGATCAATCTTCCGATAAAGCTCACAGGAAAAGCCATGGTATTGAAGATGTTGACAGCGGCTGCAAGGTTCCCTATCTGAGCTCCCGTTATAAGTGAAGTGTATCCACCATATAGTATAACGCCGGTTGCTGCAGCGCTTATCAGCAGGGGCATGAGGTTGTTATACTTTCCCCTGAGCCTGGCCACTAAGTTATATTCCTGAAAATATGTGTCAGTGGTTTCAGTGAACCTGTCCACTTCCCTGTCTTCTCCAAGAAATCCGCGGACAACCCGCTGACCGGTTATATTCTCCTGGAGGCGTTCATTCATTGTACCATAGGTATCCCTTATTATTCGCCAATGGCTCCTTTGTTTTCTCTGGAAAGTTATACCAAGATATATCAGGACCGGAACTACAACGAGAAAGAAGAGTGAATAGATCACATCAAGTGTGATGAGAAAGTAGAATGCTATTGCTATGAGAAAGATTGTTGGTATGAGTTGCGACAATACGTTCAGGACAAAGTTTCTGGTTGCCTCAATATCCATTGTGGATCTTGAGAGTAGGTTCCCTGAAGTCTGGTTTTCAAAGTATCTGAATTTCTTGTTAAGAAGGTGATGAAAGACATCCTTTCTCAATTCATACGCATATCTCTGCGATAGGTACTGGGATCCATAATTTACGACAAACGATGCGATTGCACTCAGGCCAGACACGATAAGTATCAGGACTACAAAATGTTCCGCAGCGGCAAAGTCGGTGCTCTCTACCGAGTTTACAGCGTCTCCAAAAAATATTGGAACAAGAAGCCTGAATACAGCAGAGAGGACAGCTATCACGGAAACAAGAGTCAGTACTTTTCTCTCTTTCTTGAGGTACCTGAGTGCAAAGACGAGCGGACCGAATACACTGAAAAGCTGCCTTATCTTGATTTTAGATCCGCCCCTTCAAAAGCAGTTTCTATACTCACATACCTGGCGTAAAAATCAACTTGAACTTTGTTATAATCCGCACCTGCAATCATAATCCTGAGTATCGTTAATTATCTTAAAAGCTTTAGCAGTAAAGTATAGTACCAATGTCATGAGACTCACTAAAATTTTGGAAGGAAAAGCGAAACTAGATAGTGATCTGATGCAGGATGGTTTTCCTTGTCTATCTTATCTCTCCTCTGGACATTTTCATAATTATTATTACAAAAATCAGGTCATTCTGATATGAAAACATCATATTGCTATTTATTTTACCTGTAGTGCTGATGAAATCGATACTAAAAGTGATGGCGCTTATTCTGGTTGCTCTCATGGCAATCCTTCTTGGAATTATATTCTATTTCGAGTTCCGATTCTATCTTCGCTTACCTTTCATAAAGGCATCAGACTTTCTTCTCTTTTATGAGGAATTCTTGCTTTCTGCGCTTCCTGCGCCCTTTATCGCAGTACTTTTCCTGAAGGGACAGTCTAAGATAAAAGAATCTGGATCAAGGACTTTTCTCAGGCTGGCCCTTGGCATTATGTGGATACTCGACGCGATATTGCAGGTACAGCCTGAGATGAATAATCTCTTTGCACAGTATAACCTGATTCCGATGCTTACAATGGGCTTTCCGGTTACACAGGTGATCAGGCTAAGCGTGAACGTCTGGAACCGCAACCCACCTTTAATGGATCTTGCCGCAGCAGTCATCCAGCTTTATATCGGGGTCCTGTACCTTACCACAAAGAAAGGAAAGATCTTTTATTTTATCCAGGCTGTTGCGATAGCATGGTGCGCAGTCATCTGGGTCTTCGGCGAAGGTTTTGGCGGTGTTTTTACACTCGGTTCATCGTTCTTGACTGGACTCCCGGGTTCAGTAATCTTCTACCTGGTTGGAGCGGTCGTCCTGATCCTGACCGCCGGTGATGGAAACAGCACTAGGGCGGAAAAGACTATCAGATATGTAACTATAGCGACACTGCTGATTTCACTGGGCTTTCAGGTTTATCCTGCAGATGGTTTCTGGTCCTCTCTACCAGTAAATTACTTTCCTTCCCCTTTTGGTTTTTTGGGCTTTGCCATTTCAGCCGAGATCAGGATATCAGCTTTTTCCAGCCTGCTGAATATTCTCTTTGTGGTAGTAATTGTTGCAGGAATCGTCCTCTGGGTATTCAAAAATACATACGCGCCAGCGGTTACTCTGTGTTTTTCAATATTTGCATGGATTATATACCAGGGGCTAGGTATAGTTGCGCAGTTCAGTACTGACTCTAATACAGGGCTTATCCTTGGAATCCTCATGGTAGCGTACATGCTGAATGCTCAGGAAATCAAAGCTTCAGGTAAAAAAACACTTTCCCTGAAGCCTTCTGCAGCAGGAGGCATGTAGTCTTCCTACTTGCCTCTTCTAGTCTTCATTACATCCCAGAGTGAATCGGGCATTTCAGAAAGCATGTTAAACTGTCCTGCGCCCTTAAGCCATTCACCGCCATCAATCGTGATTACCTCACCGTTTATGTATGAAGCCGCATCTGAGATAAGGAAAGCAGCCAGGTTCGCAAGTTCAGAGGGCTTACCAAGGCGAAGCATTGGATTCCTTGCTTTCATTAAATCCTCGAATGCATTATCCGGAATCAGATTTTTCCATGCGCCTTCGGTCGGCATGGGACCGGGAGCGATCGCAATACTTCTTATCCCCTTTGGACCCCATTCTACGGCGAGAGACTGTGTTAATGCCAGCACACCTGCCTTTGATACTGCCGATGGCACTACATACGCAGAGCCAGTCCAGGAATATGTTGCAACGATGTTCAGGATCGTTCCCTGCATACCGGATTTGATCCACCTTTTTCCCATTTCTAGCGAGAAGTAAGACGACCCCTGAAGAACTATTCCTATTACGGTATCAAAAGCTTTTGGCGATAATTGTTCGGTTCTGCTTATGAAGTTACCTGCCGCATTATTCACAAGCACGTTTATTGGACCGAGTGTTTCCTCAAGTTTCGAAACCGATTCGCTGATTTGGGAAGGATTTCTGACGTCACATACCTGATAGTCTGCCTCTATACTCATTGCCTTCAGATCGGCGCATGCTGCCTCGAGATTCTCCTTTTTTCTGCTGACTATTGCTATTCGAGCGCCGAGATTTCCAAATTCAACACTCATTGCCTTTCCAAGGCCTGTGGCTCCACCTGTGATCAATACGGTTTTTCCCTTCAGAAGGTTATCTGTGAAAATTGGCATTGTTAAGCATGCATCGGACCGTTATGTTTTTTACACTTTTAGTAAGAGCGTAAATAGAAAAAGAAATTAAGAATTAAAGCAATTGGCTCATCAATGCTCAACATAATTATAGCAGACTCAGAACTCGAAATGGTTCCCAAAGAACTTTGGAGCTTCCCTGACGCAGTCTCCTATTCGAAGAGAAGATCAAAGAAGCTTTCCGAGGTTCTACTGGATTCCAACTACATGCACAGGGCAATCGACTCAGTATTTCCCGGGGAATCTACAAGACGTGGGCGACCGGACATTATACACACTCTCCTGCTTGCATGTCAGGAAAGCATCCTGAACAAGGCTGGCCAACTGCTGGTCTTCATACATACAAGGGAAAACAAAGTTATAACTGTCAATCCTCAAACCCGCATTCCAAGATCATTCAATCGTTTTCAGGGTTTGATTGAGGATCTTTACATGAAACGAACGATACAGAACAATGATCAAGTTCTCCTTGAAATAATTGATTCCAACCTTAAAGAATTCATTTCAAGGAATGGGTTAAAGAATGTACGAATCTTTTCTCCAGAAGATAGGATAAGCAGCGTTTCTGAAGCCGTTGGAGATTCTACTGATACCACGCTTATAATTGGTGGATTCTCCGAAGGAAAATACAGGACAGACATGGAGGGCTTGGGAAATAAGTACTCAATATATCCAGAAGAACTCACGATCTGGACCGTGGCAATGGAAGCTATCTGCACATATGAGAGGCTTCATAAAGTTATAAGTTGACCAACTTAAAGAAAACGGCACCCTGCGGTATTTTAGGTTACTTGTTCTCTTTTCACCTTAATCTCAATAAGACCGAGAAACAACTTGCATCAAAATGAATTTGCAAGATGAGCCAGACATAAAATAGATTAATAACTGACCAATTACGGTTCCAGCGGAGAATACAAAATGGCCAGAATGCACACCAGAAAAAAAGGTAAATCAAGATCACATAGGGACAGGTATACGGCGAAGCCGACCTGGATCAAAGCCTCAGGCGATGAAATTGTAGACAATATAGTGCAGTTGAAGAACTCAAAACTAACTTCATCGGAGGTTGGAATCAGGCTGAGAGATCAGTATGCAATTCCGTCCACAAAACTGGTTCTTGGAAAGAAGCTCAATAAAATTCTTGAGGAGAAGAAGCTGAAGCCAGAAATTCCAGATGACTTGCAGAGTCTTATTACCAGATACAAGAAGGTTAGTGCGCATCTGGCGTTGAACACGAGAGACAAGAGCAATGAGAGAGGCAGAACACTAGTTATGGCTAAGATCCTTAGACTCATCAAATACTATAGAAGGACAAACGTTCTTCCTGCCGGCTGGAATCTAGACAAAGTTCTATGAGTCCTGTCCAGAAGGTTATCGGCCAGGATTTATATAATAAGCTTTCTGATGCTGCAGAGTTAACAAAAACTGAACCATTCGTAAGAGTGGTCGCACATTACGACGGAGATGGAACCAGTGCTGCCATTATTATGCTTAAAACGCTGATGCGTTTGAAAAAGAGGGTTCATCTCACATATATCAAAAGCCTTCTGGGGGAGGACTTCCGTAACGTTGTCCTTGAATATCCTGATTCATTGACTATTGTCGTTGACGCAGGCTCCGATCAGGCACAGTATGTTCCTGAGCTTGAAAAGCTGATAATTCTCGATCATCATTTTTATAAAGCGTCTCCTTCGAAGGCAATGAACATAAATGCAAGGGATTTTGGAATTGATGGGACAAGAGAGGCGTGCGGCTCAACTATGGCAATGATTTTTTCCCTCGTTTGTTCAGAACGGAATTCGGATCTTATACCCTACTTTGTATCCGGCATGATAGCAGACAAACAGGATCTGGGCGGCATATCTGGATTGAATAAACTCCTACTCGATGAGTACTCAAATCTTTTCAGTAATGAGAGATCAATAAGCCTTGAAGGTGAGACTCTCCTTGATTCTCTGGTCTATTCAACAGATCCTTTCTTTAACGGCATCACGGGAAAACCGGATGGTGCAAAGAAGGTACTGGACGACTGCCATCTAGGTTACGATCAGTCACCAACATCGATGAACGAGGACCAGAAGCGAATGCTTGAAAAGAAGCTTGCTGCCCATCTGATATCCCAGAAATGCGGTCTGGAGGCCATAAAGTACCTGGAGTCAGACATGCTGAGATTCAAGGACATGGATTTTACTTCGAAGGAGCTGAGCAGCATCATAGACGGAAATGCGAGGGTTGGAAAAAATTCGGTCGCAGTCCAGTATTTTCTTGGAGATTCGGCTCTGAAAGGTGAAATGCTTGCAGCGTGGAGAACTTATAAGACCAAGCTTATAGACTATGTCTACCGAACGGTGAAGGAAATTGGAAGCATGTCTCACCTGCAGTATTTTTACTCACCTGAATCAGAAATGGCAGGAAAGATAAGTGATCTCTTGATGCTATACCTGGCTGATCAGAGCAAGCCCATCATCGGCTTTAACGTAGGTGACAAGAACACCAAGCTTTCAGGAAGAGGGACGATTAAACTGGTAAAAAAAGGGCTGAACCTCTCCACAGTTTTGAAGAGCGCCTGTGACCAGGTAGGAGGCTCTGGCGGAGGTCACGACGTCGCTGCCGGTGGCGTGATACCCAAAGGGAAGGAAAAAGAGTTCGTGGAACTGGTAAACAGAATATTGAAGGAACAGGGCAAACCTGATTCTGGTTCTTAGGCAGCAAAAACACGATAAAGATATTAAACGGATATCCATTTAACATGCCGTAAATGAAAAGAGTAGGCATCTACACTCATAATTTCAGGTTTTATCATGAAGTTGTCAATGTCCTTAAATCCTGGCACATAAAGTCTGTTTCTATCGATAACATTGACCATCTGCCATCCGATGTTAGCATAATCCTGAGTTCCAACAAGGATGAGAAGATCGTGGAAGCACAGATCAGGACTGACAGCGCGTCTGAGGCTGTCAGATGGGCAATCCCATTTTTGCTGGGTAAGGATAGGTTCAGTTCACTGATAATAGGTATCGATCCAGGGCCCAAGCCAGGCATTGCAGTTATAGGCGATGATATATTGCTTGAGGCATTTGAGGCACCCGGCATAGATTCACTTATCAGATCAATAGCCACGATTTCAAAGGGCTACAGGTATTCTTCCCGTACGGTGAGGATAGGTGATGGAGATGTCCCTAATAGGGACAGTATCATTGGAAAGCTGAAGGCAATAGGAATAGTTCCCGAAGTAGTTGATGAGACAAATACGAGCCAGCCCCACAAGATACATGACAACGCCGTTTCAGCTGCAAGAATAGCTGGAGGTGTAACTTCTTTCCCAAATCCTAAAATCCAGAATTACAGAAGAAGAGATATTCTAGACCATGAATTCACCACACTGCAGAAAGCAATTACAGCGTGAATTGTATTTACAGCATTATTTTTTCCATTTCGGTGATTTTGGGATGGATCTCCTTCCTGCACTTACTGCGAGGAATATCATGAAGGCCACAACCACTGCTGCAATATAGTATATCCATGTATAGTTCGGAGGCGTGCCATAATAGAATGTCGAGTCACCGCTCACTACGGCACCTGGAGTGCTGGCGAATACCTGGATGGTATTATCGCCTTTATTGATCAGGGAAAATGCAGCCGAGTCGATAGAAATAACCTGCGTGGAATATGGTGCGAGGCGTGGTATCACGATTTTGGAAACGTTGTTTCCGTTAAGTGCAAACGTGACTGTGACATTATACATGATAAACTGGGTTGGATTGCTGACAGTAGCCTGCATCTTGATCGGGCTCACAACTGTAAGCTCAACCGTTGTCCTGTATTGCATTATTGTTGTACCACGCGCTGAAGTCATCACTAATATTGATAATGTTCCGGGATTGGACGGTGCTGTTATGTTAAATACTAAATCAGGGGTTGTCTGGTTCCGTGATAGGACGGTTGTTCCTGGTGCCATCCCGCTGAGATTCTGACCGGAAAATACCAGCACAGCGGTATAGTTGTTAAAACCATATGTTGAGTTGACATAAATTGAGAAGTTTTCGTTTGTAAAGACCGTCCCATACGACAGGGTACTGGTAAATATGGATGGATATGCTGTACCGGCATCCGACACTGTGGCGGCAAGAGGCATCATTATGAACATAATTCCTAATGCCATCAACGCGATCTTGGCTTTCACCTGTTCCTGCGCCTCCCTCTTGAAGAAGCAACTACAAGACCAATGATAACGGAAGCTGCAATAATCACAACGCCTATAATTATGGTCAGCTCAGGGTCACCTGTAAAGTGTGTTATTTCGGTTCCGGAAATTGTCGGTTTCAAGTTTATGTTATTCGGCAGTTTGACAGGAACGTTAAGGTAAGTCGATATGTTTGTGCTGGTGGTAATGTTTAATGTGAGGTCCCCTGTCAAGAAGAGGCTCTCACCAGATATTGGCGTCACGTTCACATATATGGTCTTGGACGAGAAAGCTGAAAGCTTTGCACTGTAATAGAGACCGGTACTGATGTTACCAATCCAGTTATGGTTGGAAAGGTTGTCAGGATCCAGGGCGACATACACAGTCATCAGTTCATTGCCAGTATTAGAAAGAATAACCGGGATGCTTCCAGTATTTAGATAGACCGAGTTCTTTGCAGGATTGAGATAGGCGATGAACGACGGGCTAGGAGAGACGTTTACACTCAACTGGATGTTGTATACACTCGAGCCGTAAGTCCCGTTTATCTGCAGGGTATCAATTCCAGCCAGCATCTTTCGCGGCAGGACTAGATTTGCGGAAATTGATATATTTTGGCCTGGAGCGATCATAACCTTGCTTCTGTTGAACGAAGCGGTCAGTCCAGACTCGCCAGAACTGAATGTCATGTTCACGAATGTATTTCCTGTATTTACAACATAGAATGACAAATTAGTAACGTTTGATCCTTCCTTAACCGTCCTAACAGGAGATATCAATCCTGATGAGAATTGATAGACATCTACCCTCAATAGCTGTACGCTAACATATGTGTTCTGAGCTGCTATGTTCTGCGTTACAGATGAGCTATACGTTATATTCATATTCGAACCTGTGTAGTTAGCTTCGCGAACTGTAAGATTTCCTGAGAATGTGTATGTTCCACCAGGAAGTGCTATACTACCTTCAGACGTATTGAAAAGCAGCAAAATTGGTCCAGAAGATATTGAAACATTGGCCAGAAGCAATATGTTGCCCTTTGTTTCAGTGATAAACACTTTATATGAAGGAACCAGTGAAATATTGAGTGATTCTGGTGTGCCGAATGGAGTTACTGCAAGGTTTGTTAATGCTGCTTCTTTATCTGCATTGTTAATCGCATATACCGTGTATGATCCACCGTAGAGTTGTACACTATAGTTTCCATAAGCGTTGGAAATTGATGAACCCACTAAGTATCCTGTGTTGTTATAGAACATGACGGTTGTGTATGGCACTGGAACACCATTATTGAATGTAGCACCCCTAATAGTAGTCTTACCTGGAGCCACTGAAACTGGCACATTTACTGATTTTGAGGCAGAAGTGGAAATCAATGTTGATCCAGAAACGGAAATATCAACTCCGTTTCTCGTATAATTATAATAGTAACTCACATCATAAGTTCCCAGTGGAAGAATTGTTGTGTTGTTGGATGTTGATATTATTCCCGAGCTTGATGAGATGAAATATGTACCGGAGGTATAGCCCAGAGTGTTTGACAGGGAAACAATTGAACTTGTCTGAAGAACCGGCGAGACCGTGGTATTGCTTCCTAGATAAAGACTTGTTATGTTTGATTTTAAGCCACTCTGTGAATACACTGTGTAGAAACCAGCAGCAAGGAAAGTGCTACCTATTTGGATACCGTTTTTGTAAACTGAAAATGATGTTGCAGTGCTTGAAAGAGAGAAAAGCTGGCTGGCTGCAGTGCTTGAATAATATGAACTCTTGATTGGAACTGCAATAACACTGCTTGCAGAATTTACTGCGGCAGAGGTAGAAAATATTGAAACAGAATACAGACCAGGAGTTAAAATACCGCTTGCAGTCATATTACTAATCTTGAAGAGATATGACTGTAAACCCTGAAGGGAAACATAGCCAGACAGGGCCCCACCAGCAATAGTGCTCAGATTAAGATTAAAAGTCGTTAGTATAGGAGTAACATTAAGCTCGACTGCAGCACTATTATAATCCGCGGAACTGCTAGAATTGAGGAATCCAGGGCTGTACAAATAGAAAGAATAGGTGCCCACTAGAGTCTTAGGATGGATCACTGTCGCTCCTCCAGTAGCTAAAACAATCGAATAGTATATAGGAATGTTCCCTGCATACTCAATCACAACGCCACTAGTTACCTGTGGCACTGCGGCTCCAGAACTGGACTGATATGTATCAGATGTCGAGATAGAGACGTTTGTCTGGAATGCCAGTTTCATTGTGAAGGATAAGTTTCCAAGAACTTGTATTGTCCTGAATGCTCCATAGTTCAGGCCAGCGTGTGCGACCGAGGCTGCGAAACTGTAAGTTCCTCCCGGCAGGAAGAAAATGTAATAAGTGGAAAGAGAGGTCGCAGATTGCAAAGACATCCCGTTGGAAAGAGCCTCAAAGGAACCGGTTCCATTGGTAAAGGCCGTTGTAGTGGATGAAACGTTCACGTAATATCCTCTGGATAAAACGACGGATATGCTTGTATTGTCAGTTACCAGCAAGGAGTGAGCATAAACATTGTATCCACTCTTGGCATAAGCAGTATAATAGCCAACAGGAAGCGATATCGAGAATTTTCCGTCGACCACTGATGCATTATAAGCTTTCGAGAGGTTTCCATTTGAAAAGAAGCTTATCTCTTTTACACTATTTGTAGCAACATTACCTGATACTTCAGCCGACAGCACTGGCGCGGCCAGAAAAGTGGTGTTCAAACCCCATGTGCTGAATTCAATCTGTTCTGCCACTGAGGCAAAACCTGGGCCAGATACATATACGTTATAGTTACCAGGAACAACTTGCAAAAGTGCTATACCTGAACTGTTAGTATAAGCAGATGTATTGAACCTTCCTGACGTAGCGGTGAATTTAACTTTCAGTAATGATATGTTGCCAGCGAAGGCTGATGCATATATTGTGTCCATCTGGACAAGCAGATTCTGTGTGATGTTATTGTTTGTGCTAATGGTGACTGTTGAAAAGTCTTCGTAGGTCTTGTTGTTTGCTGTAAGTGATACATTGTAGCTCTCAGGTGATACGTTATTAAGTGAATAGTTGCCTGATTTTATAGAAACATTGTAAGTCTGACCCGATGTAGTGTTTGAGAAAGTAAGTATACCGCTATTGACGGCCTCCTTCTTTGTTGTGTTCTTTGTTACCTGGTATTGAAAATCTATGCTGCCCCTGATTCCCCCGGAAGATGCAACAAAGTTCTTCGTGATCTCATAACCTGGTAGCCCGCCAGATGCCATTTGTGGCACTTCTCTGTCGGCCTGTGCATTTGTTATCACAATTGTTGTGTTATTTAGCAGCGTTGACCCTATAAGATACTGAGGATTCAGGGCTCCTGAAGTAACGTAAATAGAATCATTTCCAGGTATGGCTGTAAGGTTATAGTACCCCTGGGAGTTTGTTTTAACGACATCATGTGGAATTCCATACTGGTCAAAGAGAGTAACATGTGCGCCTGCAACCGGGGTTCCAGAGCGAGTAGTCACTCTTCCATGTATGATGGCTCCAGGGTAATATGCAACTATAGGGTCAAATTCAGCCTGTACGCTTGACAGAGTTGGAAGCAGGATCGTTGTCCCGTATCCTTCCTTCTGGTATTTGTATGCGGTCTGGATGGGAACAACAGTCCAAGCAGCACTGTGGTTCTGGTAATCAGTATATGGATTCCATGGAACTCCGGCATAAACCAGTTCAAAGTTGCTCATGTTCCACGCTGGCATGACTGGTGCAGTTGTCTGGTTGACTGTTAGGCCAGGAATCCCCTGAGACGATCCAACAGCGGACGGGGGATAACCTACGGTGAATCTGTAAATCGTTGAATTGTAGAATGCAGGATTGTAAAATATCTCATAATTTGTCACAATAGCAGTTGTTGGTGTCTGGTTAAGTTGGTAGGTCTGGTTTGCAGTTACGGCGTATATCTGGTAATATGGATAGGGAACTATTTCACCTTCGTACGTGTACGAAAGGCCGTCGGTAAGATATTCAGGAGCGTAGAATATCCCGGGATCAGTTCCAGATACCGGGAAGAGGCTGTGATCAATGCCCACATATTTAATATTATACCCAGTTTCAGAAATAAGCTTAGTGTACAGGTCATTGAGAACTGAAATCGAATAGTGTGCAGGGAGATATCCGCTAAATATCGCAAATTGCGCGTTAGCTGGCGTCAATGCGCTAATATAACTTCCATAGATTGACGGATTGTTGAGAACGGTTGAAACATAGTTCCCTGGATTCTTGATGTCTCCGGCCAAGAATGACGCACCATTTGATCCAAGACAGTTAACCAGCGTCTGGTAGACATTCGAAGGGAGGGCGTTGCTGTTGTTCTGATATGAGCCTTCGAGAACTCTCGCTATAAAGAGAGAAACTATCTGGCTCTGGTTCTGAGCCATGAGGACCTGCCCGGCTACCTGATATCCCTGCTGGAAGTCGTCTGCAACAGTTGGGTGCTGACCCTCTACAATTTCCTGGAATCCATAATCCCACCATGAAACAAAGGCGGGCCTATCCTGGACAGGGACGTTTGTATCTTGTGTTGCAAGCCAGGTAAACGCCTGATTAAGCGGAGTGGACTGGTTAGTTATACCAAAGCCGTATGTTCCAACAAATTGATCGTTCGAAGCCGAATAATTTACCAGTGGCTTCAAGAATGAGGGCATGGAATTATAAATCTCCTGGTTCACGGCACCGGCGTTGTTTGCCGGAACTGCAGCGTTCATTACGCCAAATCCCGAAGGTATGATTAAGAGTATAACAACTGCCATAACTACGGTGAATGAGGCAAAAGAGATGTTACCTTTCAGTGATTTTCTTACGTTAAGTGATTCCATTGGGGTTCTGTGCCTTATTTCGTTTGTCTTTGCCAAGTCGGCAAAACGTGCAAGAACGGCACCGCCCATCGCGGCGTAGGCTGGAGCTGCAGTAATATTAAACCTAGCTGCAACAAAGCTCATGTAAATTGATACGAGAGCAAATACCATGAAGAGTAGAAAATAGTCTTTCTTAGTCTTGAAATATAAATAAACTGTAAGTATAATGCCGGAAATGCCCAAAAGGAATTGTGCTATGCCAAAACCTGAAATATATTGACCTAGTTGTGGTGCAGCCGCCTCGGCTATTGTCTGGTACACTCTTGTTTTGATAAAATAACCTTCTCCGGCGAGAATGCTGGCAAACGTAGAAGGATCAAATAAATAGAAGGCAAAAATGCCAGCTGCTGCGAGTATAATAAGAGAAGGGACCGTGATTATCCAGGGCCTTCTTCCTATTATATTAACAACTATAGAAGATGCAACAGCAAGAACTGCTATGTAAAAACCATCAATAAACCAAGGGGAAACCTCATGAATGACAGAGTAGTAATAATAACTCATTACAAAAGGCAATACGAAAAAGAGTAGGGCGAGTACAGTTATGTAACCAGTCGGTTTTTTCAGTAAAAGGTTAACAACAAGCTGGACAATGATGTATATTGCTACAATAGCCTCAATGTATGCATAACCCTGCCAGGAAAGCATCAGTGCGCCCAGGGAAGCTGCAGCTAAAAGCGCGTAGATGCTCCCAATCCTATTCTTCTGCAGGTACTTCCTGACTTCATACAATCTTGATTTTGGATGGAGAAAAGACATTTCGGAAAATATCTGTCCCTTTTTCAATTCCTTTACAGCCTTGATAAAGAAATAGATAACGAAAAAAGCAAAGAATAACTCAGGAGTATGCATCCTCCCATCAGACAGGATTCCTGCAGAAAGATTGCTGGGCATTAGAGTGTACAGGATGGCTGAAAGCATTCCTGCCTTCTTTCCAAACACTTCCCTTGTGATAAGATATACCGGTATTATAAGAAGGGCGCCAAAAACTGCATCGAACTCAAGGAAAGAGAATTTTGTGATAGTAAGCATGTTGTAGAAAGGGCTTCCCAAAACACCTACGTAGACGAGGAGGATATGGAAGAACGGATTCCTTGGATTGTATGTCCCTAGTGGATAGTTAATGGATGAATCGTAGACCATCCAGTGTTTGGTAGTTATAAAATATGTGATTGACCTGAAATTGTAATATGGATCACTTCCTCCTGAAAAGTTCTGCATACCACCAACGAACGTTGCAGACCAAGCAAAATAGTTTGCAATAAACAGGTATGCCAGAATCAGGATTATTAGCAGCGAGAACTCAGGTGTTGTTCTTAAGTATGCCTTGAGGCGCTGTGTAATTGTTTCAGGTGTGTCTGTGGTTGAACTCATGCCAAGAAAACGTAATGGAATCTCGGTATAAATAAGTGATACACGTCGCTGCCTTTCAACTAATATATTTTACCATATACTGTATTGCCGTCCATAGAGAGCTAAAATCACAATCCTGACAGATCATTGCTCTCCTTGATCTGCTATTAATTATACTCGCTCCCTTTATAGCATGATATGAAATCCTACCTATCTCTCAAAGATGAAATAATTGACATTTTGAAACAAGAAGGCCGGCAGGGATTTCTGCAGGCTGATTTTCATTCCAAAAATGGTTTTTCAAAATCGAGAGTTTCTGAGATTTTAACTGAGATGTCAAGTCTGGGGCAGGTAGTTGTCAGGAAGGAGGCTGGTAGGAGTAACAGAGTTTGGCTTCCAGAATACTTCCCAGGAAAAGTTTCTGGAACGCTCAGGGTTGGGATGCTACCCTCTGTTGAATATTTATATCACCTAGCAGCGATAAAGGATTATTGCGACGATAATCGAATAAACTTTTTGCTGAAACTGTACCAGAAATCATCTGATATATTGGAGAACCTTATCGCAGGGACACTCGATTTAGCATTCTCACCCCTGGTATCCTTCCTTATACATCCAGACAATTCGGAGCTGCGAATTGTTAGTGAGGTTGCGTCTGGGGGATCATCGATATTCGAAAATCCAATGTGCTCAAACAAGAAAATAATGTCAAGTGAATTTTCTTCTATGGCAATGTTGACGAAATCGTTCCAAAGAATTTCAGGCCAACTTGAGGTTGTTGCCTCTAATTCTCCAGATTCTTCTATATCTTCATTTCTGAGCGGCAATACCAGATACATAGCAATATGGGAACCTTTTGCCATGCTGTTGAGGAAGAGTTCAACCGCAAATGAGGTGTTCAAATTCTCGGATGCAATGGACGGCTTGCCATGCTGCTGTCTCGGAACTACATCAGGAAGGCTTAAAGAAAGCTCCTCGCAGATCCAGCAGATACTGAACATGATAAAGAAATACCTTCAAAGGAGCAAAGAGGAAGCGTTTGTTCATGAATATGTAAAATATTTTTCATCTCTTTTAGGGGTCGAAGAAAGTATAGTGGCCAAGTCTCTCTCAGAATACGCCTTCCTTTCCGGTGTCAATGAAAGTGTAATTCACAACTTTCTGGAAAAGCTTGGTATATCTATCTCCGGTGTGACTATAAAAAAGATGATATCATTCCAGTGATTTTGAATAACAGTAGAATTTTCGTCTGGCATCGTTCAAGCAGATACGGACATTGACGAGTTTAAGTTCAATTAGCGTCTTGAGTGCAAGTTGAACTGTTCTGGTAGGTAACCCTGTGTCCTGCGTCAATGCATTAAGGGTACAAATCTTGCTTCTTGATATTAAATCAAACACTTTTCTTGAAGAAGCTGTCATCTTTGGCAGATTTGTCTGTTCCACTTAAGCTAAATAATCGTTGCATACATATACTAGATGTTACCATAGTGACTACATAAGCGCACCACTAATGCTTTAATATCTGTAAATTATGGAGTGCGGATGCCAACTGTATCTAGCGTAATGACTAAAAACCCTGTTGTTTGCGTTGTTCCAGGCAATGTGGAATCTGTTGTTAAGACACTTACAAAGAAGGGCTTGACAGGAATGCCGGTAGTGAATGCCGATGGAAAATACGCCGGTGTCATAAGCAGGAGGGATATTTTCAGTAATCATGAGGAAGCCCAGACCGCAATGGTAATGAGGTCACCTGTGCCTGTAAGAGAAGATGAGGATGTCTCGCTCGCTGCGAAGCAGATGGTTGATCAGGGAAAGAGACATATAGCAATCGTGGACGCCAATAACAAGGTAGTTGGTATCGTTACTCCACAGAATCTTCTCAAGATCGCCCAGGAAAAGTACGGTGAAAAAAAGATATCAGAGGTTCAATATTCAAGGGTGATCCCGATTTGGGAGAAAACCCCTCTGAAGGTAATGTTCAATGTCATGAATATTTCCTCAATTTTCGTATATGTTGTTATTGATGATAATGGAAAAATGATAGGCCTCATCACGGATCGAGATATTTTCGATAAGATAAATGTGAGAAGGGATGTTGTATCTTCGGAGCGCGGTATGGATGAGGATGAAGATCCATGGAGCTGGACTGGAATGCGTAACTTTGTCCAATACGCGGTCCAGAAAAACATGGTAGAGATTCCTTCGACGCCTCTATCTGAAGTTATGGTCAGAGAACCAAAGGTAACTTACAGGACATCCAAGCTAAAGGATGCAATACAGGTATTGCTGGATGGAAATTTCAACCAGATACCGGTTTTAAGTGCAAACGGAAAACCCAGCGGAATGCTGTATGATCTCGATATAATGAGATTGTTTGTCTGATTCTTGAATAAAATTATCATACATTTTTAGTCGAAATGGCTTTCTTTAAGGCGTTTAAAGAGAGCAGAGCACACTTCTCCCTGTTTGGACCCAGACGTATGCCCAGTATCTTCAGAAAATCGGCATCAGTTATTGCCTGAACTTCTGCTACGCTTTTGCCCTTCACGAGTTCAGTGAGTATTGAAGCTGCACCCTGGCTTATTGAGCAGCCTTGACCGACAAATTTTATGTCCACTATCTTGCCACCTTCAACTTTAAGCGAAAAATGTACAGTGTCTCCGCACAAGGGGTTGTGCTCTGTAATCTGTGCAGATGGATTCTCAACACTTCCGTAGTTTCTTGGCGATCTGTAGTGATCCAGGAGTATTTCTGTATAGACTTCATCGTTCATCTTGCCATCTCCTTCCTGCAATTTGAAAGCGCATCAAAGAATAAATCAAGTTCTCTTTCGTCATTATATATGTATGGCGAGACTCTTGCTGTTGATGAAACACCCATTCTTCCCATAAGAGGCATTGCGCAGTGATGCCCGGATCGCACGGCGATGTTATTTCTATCAAGAAAGGCAGCGAGATCATGCGGATGTATAGAATGAGATATCGCAAATTTCGTGTTTGACTGGTTAAGAAGGTCGAACGGCTTGACGTCACCTATGTTAAAACTGAACACGCCGCCTCGCTTCCCAGAATCCATCGGGCCAAACTGCCTCAAGTCACCGATAGTATCCATTATCTTGAAAATGTGATCTATCATGGATCGCTCATGTTCGCGAACAGAATCCATTCCGATTGATTTCAGGTAATCTATAGCTGCAGAAAGTCCTACAGCTCCTTCAACGTTCTGAGTCCCTGCCTCAAACTTCCAGGGGACGTCTGCGTAGGTTGCGCCGTTATAGTCTACTTCGCCAATCATTTCTCCGCCTCCAAGGAATGGATGCATTCTGTCCAGCAGATCCTTGCGACCATAAAGGACGCCTATTCCTGCTGGGGCAAGCATCTTGTGACCCGAAAAAGCCAGGAAGTCGCATCCTATCGCTCTTACGTCAACCGACATATGTGGAACGGATTGTGCAGCATCCACTATGGATATTGTGCTATTTTCCCTGCACATGTTGCTAAGTTCCCTCACATCATTTATTGTACCCAGGACATTAGAAACCTCCGTGAAAGACGCAATCACCGTTCTTGTGTTTAGCTTATCCTGGAAATCTTCGTAATCTAGCGTGAAATCAGCTTTCATCTTAGCAAATTTTATCACGATTCCGGCTTCCCGCAGAAAATACCATGGTACCAGATTGGAATGATGTTCCATCTCTGTCAGCAGTACCTCGTCGCCCTTCTTGAGTTTCCTGCCCAGCGTGTATGAGAGAAGATTGATTGCCTCTGTTGTATTCCGCAAGAATACAATTTCCGCAGGTTCCCTGGCACCTATGAATTCAGATACCTTCTTCCTTGAACCCTCGTACATCTCTGTCGCCTCTTCAGATATCTTGTAGACGCCTCTATGCACGTTGCTGTTTATGGTGGCGTAATAATCAGAAACCGCCCTTATTACCGATGATGGTTTCTGTGTTGTGGCAGCATTATCCAGGTAGATGAGATCTGGATTGTTGGAAAAAATGGGAAAGTCCTTCTTTAACCGCTCAGGGTTGACGCTCACGAGTTATCTCCTCGGAGTAAGCATGTACTTTGTCTATAAGTATTTCGCTAGATGAGTTCTCAAGATTCGCGAGAAGAAAACCCTCTGTCAGCATGCTGCGAGCAACTGCCTCCGAAATACCCCTTGATCTGAGGTAAAACACCTGTTCCCGATCGAGGCTGCTGATGGCCGATGCATGCTTTGATTTTGTGTTGTTGTTCCTTATGATCAAACCCGGCTTGCTGTTGGCATATCCATCCTTGGACAGCAGAAGAATCCTAGAATCGTAAAATCCCGTCGACTTGATGCTCTTTTCCTCAATGTCTATGTTCCCCCTGTGAATGGTGAGACTCTTCCCCTTGACGACCCCCCTTACCTTTATGTCAGCAGAACTTGCAACTCCAGTCTGAAAACTGCTGTCCCTTATATCGAATTTCTGGCTGGCGTCGCTGTAACTTACACCGTATGTTTTGAAGTTTGAACCTTCACCTTCCATATAGGATGTGTTGGAAAATAGAACTCTTGAAGCTCCTCTATTCACATGGTAGAAGGTAAAGTTTGCGAATTCGGAAAGAAATGACTTCACAAACGCTATGTCGAGGACCTCACTCTCTTTTTCCTGCAGGTAATTATATTTTAACGTGGATCGCTTCCCAACATATAGGTAGACAGTTTTTCCATGGGTGCCCTGCCCATTTCCAAAGGATCTGTAAACATCGTTTATTTCTACAGAAGAATCATCGCCGCAAATTATTACGTTCTTCGAACCAATAGATTGAGAGGCATCTGAGAATGATTCGATGTTTATAGTCAGGCCCCTAATCCCTTCGGGAACATAGATGACGAAACCGTTCTTCCAGGCAGCATTTATGATATATTCTTCTTTTTCTGATCCGAAATAAGAATTCAGGAAAGGCTCAATCTCCTTATTATCGGCAGATACGGCTGAAAGATAGTCAAGAATGAGCACACCTTTCTTTTTAGCGTCGTCTGAGACTGAAACAATCCTGTCATCAAGGATACGAACCTGGGAATCAGGAGAAAACTGTGGATCTTCTTTTTCACTGATGTCTGATTCGATGAGCATGCTCTCGAGTTCTTCGCTGCTTATCTCAACATAGTCCTTGACGGTGGGGCTTTCCTTGAAGGTTCGTAAGGGACTTTTCAGGTATTCCCTGAAAGCCTTGGCCCTGTAGTCGAACGAACTGTCGTTGAACCTCTTTTTTATTACGTCCTCGTACTCTTCCATTGGATCATCCTACGGCGCCGAGCTTGTTCATTTCCAGCTTGATGAGCCTGTTCATCTCTACAGCGAATTCCATAGGAATTTCACGCATGACGTCATCCAGGAAGCCAAGTACTATCATCGAAGATGCCTCGTCCTCCGTAAGACCGCGCGATCTCAGATAGGTAAGTTCCTCAGTCCCTATCCTTCCAACGGATGCTTCATGCGAGAAGGTGGCTGTAGGATCATATATCTCATCATGAGGGAATGTCAGTGATGCTGACTCATCGTTTATGAGGAGAGCGTCGCACTGTACCCTGCTCTTTGAGTCTATAGCGCCCTTATTTATTCTCAACAGGCCACGATAGATCGCTTTTCCATCTTCAATACTGATGCTCTTTGCAACGATTTTTGATTGTGTGTAAGGCGCCAGATGGATTGCCTTAGCACCCGTATCTTTCACTGTGCCAGGTCCCGCAAGCGATATATTGAGATTGGAAGATGTCGCCCTTGGACCTCTAAGGTATGATGATGGATATAGCATCGTAACTTTTGATCCGAGAGATCCGCCAACCCATTCCATGTTTGCGTTTTCATCAACCCATGATCTCTTTGTTGGCATGTTATAGACGCTCTTGGACCAGTTCTGGACGCTGGTATACCTCGCCTTTGCATTTTTCTTAACATAAATTTCCACTATCGCACTGTGAAGCGAGTTCTTCTCGTATCTGGGTGCGGTGCAGCCTTCAATATAGTGAACCTTGGATCCCTCGTCTGCCACAACGATAGTGTGCTCGAACTGCCCCGTGGATTCACCATTCATCCTGAAGTATGTCTGTAGGGGCATGTCAATCTGTACGCCCTTTGGCACATAGAGGAAGGAACCTCCACTCCATACGGCTCCGTTGAGGGCCGCAAACTTGTTGTCGCTGGCTGGAACTGCCCTGCAGTAATAATCCTTCACAAGATCTGGATATTTTTGCACTGCTGAGTCCAGATCCATGAATACTACACCCTTATCTTCCCACACCTTCTTGAGGTTGTGATAGACGCCTTCGCTGTCGTATTGCGCCACCGAACCGGCAAGATACTTCTGCTCCATCTCAGGAATCCCGAGCTTTGTAAATGTATCCTTTATCTGGTCGGGAACATCCTCCCAGTTGTTTGTCGTTCGCTCATCTGGCCTGTTGTAATATGAGGTGTTTTCCCAGTCAATTCCAGAAAGATCCGGTCCCCATGTTGGGACAGGCTTTGACTCGAAGATCTCGAGTGCCTTGAGACGAAGACGCCTCATCCAGTCTGGTTCCTTTTTTATCTCGGATATCTCCTCAACAACCTTTTTGTTTAGACCCTTTCCTGTTGAGTAGACGGAGTTATCCTTGTCGTGGAATTCCCAGTCTGATGTCTTCACAGTCTTCAGTTCATGTACCAAGCGTTCCAGTTCCTCTTCTCTTGAATATTCTACAACCATTTCATGCACCTCTTATCCAGTCATATCCATCTTCTTCAATTCGTATTGAAATATCATTTCCGCCGTCCATTACCACTTTACCGTCAACCAGGATATGGACAAATCCTGGCTCAATGTTTTTCAATATTCTCTGGTAATGTGTAATAATAAGGAATCCAACTTCATCGGAAAAGTATTTCTTGATCTCTTCCGCTACCATTTTCAGCGCATCGACATCAAGCCCAGAGTCTATCTCATCCAGGATCACGAATCTTGGTTTGAGCATCATCATCTGAAGTATCTCGACGCGTTTCCTCTCGCCTCCTGAAAAACCTTCATTAACCGATCTGGACATGAATGTCTCGTCAAGCCCAACTTTATTGAGGTTCCTCTTTAACTCTTCGTAAAAATCCTGTATCTTCATTTTGGAATCCGGGTGCAGCTGATTATATGCCATTCTGAGGAAGGTAGAAAGTTTTACTCCCTGGACAGCCACCGGCGTTTGATATGCGAGGAAAAGTCCTGCCTTTGCCCTCTCTTCCGGAAGCTTATTGATCAATTCTACACCATCCAGCTTTATGGATCCATTAGTAACGACGTAATCTGGATGCCCGATCATAACATATCCAAGTGTGCTCTTGCCTGCCCCGTTAGGGCCCATAAGAGCGTGTATTTCCCCACCATGCATGGTGAAAGAAACGTCCTTCAAGATCTGCTTCCCGTTTATTGAAGCCGCAAGGTTCTTTACTTCAAGTGTTGTCATATACCATCAGTGATGCTACATTCGTATTTAAACACTTTTTAATGTTTTAAGTGACTAAATTATAAATACTATCCAGTACTCTATGCTTGTAGGGAAGATGTTGGAAGAATATTCTGTTGATAAATCCCTGACTGAGCTATTTGGTCCAGTTAGAGGAAGGGTACTGCAGGAGCTGAGTTACAGTTCCAAATCGATGGATGATCTTTCAGAGTTACTGGGCATAAATAAGAATGCAGTAAAGGAACACATGGATTCACTTATTGCCAAGGGGTATGTCAAATACGACTTCAGGCATGCACAGGCAGGGAGACCGAAGAAGGTCTTTGATCTCACTGAGAAGGGAATGGATCTCTTCCCCAAAAGATATGCTGCGCTTGCTTCGCTCCTGATGAATGAAATCAGGGGTGAGATGGGGGACGAAACACTTAACCGTCTTCTTGCAGGAGTTGCAGATAAGCTTGTCAAGAGCTATGCTGTTAGCGATTTGAAACTGAATGATGGGACAAGCGAAGAAAAGAGGCTGGACAAACTTCGTATATTCGTCGAATCCCTCAATAAGATGGGTTATTCGGCACGGCTTGTCGTCGAAGATGGTTCTGTCAAGATAGTGAGGTACAATTGTATATTCTATGATCTAGCCAAGGAGAATGCCGGAGCAATCTGCGGTTCCCTAGGAATGAATATTGTAAAGGGAGCCCTGGGTGAAAGCTTCAGCATTAAGGAAAAGTTTTCGACCGGGGACAGAAAGTGTGTAGTGGAGCTTAAGCTCTGAAGCTTGAAGGTTATCTAAAAACACACTATTAACGATTTAAGAAGGCACCGTAAAGTTAAAAGGTACACATTCTCATGGTTTCATAGTTACATTCAGCTGTCATTTCTTAAAAAGACATTTGGCGTTCTGATGGGCAAGATTTTTATATACCTCTGTTAATCAAAGTTACGTTTATGACCACTGGTAAAAATTTGTTCATTGATACGAAATATGTTCTGGTGCAATATTTTGAACGACAATTGAACCAGCAGGTGCTCTACTTATGACTCTTTTGGAAGAGGAGGCCATAAAACTAGAATTAGCAAGGCTTAAAGGATGGAAGATCAGAGAAGGTAAGCTTTACAGGGAAGTGCAGTTTGGAAGTTTCAAGGTGGCACTACGGTTCATGAAAGATATCGAAATTATTGCTGAAAGAATCAATCATCATCCAGATATATGCGTCTATTACGACAGGGTTGTAATAGAATCAGTGACGCATGACGAGGGGGGGATTTCTGAAAAGGACTTTGAGATTGCCCATGAGATCAATGCCCTGACAGACCGTCTAAAGATATGACCTGTCTTCATTGTAGTTGTGATAAGTCATTTCGTACTGGTTCCCTTTTTGTGATAGCGAGTTCTCGATGTCATATGCAGCTCCCATGTTGCCATATACCTTTTTGATTTTTTCCTCTACTGGCACATAGATCTTGAGAGCCTCCTTCATGTGCGCAGACGTTATAAGTTTCGACCCCTCGGTTTTAGCTATATCACCGGCTGCCCTGATAAGGCCTCCAAGCTCCCTTAGCCTCAGCGTAAGAGAGTTATCCCTGTGATCTACCTCTTTGGCCCGCCTCTTGCCTTCCTCGATGACAAGTTCGCATGCTGGGATCTCCATCTGGGGTATCTTCCCATCTGAGGTTATCTCCTGGCTTATAAACTGTATGTATTTCCTCCTGTTCTCCGGGGTATCTGGAATTGTGGTATCCATGAGGACTTCGTAACCGCTTCCGAGTATCCTGGATCTCAGCGGACTCAAGATATATTGAAGATCGTTAATGTTGCATGCTGCTACAAGAATAAAGTTGCATGGAACCTTGTCCATCCTAACGCTTGCACCGGCACTCTGTGGATTTCTTCCCGTAATGGGAAAGACTTTTTCCTGCATTGCCGTCAGGATATATCTCTGGATATAGCCAAGATGGCTTATCTCATCGATGAAGAGAACGCCCTGGTGTGCATCATGTATCGAACCTGCCACAACTCTTTCGTAAGGTAGGGTGCCAAGGTGTGGATGTCCTCCATATGGATCATGACGGACGTCTCCCAGCAGTTCTGTCTCGCTCGCACCAGTAGCCAGTACAAACGGATTCCTGTCCAATGGAACAATGACCTTACTCGGGCTCCTCTTTTCAAGCTTTCGTTTCTTCTCCAGAGCCCTTTCGTCAAGCACTCTTATCTTGTCACCGGAGCGTTCGTAAATAACGACTTCTTCCTTGTCCCCCACGCGTCTGGTTGAAGTTACCCTGTCAGTGTTGTTTTGAACACCAAAAGCTGCACCAAGAACGTTGAAAACGTCACCAAAAGGACCTGTTTGTGAAACCTGTGTCTTTGGTGCATTGCAGTTTGGGCAGACTGTATCAGTATAGGCGGAAATAAAGCCGCATCTTGGGCACCTGAACCCCAGTCTCTCCGCTGCAAATGGAGGAGCATCCTTCGGATCGAGAACCTGCTCCTCGATTGCTGATTCCTCATCTTTTTCCGCAAGAACCTCCGCAGCCGACTTGATCTCGACAAATGGCCTTTCTGGCCTCAGAGGGTTGTGAACCGCCCTTATCTCCTCTGTTGGCCTGGGTATGTAGAAGGACATCGCCTGCGCAATCATTGACTTTCCAACACCAGGTGGCCCTACAAGTAAAAGATGCCTGGCCTGAACTGCCGCGATCTTCGCCAGCCGAACGGCCTCTGCCTGGCCAATAATCCTGTCAAGCGGAGATGAAGGTATCTTCACCTGAGAAGTATCAACTAAATCTGTGTAATCGACATTTACGAACGACGATCCCATTCAACTACCTTCAAATCTATCGGTTTCTTTGTAAGATTGGATACCTTTATTCCGTAAATCTGCCTGACTCCCTGTTCATGCGCAATATCCACCATCCTTTGGGAAACCACGCCGCCGGTGAGTATTGCGAAGGCAGATTTCACCTCCGAAAGTCCATCAAACGCTTCAGAGAGCTGGAACGACGAAAGAACCTCTCCGTCCTCGTTGAAAACCTCGGTAAGTTTTTCTTTTTGAAGTGTCGATAACCGCCGCTCAATAGCAGCACTGTCCTTGAGATCAACTTTTGTTCCGTGCTGGTCTGGTTCGACTATCTTGGCAACTGCCACCTGCACCGACTCTTCTGGCTTTTCTTTCAACACCTGGTTTCCAGAAGAATGCTCTGGCTTTGGTTCTCCCCTTGGCTCGTGCCTGTTCTCAGCGAGTTTCTTTGGAGTTTCATCCTTTTCCGCTGCATTCTTCTCCTGGAGTTCTTTGAGTTCCTCTGTCATGCCCTTCATAGCAAGATACTGTGCCACTGGGGTCTTGTATTTAAGTGCCTTGAACAACTGCTTATAAGTCAGCTCCTCGACCTCGGTACCCGGAGGTGCCCTGGCAACGAAGTCAACTTCAGCAACCTGAAGCATCTCCTTCAATATCAGGTCTCCTCCCCTGTCTCCGTCAAGGAACACAGTCACTGTTCTCTGCCTGGAAAGTTCCTGAACCGTCTTCGGTATGTTTGTCCCCTGAACCGCAATTGTATTTTTTATTCCATACTTAAGGAGGTTCAGCACATCACTTCTGCCTTCGACAACGATGATTGAATCGGAATCCTTGATTGCGGGCCCAGCAGGAAGCTTTTCGTCGCCGTAAGATAATATCTCGCCTTTCTCGACCTCTTCCCTCACTGACTGCACAAGGCTTTCACTTACATTTTTTGACCCCTGGTTCATCTTCTTGTAAAGGTTCTGTGCCCTCTCAACTATTTTCTGTCTTCTCTGAATACGGACATCCTCAACGGATTCAACGTCGACCTTGGCTTTGCATGGACCTATTCTGTCTATTGTTTCCAAAGAAGCTGCCAGAATAGATGTCTCCACCTGATCCAAGCCAGATGGAATTAAAACCGAGCCTTCGGTGCGTCCCTTCTTGCTGTCTATTTCTACTTCTATCCGCCCTATCTTTCCTCCTTTCTGGAGGTCCCTAAGATCTAGCTCGTCTCCAAGAAGTCCTTCTGTTTGGCCAAAAATTGCGCCGACAACGTCGGGCTTCTCAACCACCCCATCTGCCGTAATCTTTACTTTGATCATGTACTTTGTTAGATTTGGATCTACATTCATTTCTGTCACCTATTAATTTAACAGTGGATATATTAAAAGCATTATTGTTTTTCTTTCCTTCCACCATCCGTTTAATATGTATAATAGATATATAATGGATTCGGTATATTTTACATGATGAAAGTCGTTCATGCCGTATAGTATCATGTGAATGATGTCCGGAACTTCTCATGAGTCGCTATCCAAGACCTCCCGGAACCCAGCCGATCTTCGACATAAACAGTTCTATTACCCAATAAAAATACAGACAAGACACTCTTGCTTATTGACAGTGGGCAAGAGTGTGCTATGAGTCACCTGCCTGGACAACATTATAATTTATATTGACATGTCTGGGATGCATGATTACCGAAAGAGAAGAGTCGCTTAAAATGATAAGGGAAACCGTTAGGGAATTCTCCCGTAAGGAACTTGGGCCCATCAGCTCAAGGGTGGATGAAGATGATTACTTCCCACTGGAACTGTTCAGGAAGCTAGGAAGCCTTGGGTTTCTTGGAATAACGGTCCCAGAAAAATATGGTGGCTCTGGCCTTGGATATGAGGCACAGGCCGTCGTCACAGAGGAACTGGGCTATGACTCCGCATCTTTTTCCTTATCATATGGAGCTCACAGTAATCTGGTTGTTGATTCCATCTATCGTAACGGGTCCGAATATATCAGGAAAACCTTCCTTCCAAAGCTTTGCAGTGGGGAAATGATTGGATCCCTCTGCCTGACGGAACCGGGTTCGGGATCCGATGCTCTTGCCATGAAAACACATGCAAGAAGGGAAGGGGATCACTTTATTCTAGACGGTAGCAAGACTCTCATTACAAACGCCCCTTATGCCGATCTTATGCTTGTATACGCAAGGACCGGTGAATCTTATACGGCATTTGTTGTCCTTAGCAGCGACAAGGGTGTATCGAAGGGTAAGAAATTCTCGAAGATGGGTATGCGAGGTTCCCCAACAGGAGAGATTTACTTTGATCGTGTGGAATTGCCTGCTGATCGTGTACTGGGAAAAGAGGGAGATGGAAAGGAGATAATACTTAGCGGATTGAATGCAGAGAGAGTTATCCTGTCTTTCATTTTCGTGGGTCTGGCTAGGAAAGCGCTTGAAGCTTCGCTGAGATATTCAATGGAGAGAAGGCAATTCGGCAGGAGCATAGCTGAATTTGAGATGATAGAGGAAAAGCTTTCCAATATGTATACAAGATATCAGGCAAGCAGGCTTCTCTGTGAAAAGGCACTCGTCGAAATACAAAATGACAGGATGAATGCAATAGACTCGGCTGCTTCGATCCTCTACACAGCAGAATCTGCTGAATATATAGCAAGGGAGGCACTGCAGATCCACGGTGGTTATGGTTATGTCAAGGATGCTGGAATTGAGCGCCTGCTTAGAGATGCGATACTGGGACAGATTGGAGCAGGCACAACAGAGATAAGGAAACACCTGGTGGCCTCCAATCTTGTAAAATATTTCAGGAAAAACAAGAGTCTTCCAAAATGAATATCAAATGCATAAAGTGTGGAAAAAACGATGCTGTATCAATGGGCCTGTGTGACGATTGCATGACACAGGCACTGATGCTGAAGTTGCAGCCAATTCAGTTAACAACATGCAGGAAGTGCAACGGAGTTATGGTTGGAAAGCACTGGATATATAATTTTTCACCTAAGGATGCCGAATCTCTGGCAAAAAAATCGGTTTCGTTGAACGAATCTAAATTTGAACTTGACTCCGTTAATCTAATCGATCTGTCCCTGGAGAGAGAGACAGCAAGGGGAGTCGTTTCATATTCTGGCAGCGACGGAGTACATGGAGAACAGGTTGTTGATATACCCGTCTTAATAGGAAGCATCAGTTGCCCGAGATGCAATAAGATTTCAGGTTCTTCATACGAGGCAATCGTCCAGGTTCGTCCCTCCTCTGGAAAAATGTCCCAGATCTTCGAGCAGGCACTTGCCTTGACTATAGATTTTGCAAACAAATCTGCAAACTCAAAAAGTAATAGGTACATTATGAAACAACATGACGTCCAGGGAGGTTACGATATGTACCTGGGAAGTAAGAGTTTTGCTGAAAGCATCGTAGGCAGGGTGACAAGCAGTTTCTTCTGCGAGGTCACAAAGACCAAGAAGATGTTTGGGAGGGAGGGAGGATACGATACATACCGGTATACTTACTTAGTGAAAATAATTGATTATGAGCGTGGAAGCGTTCTTTATATTAACGACCATGAATATATTGTCTCCTCCATATCACAGTCTGCAATTAAAGTGATATCTATCGATGACGGAATGCCAATCCAGTTTACCAGGAGTGAGTTTCTGCACTCGAGGGTAAGGCTTTCTGAAATGAAGGCTGAGGTATCAGAATACATCGTGATTACTGCAAACCAGAACGAGGCGATTCTCATGGATGAGGCTGGAAAGCAGATCACGCTGCAGATTAGTGTAACCGGCAAGGAAAACGTTGCGCTTTTCAAGTATAAGGAAAAATATTATTATACCGAACAATAGGTAACATCGTAGTTTTTATGTCCGTAAGAACAGAATGGAATAATCTTCGGGAAGTCATAATGCACAGGCCTGGGGTGGAGATTGATTATGCTATGCTGGCGCCTAAGCCTTTTCTCTTCGAAAGGCCTTACAAGACTACCATGGCGGTAAAGGAGCATGAGAAACTTGAGCGCTATCTCAAGGAGGCTGGCGTCAGGGTTAAGCTCCTGAAAGATGTAGTAATGGATATGTTTGAATCTTCCGGGAAGTTTCGTGAGATTTTCCTCGATAAGATCCTGAAGATTGTCAGGTATGAAGGAGACAAGGAATCAGTAGCCAGGGAGGAGAAAGCCTTCAGGGACAACATAAGTGTTCTGGATTCTTCCACCCTTTTCAACCTTATGCTGATAGAGCCATCTGTTCTGCTGAAGTCAGAAGGAGAAAATGGGCCCGACTATCCATCAGTCAATTCAAACCTTCCGCTTGCAAATCTTTATTTCATGCGTGACCAACAGGCTGTTTCAAACGGCGGTATATTCTTCGGACGAATGAGGATGCGGCAACGTCAAAAGGAGAACAGCATCACTGAGTTTATCCTGAGATCTGTTTATGAAAACAGGGAACAGTTCAAATCGATTAATGGTTCAGGCTACTTCGAGGGCGGTGATTTCATGCCTGCAGGTGATTATGCGATCATTGGCACTGGTTCGAGGTCAGACCTTGACGGCGCCTTAGCTTTTATCAATTCAGGCATTTCGTCTGCCAAGGAGTTCCTTGTTGTTGAGAACCCCATTTATGATTTCATGGAGAAGGAACCCAGGGACCAGATGATCAATATGCATCTGGATACTTATTTCAACTTTGTTTCCAAGGATGCCGTGGTAACTTCTCCAGTCCTGGCAAAGAAGGCTAAGGGTACTATTTATTCTCATTCGGATGGAGTACCCAAGAAGGTTTCCACTACCACGCTTTCCGCATATCTCAAATCTAAGGGTGTAGAGATTATCCCCCTGAGTATCGCGGAACAACTCAGTTATTCATCTAATTTCCTGACTTTGAAAGAGAATCATCTACTAGCTGTAGACTCTTCTAAAGTATTGAGAAAGCTGATATCCCAGAATGTTTTCTCACCATCAACTTTGGCGGCCATTGACCACGTCATGAACGTGGAGGACGGAAGCAATATGTTTCCAAGGAGCAGAGCTGCAAAAGATTATGGTCTAGATTTTGTGACCGCTAACTTATCGGAATTGACCGGCGGATATGGTGGAGCACACTGCATGACTGCCTCTATTATTAGGGGATGATGTTGCAGGAAAGTTATTTTTCGCTGCTCTATAAGCGTTCCCCACGTATTTTGGGAAGACATCGAAAGCTTTAATTTGCTTCTTAAAATACTCGTCGCCTGAAGGTTAATCATATACAGAGGTAAATAATGGCTACTGAAAGACAACAGAAAAAGGGAAAAGACAAGTGGAGAGAGAAGGTCTGGTACTCAATACTAACGCCAGCTTATCTGGGAGAAAAAGAGATTGCTACGAGCCCAGGAATAGATCCCAAAAGCATGGTTGGCAGAAAGATTGAGATGCCGGTTTCTGACATGACAGGAAATTTCAAGAAAACAAACCTGAAGATGGTTTTCAGGGTCGAAGATTGTCAGGGAAATAGGTGTTTTACATCATTCGTTGGAAGCTATGTCAGCGATGATTCCATAAGAAGGATGGTAAGAAGAAGGAAAGAGCGCATTGACGTGATAGAGAAGGATTACACTCATGACGGTTATCTCCTTGCAGTCAAGGTGGTAGGAGTTTCTGACGTTAAACTCATCTCAAACAAGAGGGCCGACATTAGGGTTGCACTTGGAAAATTCTTGAAGGAGAAAATATCAACGTCGAATCTTCAGGATCTTGTTTCGTATCTCATTGGCGATGAAGTCCTGAATGAAATGTCGAGAGAAATTAGACAGATATACACAATGAAAAAGCTTGAGATACGAAAGACAGAGGTTCTTGGTTTCAAGAAGCCTGAGTCTGAACACGTAGTTGCCGAAGTCGTGGCCTGATCCTGCCGGGGTGGCTCAGTTGGTAGAGCGTCGGACTCATAAGCGCAAGCTGAGAAATCCGAAGGTCTTGGGTTCGATCCCCGATCCCGGCATACATTTATTTTTATAATACCTGCCTGCATGTACAATGATAGTTACCTCATAATTTAATAAATGATTAAAAAGGGTGAAATAAGATAAGAAACTCAGTGTTCCATGGAAAGGGGAGTGGAAATTGCATTCCAGCTCTCAAGCGGATCTGAAGACCGTGCGCTTGTAGCTGCAATGGCCAATATTGTCGGGAACGAATTGAGAAGTGAACTGGAACTCCAGTGGCGAATATTCCATGTCACGCTTGGACAGGATAAATATTTCAGGATACTTTATGCTGGCCCTCATGTGGGTAAAATGCATCCACACAATGAGAAGAGGATAAAGGAGCGATTTGACAATCTATCACACCAGAGCTATGAGCAGGTTATGCATGAATATGAAACAATGAAGAAAGACAAGGATTTTGTAGCACAGGAAATTCAGGAAAAGAAGGAAGAGTATGATCTGTGGGAAGACCGGTTCTGGACCTACTTTTGAGTCAACTTCCTTGCTAGACAATTTTCATGGTACGTTTTTGCTTGTGGGATTTGGCTCAGAATTACTTATCAATAAGCCTGGACTAAGTTTATCTGCTTATTCTAAATTATTATATTGCATGTAGAGGAGGAAGTAGATAATATTAAACCTGAGTCGATACGGAAAGCTGAAATGAATATAGAGGACCTACTTGGTTATGCCCGCAGGACTGGAATGTTCTGGCCTGCTGCGGAAATATATGGCGGCTCTGCCGGATTGTTTGATTATGGGCACATAGGCGCTATGCTTAAGAGGAGGTTTGAGAATATATGGCTCTCATATTTCGTGGAGAGAAACCAGAACTATTTCCTTATCGACGGAACAACGCTCTTTCCAGAAAAACCACTGATAGCTTCGGGACATGCCGAGAGATTCAATGATATCCTTATCGCATGCAAGAAGTGCAAAACATACTACAGGGCTGATGTCCTGCTTTCCGATCTTGGCGTCCAGCTGAACGAGGGCGCAACTCCATCAGAAGTTGATGCTGCTGTTACTAAGAACAGCCTAAAATGCCCGAAGTGCGGCGGACCCCTGGGTGAGGCAAAACCATTCAACATGATGATAGATGTGGCTCTCGGACCGGATAGATCTGACCATGGTTATCTGAGGCCTGAAACTGCACAGTCAGCCTACCTGAACTTTTACAGAGAATACAACCTGCTCAGGCAGAAACTTCCCCTTGGGCTTGCAATAATTGGCAGGGCATATCGTAACGAGATCTCACCCCGGCAGGGATTGTACAGGTTGAGAGAACTCATACAGGCAGAACTGCAGATATTCTTTGATGACCAGTCATTTCTTCCAGATTTTTCGGGATTTTCAGAAACCAGGATAAACGTAGTCCCGTATGTGACAGGAAAACTGGAGGCTCTGACACCAAATGAACTCATATCAAAAGGTTATCCAGCTTTTTATGTGTATCACATGGCAATTATAGACAGATTTTACCGGAAAATTCTTGGAGTGCCGGATAGCAAGTTCCGTTTCCTCGAAAAAGGTGGTGAAGATAAGGCATTCTACAACAGGATACATATGGATATTGAAATTGAAGTCGAGAGCTGGGGAGGATTCAAGGAGGTTGGAGGGCTTCATTATCGCGGGGATTATGACCTAACATCGCACACTAAAGGGTCAAACAAAAGCATGGCTGCAAAGTCGGGCGATAGAGAGTTCATTCCACATGTCCTTGAGCTATCCTTTGGCGTAGACAGGAACATTTGGGCTCAGGTGGACCTTTTCTATAGGAGTTCGGACAACAGGCAGCTTCTTTCCCTAAAGCCTTACCTTGCACCCTATTCGGCTGCTATCCTGCCTCTCCAGAATGACGATGCAATCAATGCAAAAGCAAAGGAAACATTTGTTCAGCTTGCAAGAAAGTTCAGGGTTTTCTTCGATTCGTCAGGTTCCATAGGAAAAAGGTATGCAAGGATGGACGAAATAGGCACTCCATACTGCATCACGATAGACTATGATACTATTGACAGCAAATCTTCAAATTTTGGAAGTGTCACCGTGAGGAGCCGGGACAGTCGTGAACAGATACGGGTGAATATTTCTGAGCTGGAAAATTACCTTACGTCTTCCATAAATGTTATGTTGGAATAATTCAAGTTTCAATTTTAACCATAAATACTCTTATGTTTGATATCTTGTGAAATATCTTGCACAATACTTATTGGAAGGAGTTCACAATTTCCTTCGCTTCAGTTACCCATGGATAAAAAATTATAGTTTCCATTCAATTTCATTTTTTTGTCTAAATTATCATCAAATAAATTTTAGATGTATCTATTTATTCAGCGAACTCATTATTTAAACTTGACTTCCGCATGACAGGTTCTATCACGGTTTGTTATTAAGGTCCTTGTTTACTTCGTTTCCGAGTATTTTATCTGTTTTATGTATGTGCATATTGGATGCACATACTCTTAAATACTCTGCCGTGATTCTATTCTGTGTTCCTCAGATTTACAAAGGTCAGGAGAGGATCTGCTGTACTTGAATATGCATCGATCGCCGAAAGGACCATAGTGGATAATAAACAGAAAACCACCACGGTGAAATATCTTGGTCCTGTAAAATCCAATGAAGACAGGGAGAGATATAACAGCATATTTGAGGAATACAGAGATGCCATGAAGAAATTCTCCCTTGACGACCTGAAGGTCATGCCAACACTGTCCTTTGGTCTGTTCTATGCCTCCAGGAACATAATGGAGAGAAATGGAATACTTGGAGTTCTGGGAAGGCATACCGGATCATATGCGGAAATCCTTTCCTTCATGATCATTTCCAGAATATTTGATCCGTCATCGGATCTTGAGTTGACCGATCTGGCAGGGAGGGTATTCTATCCATGGCAATTACACCTGAGTGAAGATAATGTATATCGATCGCTTGATTCCATCATTGAAAAGAAGGATCAAATAGAGGTGGAAATATTCAAGGCACTGAAACCTGATACCTCATCGGTTCATTATGATCTCACATCATCATATTTCGAGGGGAGGGAGGATAATGATCTTGTTCTCTTTGGATATTCCAGGGACAAGAAGAGAGGAAAGGAACAGATTGTTATAGGACTTGTGATGGCTGACGGCATACCAATACATCATGAGGTGTGGCCGGGAAACACAATAGATCCAAAGACGCTTGGACCAACAATATCAGCACTGAAGGACCGTTTTGGAATACGGAATGTGACCTTCATTGCCGACCGGGCGTTTGGAAGATCGAAGTCGCTTGATCTTCTTGATCAAAACAGGTATATCACCGCAGCATACCGGTGGGATCAACCATATCGTGATATATTGATGGATACCGATTTCACCGATGCAATTGCAATGGATAAACTCCTCATAAAAAGGTTGGCGATAAATACAGACGATATACTGGATGATGATTCCACCGAGGATCAGCGGAAACTCGCCGAAAAGAGAAAATACACTGCGGTATACAACAGGGAAAGGGAAGAGCTTGATCTGAGGGATCTTGACGACAGAATCAGCGTGATAAAGAAGAAAATATCAGAAATTCATGATCAGGCAGAACTGAAGAAATCTCTTGGTAAGATGAAATCACTGGTGAAGTTCACAAAGAATGGTACAGTACTGAATGAGAATAGAATCAATATACTGAAGAAAATTGCAGGAAGATTCCTGATCGTTACCAATACCGATCTACCGGAAAGTGAAGTTGTATCCGCATACAAGGAACAGTGGGAAATAGAACGCTCATTCCGCACCATAAAATCATTCATTGAGATAAGACCGGTATATCACAGGAAATCGGAGAGGATCAGGGCCCATGTGTTTGTGTGTGTACTGTCTCTTCTCCTCTCACGGATCATGGAAAAACGTACCGGAAAAACAATAGAGATGATACGAAGGTCCTTGAACAGTCTGGATGTTGTTCCGGTTAATGTTGATACGAGGAATATATACATTTCATCGGAGAGCCGGGAAGCTTCCCACATTCTGAAAACACTGGGTCTGCCATATCCCAGAATCCGTGAATGTGCACATACATAACAACTGATGATCTACAGAAAACATTGTCAAACACAGATTCTGCATGAAACAATGCTATAGTTTGTCATGCGGAAGTCAAGTTCGAAACATTTTAGTATAACAATTGTTTTCCAGACCTAATGTCAAAACGTTATTCTGTGAAATCTAGAGCAATAATTGCAATTGCTTTTTTAGCGGTTGTATTAATGATCTTGGGAGGAACTGGGAATTATATAGTCGGGGAATCAACTGCGAAAACAATAGCTAAGGTTAATCCGACAGGCACGTTCATTTTTGGGTCTGTACAAGGGCCGCTTACAGATTTAAATCCAATTACTGCAACAAGCACTGCTAGCGACATAACAAGTTTGCTATACAGTTCGCTGTTATATCCTGGATCAAGCGGTGGTTTGATACCTTGGCTAGCTAAGTCGTACAACGTATCGAATGATGGGCTGACGATTACCTTCAACTTGGTAAGCAACGCCACATGGAGTAATGGTGCCAAAGTAACTGCCAGTGATGTGAATTTCACATTCCAATCGATCCTAAAGTACCCAAGCATAGATTTCAACTCTTATAATAGATACATCAACAATATAGATATTCTAAATAACTACACTGTTGTATTCCACCTTAAACAATATTACAATCCTCTCATATACGAAATAGGGACAGAACCAATAGTCCCGGCTGTCTGGGGAAACAATCCTTATACAGCAAATCTGTCTAGTTTCACGAATTATGCATCTAACATAACCTCAGGCTCATATTCTGCATCCAATCTTATCACAGATGGCCCTGTGATACTTACGAGCATGACTACAGCTGGAGGGGCGGTTTTTAAGACGAACCAAAACTTCTTTAAAGGAGCACCAGACTATTCAAAAATGATATGGGAATTCTTTGCAACCACATCTGATGCTACAGCAGCTCTGGAGAGTAAAAGTATCGACGCATTCTGGGGACCATACACAGATAAAGGCCTTTTTGCTAAACTAGGATACCTCACAAGTGTTAGTGCCCCCTCTTCATACATATTTTACGTATGGTTTAATGATAAAATCGCTCCATTTAACAACACTGATTTAAGAAAAGCCGTTGCTTATGTGTTAGATAAACAATACCTAAATGATGTAGCTTTAGTTGGGGCTGGATTAAATGGTTCTAATGGTGGACTTCCATACTTATTTAAGAATCAAATACCATCCGGCCTACCTTATTACCATCATAATCTTACGGCTGCCACTAATATGATGATCTCAGGAGGCTTTATAAAGACAAATGGTGAATGGTACTATCCAAACGGTACACAGTTACAAGTCACACTGATTGAGCCCCCACTCGCAGACTGGGTGACAGCTGGACAGATCGTAGCCCAAAACCTGACTTCATTTGGAATCAAGACTACTTATGTTTCCGACACGTTCGCAACATGGAATAACAACGTAGGAGATGGTGATTTTCAAATAACATACTTCGGCTACACTGGATACGCCCCAACGGCATGGTCTGTTCTAGACACATTGTTTAATGCAAACTCAAGTGCACCAATGGGTCAGACTGCATGGACGCACGGATGGAACGTGGAAAGGTACAACAGCTCTACGGTAAACATGCTTCTTGCGGAAGCTGCCTCGACACCTAATGCCTCACAAGAGCAACAATACCTTAACCAAGTGCAGGCTGTGATAGCAAATCAGCTACCACTTCTAATGATAGATGATCCTCCAACGTTTTTTACTTACAATAACTATACGATTGTTGATAACACACCGAGTTATAACATCGCTTGGATGATCAGTGTTGAGAACATACAGGTCTTAGAACATCTGAACCAAACTTCTTCCAATACATTGCTGTATGTCCTAGGTGGCATTTCAGCGGCTATAGTTATTGGAGGGGTGGCAGCGGCTGTAGTCCTTAGAGGCAAGAGGCTGAAGAATTCTAGGAAAGAGGACTAGTGTAGTACCGGATTAACCCTTATAAAAGCAAGCATTTTTTTTAAAAACTTGTTTTTAACCTCTTTCATTACTTGGTGATACATATGATAACAAGGAGATATTTGATTCGGAGACTTATTAATGTTCTAATTATTGCGTACGGTGCAATAACAATTAATTTCATCTTGCCCCGTATTATTCCTGGAAACCCTGTCATGACCAACCTATTTGCTGGAGGTGGAGGGCAGATAGGTAATCCTGTTGTTATAGCTAGACTAACACAAGAATTTGGTCTTAATAACCCGAATCTATTTTATCAGTATTCTTTGTACCTCACCCAGCTAATTCATGGTAATCTTGGTATTTCCTTCTACTATTACCCACAGACAGTTTATTCGGTCATAATGGAGAGATTACCATGGACCTTACTTCTTGCAGGATCTGGAACGCTGATTGCTGCAGGATCTGGAATTCTTGTAGGTATTTACCTCGCTTGGAAAAAAGGGACAATACGTGACTCTTTCTTTTCGTCAGTTGGCATGATGATATCGTCAATTCCATATTTCTGGATAGGAATGATTTTTCTGATATTGTTTGCTGTAGACATAACAATATTTCCTGTCGCTCACGCTGTCACACCTGGTGTGACATATCATAATATTTTTTCATACATGGGAGATATTCTTTATCATGCATTTCTTCCCATCACTACATTGGCGGTGGCACTTTTGCCTATTTACGCCTTGCAGATGAGAAATACTATGGTTACTGTTATGCATGAAGACTTCATGAAGACAGCTATAGCAAAGGGGCTACCAGACTCGGTAGTAAAAATGAGATATGCTGCTAGGAACGCTGTCCTACCAGTTACGACACACGTTGGATTATCGCTTGGCTATGTTGTAGCTGGAGCACTAATGATAGAATATCTATTTGCTTACCCTGGAGTAGGTTATACTCTGTTCATCGCCATACAGAATGAAGATTACCCATTGATGCAGGGCATCTTCCTGATCATAAGCCTGATGGTTATAGCAGCTAATTTTTTGGTAGATATCTTGTACACCTATCTTGATCCGAGGGTGAATCTACGTTGAATAATGGAAGGGTAGATATTGCATTGCAAGAAAACAATGCAATCATTGCAAGTAGAGCGAAACGAGTAACAGTGGCACTCTTCAAGAGTAAGAGAACCACATTTGGCGTTGCAGTACTTGCCTTTTTTTTGATTCTTGCCATATTAGGTAGATTCATAGCGCCATACAATCCGCTTATACAGTCTGGCCCATTGTGGAGTCCACCATCTGAGTCTCACTTATTCGGCACGAATTACCTAGGACAAGACGTTCTTTCGTGGTTTATTATAGGTACTGCCACATCATTGTGGGTCGGAGTTTCTGTTGCATTTTTCTCAGCACTCATCGGTGTATCTGTTGGCCTTACTGCAGGATATTTTGGGAAGTACACGGATGAGGTACTCATGAGATTTGTAGATATGCTGCTTGTCATTCCGGCCTTCCCACTTCTCGTAATTTTATCGGCATATCTACCTCCTACAACCAACTCTACAATACTAATACTTTCAGTTCTGTCATGGCCTTTCATGTCGAGGGTAGTCAGGTCTCAAGTACTCTCGCTGAAGGAAAGGGGATTCGTTACTGCATCAAAGCTAGCAGGTGAGAGCCGTTTAAAGATTATGTTCAAGGACATTCTGCCAAACATGCTGCCAATCATCTTCATCAACATCATATATCTAGTAATCGGAGCTATCGTAGCCCAAGCTGGTCTTGCCTTTTTTGGCCTTGGCAACATAAATTCAATAAACTGGGGAACAATGCTCTACTGGGCCCAGATAGAGGACGCAGCAATACAAAATGCATGGTGGTGGATAATACCACCTGGATTGGCAATTGGAATTCTTGGTCTTGGTCTGAACATGCTTGCCAATGGAATATCAGATATGATACTTCTAAATCAAGGGAGGTAAAATGAGATGAGTGTGCTTGAAATTGAGAACTTGAACGTTTATTACATAATGAATTCCAGGAGGATTCATGCAGTAAGGAATCTATCCATTAAAATAGAAGAAGGAGAAGTCCTTGGCTTGGTCGGTGAAAGTGGTAGCGGAAAATCAACATTTGGTATGTCCTTGTTAAGGATTCTACCCGAATCAGCTAGAATAACAGCAGATAAAATGGTATTTAAACGGGTAAATTCAAACGGACAGATTTTAGATTCGGATATCTTAAAGTTGTCGGAAACCAATTTGAGGAGGCTTAGGTGGAACCACATTTCCATGATATTTCAGAGTTCCATGAATTCTCTTAACCCGGTTGCACGCATAGAGGATCAACTTGCAGACGCCCTGTTCTGGCATGGATACAAAAAGGGCATTATAGATGAACGCATAGACAACTATCTAAGGCTTGCAGAGCTTCCCGAATCTGTTAGATATTCCTTCCCTCACGAGCTGAGTGGAGGGATGAAGCAACGAGTCGCTATTGCAATGTCACTAATCTGCAATCCGGAACTTGTAATTGCCGATGAGCCAACAACTGCGCTTGATGTTGTAGTGCAGAGAAAAATACTGAAATTGCTAGTGGAAAGCAAGAGCAAGCTCAAGCTTTCTGTTATATTTATAACACATGATATCTCCTTACTTGCTTCTCTTGCCCAGAGAGTTGGTGTGATGTACGCTGGCTCTCTTGTAGAACTTGCACCGGCAAACGAACTTTTTAAGAGCCCCCTACATCCTTATTCAATAGGTTTGATGGCTACAATTCCGAAACTGGAAGATGTAAAGGATGAACTTTTTGAGTTGCCCGGTTCTCCCCCGGACATGTCAAAGGAGGTAGTTGGTTGCCCCTTTACAGCTAGGTGCAAGTATGCAAGTCAAATATGTATATCTCAGACACCTGATCTAAGACAAATTGCGCCTGGGCATTTTGTGTCCTGTCACAACGCGGAGGTTATAAAAAATGGAATCAATAATTGAAGTGAGAGACCTCGTGAAATCATTTAGAGCTTCTAGAGGAATTTTTAGAAAAAACCAATACACACAAGTCGTTGAGGCTGTTGCCAAGGTCTCATTCTCAATCAAGCCAAAAGAAATAATATCGGTTGTGGGTGAGAGCGGATCTGGAAAAACAACGCTTGGAAGACTTATTGTCAGACTCCTCGAACCTAACTCTGGGAAAATTCTCTTCAAGGGGCAAGACATTTTTACTCTGAAAACAAACGATATGCTGAACTTTAGGAGGAATGTCCAGATGATCCTCCAAGACCCTTACGACTCACTGAATCCACTTTATTCTATTGAAACAAGCGTTGTTCAGCCACTCAATATCTTCATGAAGAACATGTCAAGGAAGACCAAGCGAGAGATTGTTATCAAGAATCTTGAAAAGGTTGGCTTAAATCCAGCAGAGCAATTTCTGCAGAAAAGACCAGGTGAGTTAAGTGGGGGTCAGAGACAACGCGTGTCAATTGCAAGGGCCATGATAATGGATCCGAAGTTAGTTGTTGCGGATGAGCCTGTTTCAATGCTTGATGCTTCTCTCAGAGCAGAGATATTAAATAAGATGAAAAAACTGAAGGATACCAATGACGTATCGTTCATGTTTATCACTCACGACATTGCCACTGCCAAGTTCATGGGAGACAGGATTTTGATATTTTATAAGGGAGCAATAGTCGAACAGGGAAATACAAGTGCTGTAATTAATAATCCAAGTCATCCATACACCAGATTGCTAATCGATTCAGTCCCACCAATTAATCCCGAAAAAGCAAGGGATTACCTATCTTTTAAAGAGGAAGCCGGGATTGAGGACCAGATTTCCACCAGCAGTGCGGGATGCAGATTCGCGAATAGGTGCCCCTTTGTTATGGAAAGGTGCAGAACCAATGCACCAAACGAAGTCGATATTAGTTCCGATCATAGAGTTTCTTGCTTTCTTTACGGGTGATATATAATTAGGGAAAATGAAGATTGTTACAGCCATCTCGAGACAGAGGAAATATCTAATAGCTTTTCTAGGCTTGACACTTTGGACACCGTAAAATTACTACATATTATAAATAAAGAGGACAAAATAGTTCCTGAGGTAGTGGAAAAATCCATTCCGGAAATTATTGGAATAGTCGAGGAAGCAACAAAACAGATAAGTAAGGGAGGAAGAATGATATATGTTGGCGCTGGAACCGCTGGGAGACTTGGTGTTCTTGACGCAGCCGAGTGCGTGCCTACTTTCGGCGCGTCTCCAGAAACTGTAATCGCAGTAATAGCTGGGGGCTATAATTCTATTAGTCATCCAACTGAGGGAGCGGAAGATAGCTTTTCATCAGGTGAAGCCGAGATGGACAGAATTGCAGTTGGAAGAGACGATATCGTGATAGGAATAGTTGCGTCTGGAAGGGCACCGTACGTCATGGGTGCTCTTAAGAGAGCTGGCGAACTCAAGGCCGTAACTGCAGCAATAGTTAACGTATCAAACCCAGCTGTTCGAAAGTATTGTGATCACTTAGTAACATTGCTTGTTGGGCCAGAAGTTATTGCTGGATCTTCAAGAATGAAAGCTGGAACCTCGGAAAAACTTGTTTTAAACATGATCTCAACTGCCGTTTTTGTGAAGCTTGGAAAGGTGTATGATAACCTAATGATAGATATTCGTCCGGTTAATGAAAAGCTCAAGGAAAGAATGGTAAATATAGTTCGAAAAATAACCGATGTTAACCGCGACTCCGCTCTCTCAGCTTTGATTGAAGCAGATTGGAACATAAAGGCGGCAATAATCATGGTTTTAAACCCAATGTCACTGGAAAATGCAAAAAATATTTTAGCTTTATGTAATGGAAATCTCAGATGTGCATTATCTAAATTTAAAAAATAAATATGTTTCCTCTACTTTTGTCTAGAGTGTTTTGAAGACTCTGTGAATTGTTCACTCATCTTTGGACAATTTGGAGAATTATCTTAGCGTCCAGAATTATAGTTAATTACCTACAATATTATATTTTTGTTTAGGAATTTCCCCCCCATCTTTTTTGAAAATGTCAGCCTTCTGATAACTTCGGGAAACTTTTTTATTGTATCTTTTAGTTTCTCTTCAGATCTATTGCCTCCACGGATAAGACTCTCCCTGCGCCCTTCCGGATCAATTCTATTGGATTCAAATCAGTAGAATAGGAGGCAGGAATACCAGCTTCATATTCGTGTAATAGCCGAAGTCAAGTATCAGTTTCTCCTTAGATGGCTCACTGCTAGGATGAATGATATTCTTTGTGACATGATCAACCTGGTCAAGATGCCTGCTCTTCTGTGCAGGTCCCTTGTTCATCCTGTCATAATAAGATGAGACTTCATAGGCATAATCCTTGTTGCCAATCCTCTGATCGGATCCGTAACAACAGATACCCCTACCTGAGGGATGACGATTCCCTGCGGGGATATCTTTTTGTTTCATTCATTTCTCTCATTGCATATTACCGCATCCTGAGTCTCCTGAAGAAAAAAGGTATCAATGATCGTATCAGTGTGAAGGATGCGATCCTTCAGCTGTCAAAGATCTATCTGACAGATGTTGGAAACAGATCAATTCTGGCAGAGATGCCAAAGAAGGTCCGTGAACTTGCGGAACTGCTGGGCATGGAACCATATCAGTTCCCTAAAAGTGTTCCGAGTTAAGGTTAGAAAGGGAAAGATTTTATGCCGAAGTTACCATTGCAGTATAAATGAGCATTCAACGCTTCAGTTGCTCTGTGATATGCTGTTTGCTTTTTATATAAGTGCTTTTAATTAAAAAGGATTTTTAATGATAAGTCATTGATTGCTTATGAAAATTACGAACAAAAGGAAATTTGTAATTTGTGCAGGAGTCTTACTAATAGCTTCGATGTTTTTGTTTACATCTTTTAGTATGTCTGTTTTTACATTGTCAGAAAACTCGAGCCAAGCGACCGCAGTCTCCTCATACAGCATAGTAGCACCGACAAAAACGCTCACTTCCCAGGACAAGTATCAGTCAATGATCTGGATATGCCAGTTCTGTGGCAGTCAGGTAAATTATACTAAAATGATAGAGAAATATCATGGTTTGATAACCGATCTATCGTTTGAAGATTATTATCTTGCATCAAATGAAACTTTTCAAAGTTTGGGGCTTAATCTCCCTCTACAGTTAGCGCATAGATACCATCTAAGTACATTCCCAATGATCGCATCTCACTTACCAGGTGAGATGCATATTCTGTTCACGAATAGTTCAGTTCAATCTGCATTTATATCAAGCGCAGTAAAGGCCGCTTTGACTAATGATTTTACAGGGTACAATATTGATTTTGAAGTACCATACTACAGTGATTCGCATGCAGTAACAGAGTTTGTTGAAAACTTTTCAAACGCGTTGTTGGCTGTCGGTAAAGAATTAACCATTGATGTACCTGGTGTCACTGGACTTTTCAGCCCAAGCGTTCATGGAGCCGCCTACAATTATTCCGCTTTGGCTAAAACCTCTGTTTCCCTTATAGTTGTGATGGATTACTTTTCAATCGGCGACTTTTATAATGCAGTAAACTATTCAGTTGCTAATGTCCCCCTTAATAAGCTAATGATTGCACTGCCTGACTACTCTTATTCATTCTATGTGAATGTCACATCTAATTGTCCATTCCCTAACAACCTTGTTCCGCCCTATGTAAATCACTCCTTTAAAGGCATGTATGGTGCCCTGAAGTCCATTCTCCATAACGCAAGAAAGGATCATGCCAAGATATCGAACCATTTTAGCTCATTCTATGGAGAGCCTTACTACGAGATCATATATCCTCAGAACAAGACCCTTGGGGTTGAGTTTTACTACATAAACAACAAAGCAATGTCTCTACGCCTGAATTACCTTGAGAAGCTAAACATTGACATGGTTGCAATGTGGAGAGCGGGGGCAGTAGATCCCAACCTTTTCTCCTCAGTAAAAATGTTTTATGTGCATACTGCTATACATGCACTTGAGGAGACAGTTTTCCAGATGGTTCTGAACATTGAAAACAACTATCCAATGATGATGTCTTCGAGAGAATCGTTTTAAATATAATACGATGAAATAAACCATCCATTTTCATTTTTTGGTAAAAGAAGTTGCTATGCTGTATGGGCAGAAATTTCAAGGACATAATTCATAATTGCGATAAGTGAGAAAAATTCTTGTCAATCGCATTTTCCGGGTCCATTGAATATCAGTACGGTGCTGGTCTCCCTCGCAAAATCGAAAATCTTCTTCTCTTTCATTAAAGAGCATTATATATGACGGCAAAAACATTTGTCGCATGCTTGTAACTGGTCAGTCTGATGTGCTCGATCCCATCAGCCGGGTCTAGCCCCTCCCCTCATAATGTATGGTGTATCTGTAATGAAATTCTTACCTCTCAGCTTTGATGTATAATATACGGAATATATCCTCGTATATATCTCAGCACCTCTCTCAGATCTGGATCCACCTGAGACCTTCCTGTATATCACGGAAGGTCTGAGAGCCCTCTCTGCCCTGTTGTTCGTCTTTTCAATGCATGGATCCATAACAAAGCCAAAAAGCCATTCCTTCTTGCGCTTCAGAAGGTTGTCCACAAACCTCCTGGATCTCTTATGCTCTTAATCGGAATCCAGTAAGAATACGAGCCTGTGATGGAGTGATCTGCGCCCCTTAATCCTGGACACTCAATATGACTACTGTAGATTCAAATTCAATAGGAAAACAGTGGATTTGATTCAAGCAATGGTATCATTCCTGAATAATACATTTAACGTTATATTGGATAGCTACAGAACTGTTGGGTCTGTCGTTGAATCTATCTTAAAAGATGCAATTTACATAAATGTAAATGCCGCACAGCGTCAGAAAGGCCAATATAACTATAGGATGATAATTATAATATCTCATTAATACCGTCCAAAGTTAAAGGGAGCACATCATGGAGGTTCTTCACATTTTGCATGGTACCATGGCCTCTGAAAGCCTTCGCCTCATCGAATACTGCCTGAAGGGATCTCTTTATCCTTGTACCCTCATCGCCATAGAAATCCTCCAGTTCCTTTGCATCGCATATGATGTGTGACCAGCAGTACTGCTGGTCATTGTTTGTTCTGGATGCCAGGGTTTCGAATGCGGAATGTCGATCATGTATATCGGTACCTTTGTGT
>JAMCPG010000045.1 GCA_023379845.1 Thermoplasmatota archaeon
TTTATTATCCACTATGGTCCTTTCGGCGATCGATGCATATTCAAGTACAGCAGATCCTCTCCTGACCTTTGTAAATCTGAGGAACACAGAATAGAATCACGGCAGAGTATTTAAGAGTATGTGCATCCAATATGCACATACATAAAACAGATAAAATACTCGGAAACGAAGTAAACAAGGACCTTAATAACAAACCGTGATAGAACCTGTCATGCGGAAGTCAAGTTAAAACTATAATGTGGGGTGCGAAAATGGCAGAACAGGAGTTGTCATTTTTTACTGTAAGAAAGATTAGGAAGATGCTCAAGGACGGAGTGGAAGTACCAGAAATATGCAAGGAATTTAACATCGATCCAAGTCATTGGAGAGAGATTTCAATGAAATATTCCTTCTTTAAGTAAGTAGCACCTGGATAAACGAAAGGAAAGCCGTCAGAGCGCTTTAGAAATCAAGGTTTCTTCTCTTATTCTGACGGATATTGTAAACACTGTATCTTCTACCCGGCCGGTATCAATCCAGAATATCTTGAAGGAAAACGAACTTTCTTTGTAAGGTGATGGATCAAAGTCCAGATAATAAAGGCCGATGTTTGTATTCATACTATCTGCAGTTGGTTCAATTCCACCGTCTTTATTTATGAGCAGCCGGAATGGGCGTTCAAAGATAAAGCGAATGGGGATGAAAGGCGAGACTTCCTTAAGTTGCCTGTTCTTTTTCCATACTTCATAGTTAAGCAATAGGGATCGGTCTTCCAGGTAGCGCTTCCTGACCTCTTCGACCTGATCAAATGGCATACCATCTCTAATTGATCGAAGAAGCTTAATATATTCTGCATGGGCCCAGACCAATGGGGTTGCGGAACCTGTTTTTTTACCAAGGTGAAGATGTTTTTCAGGAATGTCTGTGGCATCCCAAACCTGCTCCGGGATCATCATCGTATCGGAGCCAAAGCTTTCAAGTGCCTTAACGAAAGGAGAAGGATCATGACCCGCAGCAAGTTCATAGTGCCCCCTTTCTCCGGTGAGGATTGGCCAACCCCTGCCAATGCCAGTACCAGCATAGCCCAAGCCTTCTGCAGTCTGACCATATGCATCATGGTTATATCTATGCCAGACCGGTCCGAAAGGAGTGTCTGTTTTCAGGACGCTATCCACGACCTTAAGTGAGTTAAGAATTATCGGGTCATCGGGCCTCCTTATTCCATAGCGAACCAGGTGAAGGAAACCCGTGCTTACAATAGTATTTGCCGGAAAAACGTTCACAGAACCAGGTGGAAAATTCTTCAGGGAAACCATCTTTCCATCGATATCTTCGATTGGGCATTCAGATTCAAAATCCGCTGGGTTTATTCTTATGTAATGTGTCGTCACGTCATTCAAGATGGTTCCATTGTGGGTGACAGTCCACTTTTCGAGGTTACGTTCAAGGAAATCTGCAAATGAAGCAAAGAAATCTGCAAGTCCGGGTTTATTATCAAGCCTAGCAAAATAAGAAGCGCATATGATACCGGTGATATTTGCTGCTATGGTCGATGTAGAAAACCCGGAGTTCTCTTCCCACCTTTCCTGCTGAGTTACTGGACCAGTTGCTATGAGAAATGCAGCAGCCTTATAGACCATTGGCGTGGGGTCAAATCGCCTTACTGCATTCATTTTTGATAGGCGGTATGCAAGCATTATTGGATATGCGGTCTGGTCAAGCTGGACTCCAACCCAGTAGGGTTCACCATTTATCCAAAAGTTTTGTTGAAAACTGCCATTCTCGAGCTGGTTCGCTTCAAGATAGATTAGCGATTTAAGGGGTGTTTCCAAGTCCCCAGCTGCAAGAAGTCCTGTCGCGGCGTTGAAGAGATCCCTGCTCCAGACGATATGATAACCGCCTCTGTTGCTGTCGTCCGATACTTCACCCCATGGGACTGATAGTGAAGCCGTAATTGCCCCATAATTTGTCTTGTCCTCATGTGTCATTATCGTGCAATATGATGACCTGTAAAGGAGGCCATTGTCCCCGGAATAGGAAGATAGATCGAGAAGGTTGGCTATTTTTTTCTCCCAGGCAGAAATGAATTTTGCCTCCTGTTTCTCGAACGGTACAGAAAGGGCCTGGTTTAAACTGGAAAGGGCACTTACCTCGCTGTTTCCGAAGGATATCCCTAACACAATTTCCATGTTGGAGTCAAACTCCAGCCTGGCTGTCATGGAAACGTTTCCACTGGAGGCGTTATCGTATTCTTTTGTAATGCGCATGTTGGAAAGAAGATCAGCATGCCCGTCGTTGTCTCCAACAAAGCCAACGGTTGTTAGAGGAAAGGGAATATTACCTCGCATTGCAAGATATGTTGAGTTTTTCTCAGCGAAAAGAACATTATATCCATTACGTCGAAGAACATAGGCATGGTTGCCGTTGCCTCCTCCGTCCATGTGTGGATATAATGTGAGATAAAAGGCGATATTGTCGTTCCAGTTCTTTCCTTTAATAATTTTAAGCTTTAAAAGCAGGGTCGGTGAATAATGATCAGTTATGATCTCTTTTACCAGGGTGAACCTCTCATCATTTTCAGTACAGGTTATCCTGTAACCCATACTGATGTTACCAAGCCTGTCTATCTTCATCTTCATTCCATGAATCTCGTCATGGCAGAATGACGTCCCGTCTGAATATGTGATCAGAAGTTCCCTTATCTGTGGTTTGTCCACATAAGGGTAGTATAATTCTGTGATAATTCCATTCCACAGGGTAAACCAAATCTTAGATGCAGGAGTATATGCAGTGCCAACACCATCCTTATCTCCTCTAGCCCACCTAGGGTCAATACCAGGTGAACCCGGTGCTTCAGTTCGTGGCTTTGGCACATTGAGTGAATAGGATACGACTACTTAACAAATTGTTCTTAATTTTACAGAATGCACCCAAATGATCGAAGCAACGCTATATATAGTAAAAGGATACGAGGATATGAAAGATGAAAAGCCGACCCTTGCAAACAGGATACTGCACCTTCCTATACTTATCCTAGCAGGACTTGCAATTTTTGTACTATTCCTGATTGTGGCTATTGCAGCTGGAATTGTAGCGGCTGCGTACGAATTTGGAAACGCATTTCGTGCATTCTTTGGTCATTATTTCGAGATTCCTGTCGTTGCGGTAGTGCTGATTGTACTTGGAATATTCTTTCATTTCAAAAAAGGAAAGGGTCATTCTGATAAATCCCCTATAAACTCTCCGGCTTCCCAGCCTGTCAAGGAGGAAGAGACTGTTGCTAGTACTTCAGATCAAAGGGCCGGCGAAAATGAGCAGAAGGACGAAACCAAAGTCGAAGATTCAGGCAAAAACTAATTTATTTTACCGGCTCTCCACAATTCGGGCAGAACTTCATGTTAGGTTTAAGGGGCTCTCCACAAGAAGGACAAGTTTTTGTTGACACATTCGACGGTGGGTTAGCACGCTGGACCTGTATAGATGTGGAGGATGAATCCCCTTCGATGATATCATCATGCTTCTGGTTTGAAGGGGGTTTAGAACCGCTCTTAGGATTTCCATAATAAGCAACGCCTACATTGGTAGTTCCAGCCTTGGCTCTTGCCATTTCGACGTTTTTGCGGTACAACTCTTCCTGCTCCCGGTGCTGGCGTTCCTCTTCCTGCTTCTTTGCATCTGAGATCCATTTTCTTATCTCGTTCTCCCACTTTGATGGGTCAGTCAACCTGAATCTTGCTTTTCCTGTTTCACCTTCATGTTTAAATTCAACGGTCAACACCTTTTTCGTAAATACCTTGATTTTAGGAACTGCACTCGAAACATTGATTATCTCGTAAAGATATATATCGATGAGGGCTTGAGGAGGCGTAGCATGTACTAGACCTCTTTTTCCCTTCTTTTCAAATATTAAGCGCTTATCAGAAAGGAACAATCGACCATCGTACGTTTCTGATTCTGCATGCTCAATTGCGGCTTCTTCCTGTAATATCTCATGTTCATTGACTTGATAGACTGGCATCGGATAGCCAATTTAGCGAATATCTTAAACCTTTTCATTTACCTGAGTGGGAGGACTCTATTCTCGTACTGCCTCTACTTCCTACTTTGTAATTATTACGTAAACTCTCTTCCACAAGTATCTTTTAGGCACAGCAGCCTTGACAGATGTGCCATGTTTCGTTACAGTTCTCTCTAATATTCCTCTCTCCGATCTCGCATACAATGGTTCCATGGATGGCTTTGAATGCATGAATGCCTTCTCAACCACATCCTTCTGCCTGTAGATTCTCAAAATATCCTCTGCACTCATTTTTGTGTTTGTGAAAAGCACAAAGAAACCCATCCTGTTCTTTCTGGTCTGAACTGCATTATGCTTCAGCCTGTACGTGAATGTCTTTCCAGATGATCTGATCTCGATGTATTTCAGCATCTTCCCTGCTGCCTTCGTAACAGATCGGATCATGTCCTGCTCGCTGTTGAATTCTTGATCCTGCATTTCATGAAGATCTTTCTCCATGTCCGATATCCTGGAATAGAAGGCCTGAATCTTCTCCGCTCTCATTTTCGGGGAAAAGAATACAATATACCTTGTTCCTTCTACGCTGTGATCCATGTGGAATATTGTATCGTTACCCGAAGGAATGTAATTCCTGGAATTCTCTACTCCCCTGGATCTGGAAAGAAGATCCCTGTAAAGGCTCAACGTTGCAGGTATGGCGCCTATCAGGCTGTATTTTCTCAGGTCAAGAATGTTCTTCTTAGAATAGAATCCTCGATCCATTACGATCATTATTGATGCTATGCCGAAATCCTTCAATTCCATGGCAAAGTTCTTTACTGTCGATACGGAGACAATGCTTCCAGGCAGGATTCGGTGATGAACGGGTATTCCATGATCCCTTGTGACTGCAAGCACGAAGTTGATCTCCTTGTTCCCGCCGTTGGAATGATAGTAATGGCCGTATTGATGTGCTCCCTTTAACTTTGGACAGTATTAATGAGATATTATAATTATCATCCTATAGTTATACTGGCCTTTCTGACGCTGTGCGGCATTTACATTTGTGTAAATTGCATCTTTTAAGATAGATTCAACGACAGACCCAACAGTTCTGTAGCTATCCAATATAACGTTAAATGTATTATTCAGGAACGATACCATTGCTTGAATCAAATCCACTGTTTTCCTATTGAATTTGAATCTACAGTAGTCATATTGAGTGTCCAGGATTAAGGGGCGCAGATCAATCCTGTTCTTGGGTTTACGCACGGTTGCTATATTGTCCTTTATGATCTCCTTGTCCCTGTAACTTGTCACCTCATAGAGATAAACATTGTCCACCCTAACAAGTCTCCTGATGTATGTCAATGTAGTAGTAATCGTACTACATAGTATAAGTAACTTCCTGTTACCAGACCCAGTCAAATACTATGTTCACAGAAAGATGTAGTGTTATTCAAGGGAGTAGATAGGATCTAGAGACTATAATGGGCATTTAACAACAAATATCACGCCTTGATGAGTTTTTTAATACCTTAGAGATCAGGGAGTGACCTCGAAACAGTCATGCCTCACCATGCTCTATTTTATTGGCATTATTGTAAAGCGTACTCTTCTTGTTACTGCCAATGATTACTATAAGCAGGCTGAATAAATGATATATAGTGCACCTGAATTCAGTACTCATACGATGAGAACATATCTTGATGTTACCTTTTCGAGCGAGGGCGCAAAACCCAGTGAAATCATAAACAGGCTAAGATCTCTGGGTTTCAAACCCGTGATCGGGGAACATGACATGGTTTATGAATGGGGGAATAACGCCTCTGCTGAAGATTCAATCTGGTTTGCGGATAAAATTCAGGCAACTCTGGAAGGATTTAACATTCTATTCCATATTGAAACTGTTGACGAGTGAACTTGAAAATTTAATACGGAATTCTTTTGAGCGAACCGCAATTTGCGCATTTTATTACAAGTATTTTATTTGAAAGTCTGATCTGTGTATCGGCTCCATAGAGGGTCTTGCACTTCTTGCAGTAACTTCTCTTTATCCTTCTATCCAAGGTAATATCCATTCTGGCAGCAATTTTTTCTGCAATAGTAACATATCTCTTTGAGCGAGTATCATTGATACTTCTGGCCTCTCCAGCCAGCATGAAAAGAACGTCAATAGCTTCATTTGCAAGATCATTCTTTCGTAGATCCTTTCTCACGATACGAAATGAGAATTGAATCAATATACTTTTTTCCTATCTGTATATTATCCTTGCTGAAAAACATTTTTTGAATAATGTTGTGTGGGGACATGAAGCAATAAAATATTTACTGGATTCCTATCACACAACCAATGAAGAAATACCTTGCACTGGATGGCGGTGCTACGAAGACGTTCACGGCCGTATATAATGAAAATGCGGAGATACTTGGGATAGGAGTGGCTGGTCCTTCAAATTATAGAAATATTGGAGAGGATCAGGCGATTTCGAACATCAATGATTCAGTGAAGAAAGCGCTGGATTCCTCTGGTACAAGTGGATCCGAACTTAACTCTTCAACCTTTGCGATAGCAGGGGTCAAGGACTCGAACAGGTCAACAGAAATAATAAAATCAATCGTTGAAAGAACAAAAGTATCACAAAAATTCCAGCTTTTCAACGATGGTGAGGCTGGTTACTATTCTCGCTTCCTGGACCAGGATGGACTAATAATTGCACCCGGAACTGGAATGATCTCGTACTGTAAATATAAGGGAAAATTTGAGAGGGCAAGCGGTTGGGGCTGGTTGATTGGTGACGAGGGTGGTGCTTTCTATATCGGTAAAAATGCCATATCTGCGTTTGCTAAAATTTCGGATCACAGGATTCCATATGACGAATTGCTTCACGATGAGATGATGAAAATCTTTGACATAACTCAGGAAAGAGATATCGTTAACAAGGTATACCTGGAAAAGATTGACATAAGGTTCATAGCGTCAATTGCAGCCACTGTTTCGAGGCTTTCTGACAAAGGAAGCGAAACATGCAGGGAAATAATGGTAAACGCGGCTCGAGAAGCAGCTCAGTGCGCTATAGGTTTACATAAACACCTCAATGTAATTGAAAGACTGGAGATTAGTGGTTATGGCGGTGTCTTCAGAGCCGGTGCGATTTATTGGAACAACTTGAAGGACGCAGTCAGGCAGCGTATAGACAACGTTGACTTCATAGATCCAATTTATGGGTACCACGCGGTCGCGGGATCTATATTGATGAAACTTAGATCAGAAGGCGTTGACTTGGGCAGAAAAGATATAGATAGAATTATAAGGAACATAGACAGCTTGGTAAACAAGCTCGATAGGTTTGACAGGGAAACATTCCTCTTTATGTGATCCATTAATGTCTTTCAAGTATCTTCTGTAAAGTTTAACTGACTGGGCTAGACATCTTCAGTCATTATGACCTTGATCTTGAAAGATACCCTGATAGTTGAGCCGGGATTCAATGTTAACAGGCCAAGCTCATTATTAAATGCATCTGGTGGTGCGGTCATAGGTTCAATTGCAATTGACTTGCCCTCGCTGTAAACACCATTGTAAAGAACCAAATAATTAAGGTTCTCCCGATCTATGATGAGCTTTCTTCCCCTCGTTGTAAAGATGACCTTCCCAGAATGCAAGAATGAATTGTCAAGGTTTTTTCCATCAGAGGATTCGAGTAAAAAAGGATCAATCACCTTCGCTGAGCCATCCGGAAAATACTTCTCCTTGTACTCAAGATATGCTCCAGGTTGATTGCTTATCAGCGACCAGTAGCTGCTGTACGTAAAGTATGGGTGAAACCCCATCTGAAACGGCGCAGGAGTATCAGACAGATTATGAGCCTTGGCGGTGCATTTAAAGTCAGTATCTCCAATAAGATAAGAAATATCCAGCCTGATTTTCCAGGGATATCCCTTTCCAGTCAAGACAGATCTTATCCTGCAAGAGGAACCATCCTCTTTTATAAGAGAAAACATGCTGTCCTTGGCAAAACCATGAATGGCATTCCCCTCCTTGTTCAGAGGCAACTTGTGTGTGCTGCCCATGAAAGAATAAGTTCCATTTCTAACCCGATTAGCATATGGGGCAAGAATTGCCATCCCGCCATGTGTCTTGTGGCCGTCATTTGAAGGCTTAATTAGACTAACATTGTCTGCCTCCAGTCCCTGTATTCCTCCGCCATGCAAATCTATGGAGGCGTTCATTCTGTCGCTCCGTATTTTCAAGTACTGATTTCTATCCATCCTGCATCGTAACCTGACATAGTTAAAAAAAATTGATCAATGTCAAGAAAATTAATATGCACCATTCTGATCTAATAATATATGACCCGGGTGCTTATTGCTAGCGATATACATGCAAATGTAGAGGCGGCAAAAGAGATGTTCAAAGTCGTTTCATATGACTTTGGAATTTATCTCGGGGACATTGTGGATTATGGACCCAAACCATCTGAGGCAATTCAGCTTGTCCGGGATAAATTTGATGAGGTAATTCAGGGCAATCATGACTATGCGGCATCGCATGGATCTGACGACATGTGCTCCCCGGAAAACAAAGAAGTTTCCGCTTTTACAAGGGAAAACATAACCAGGAAACTCCTGTCAAAGGAGGAGTTGCAGTACCTTGGCAGCCTCAAACGAAGCCTTATCTCGGATATAGATGGAATGAGATTGGCATGCTTTCATGGTAAACCTAACGACCCTCTTTTTGGATATCTGTATCCATGGGAGATTTCTCAGGAAAAATTCAAGAACGCAGAGGGCAGGCTGCCCGTGTATGACTACATAGTAGTAGGGCATACACATTACCAGTTCCTGACACAATACGATGGCATGGCGGTAATGAACCCAGGATCTGCTGGACAACCACGCGATTTCTCACACAACCCATCTTACATACTGCTGGATACAAAGAGTCAGAATGTGGAGATGAAGCGTTTCAAGTTTGACAGGTTCAATCTAGCACGAGAACTCAAGGATCTAATTCCAGATAGGCGCCTTCTAGAGAAGGACTTCAAGCTGTTCCACTTATTGTGATCCCGGTATTTCGATCTCGAATATATAGGGAGGGTGTTTATCATCTTGTGCCGCGTTTTCTTATGATCTTGAATAAGTCTGAAAGGGTTAGAACGCAGAAAAACAGGCCTATCAGTAATGCAATGAATAAGAAAACCTCTATATATATGAAATCAGGTATCACATCTATAGGAAGAATACCGTTTGAGAAGTAGACAACCATGAGAAATATTCCATCGAGGATAGTGAACATGAAAAGTCGGTTTACCTGGGAAAATATTGGCTGCTGCAGACTGTCGGCCGAAAAATATGGTATGAGTGTTATTATGATAGCATAGGCTGCAAGAAGAAGTCCAATCAGCGTACTGTACATAACGATGAGCGAACCATTTGAAAAGAAAGTCGAAAAATTATCCGCATAGTCAACACCGTTGTATATTCGGATGATCTTGTTTGATAGCAAAACTGTAACTATAAGAGAAAATAATATTGCATATTTTGCCTTGTACAGCCCCTCCAGATCCTTTTTCAGTTTTATCTGTGCCATCTGACACGTAAATAATTATGGTGGTATAAAACTGATCTAGAACAAGTTGAATCAAGGTGCCAAACAAGAAACAAGATAAATACAGCTTGCAAATTATTTATATGCCTCTTGCATGATGCTATTGCATCAACATTTCGAAGCATTACGACATGATGTGATTGATACATGAATATACGAAGAATAGTTTTGGACGTTGCCAAGGGACTGAACAAGCCGACGCTCGTTGAGGTCGCAAACGCTATTGGTAAGGTTAAAGGTGTAGATGCCGTCAACCTTTCAGTGAATGAAATGGACATGGAGACCATGGGCATCATAGTCACAGTTGAAGGAGATGGCATAGAATCAGAATTGCTTATTAGCACTATTGAAGAAATAGGCTGTGCTGTGCACTCAATAGATGAGGTTGCAGCAGGAAAGAGGCTGATTAATTCAGTGATTAGGGAAAATAGTTGAAATTTTCCTATATTTTTCCAGTTTCCCTTGGTTTTACGGATGGGATCATTACCGCCCTGATGATATCATCATATCTTATCCTTAACGATTTACATATGCCCATCTCACTTGCATTCAGGATTTCAACAGGTTCTGCAGCTGTGGGCACGTTCAGTTACTTTATAGCATCATTTGCCAGCAACAGGGCTGAGTTGTCAAGGATATCTAAGCACTTGAACCCATCCAGGCCAACCGGAAAGATATCAGGAACGCTCTTGAACGAGGTTTACCGTGATTCCATGACTGGAACAGTTGTTTCTGGCGCGTGCAGCTTTCTGGGATCTATGATACCGCTTGGTGCTTACTCCATTTCATCTTCCAGCATCATTGTCCTGATAGTGACAGAGGTCTCGCTCTCTATACTGGGATACAGCCTGTCAAGATCGCTGAAGGGTCGTTCGGTGCCATGGATCGCTGGCATGTTCACTTTTGGTGTTGCTGTCACACTTATAGGCCTCTACGTCAGAATAATAGTTTGAATCAGAAGTACCGGAAGGTTGACTGATCTATGCTGTCTATAAATTTTCCAGCTTCCTCTTCTAATATGTTTCCTTCAAATTCGTAAAAATCCCACCTGATTGTTACTCTTACTGGAGCCTTCCCTGGCTTGATTCCTGCTGAAATTACCAGGCAGGAAACACGATCCACGTTATCCACGGGTGGGAATTCCGCAATTTCTGCGGATTCAGACATATCTTTAACGAGTATCCTGTAAGAAGTGTATTCAATTCCGTACCCGGATATCTCTATCTGCTTCATCCTCTTCTTGGCAAAGAGCATTGCGAGATAGGCAAGAACATCAGCAAAGTCCCCTGGGATTCGCATGGAGCGACATGAATCCATTAAATTTAAAGGTGCATTCAATCGTGAAGGACGAATTGAATAATTTAATACCTACGTGAAATAAGGGCTTAATGAAAACAACTACTTTCACAGTCAAGAGCACAATACTTGTCGGGAATGCTCTTGGAGACAAGGCAGAAAGGGAAGTAATTGCTTTTACCCCTGATAACCCTAAAAACGACGCTCCTTTGCTTATAGGACTGCCGTCATTTGGAAATGATCCTGACTCATTTATTGCATCCTCTCCCCTTACTGACAGCTTTCCAACAATCCTGAACCGCCTTTACGGCAAGGACTTAATGCGTGGAAGCACGGTTGCAATCGTGGATACCCGGACCAAGCTCGGAGGGAATTATTTCCTCAACTCAACTGCAACAGGGCAATACGAAAATTTTATTGTCAAGGAGCTTGTTCCTGAGCTAAAGAAAAAATTTGCAAGCTCAAGGATTGGACTTTTCGGGAAGGGATCGGGTGGTTTCGGCGCATATACTCTTGCAGTAAGGAATTCCGGAATTTTTCATGGCCTAGCGGCGCATTCCATGGACGCGGGTTTCGAAAATGTATTCATACCTGACTTCTCGGATGCAATGGAAGAATTCAGAAGCGCAAATGGCCCGTACCGCTGGCTTGAGAAATATTGGCAAAGCCTCAACAGGATAGCATCCAGGAAGATCAAGGTTCTCAGAACGCTCTGTGCATCAGCTTTTCTGTCACCAGACGTTAATTCCGGTGAGATGGGCGTAATGCTCCCTTTTGACTACGAGAATGGAGATTTCAGGCCAGAAGTATGGGCTAACTGGCAGAAAAATGACCCCGCTAAAAACGTGAAGAACTTTACCAGGCAGCTTGAATCCATGAACGCTGTCTTCATCGATGCAGGAACCATGGACGAATTCTCAGCGATCTGGGGTGCCAGGGCAATAGACAACCAGTTAAAGAACTCAAAGATAAACCATACTTATGAGGAGTTCGAGGACGGGCACTTCGGCATCAATTACCGGTTTGAAAAGTCATTGCCTGTACTTGCTCAGTCACTCGCATGACTGAACCTGTTTCCTCCATCGAGAGGAATCACAACGCCATTGATCCATTCCCCTGCCGGGCTGCAGAGAAAAGCTACAACCTCTGCAATGTCTTCGGGCGGTGTAAGCAGCCTGCCCAGCTTTCGCGTCGATCTCCAGTCCCTGCCGGGCATGAAAACATTCTCTATAGAGGAAGGCGCAACAGCATTGACCCTGATATCTCTCTCCAGCAACTGAGCGGCTGCAACCTCCACAAGCTTGTTAAGTGAACTCTTTCCGAGGAGATAGGATACAGCAGCCCAGCTGCTTGTATAGATGCTCTGTATACTGCTTATGAAGACCGCAGATGCTTTTTCGTTCGCGTATCCCTCGAAATACTTCAAAATGCTCAGCGGGATCTCCAGGTGACTTTCAAGCATTTCACCAAAATGTACCGGTTTTCTAATGCTGTCCACTGCATATCCTCCTACCGTTACTATGAGATTATCTATCTTTCCTCCAATTTCTTCGGCTTTCCTGAACATATCCGTCACGCCGAAATCGGTCCCGGGATCTGCAAAGAGGTAGCTTACTTTCCCAAAGGGTGAGAGTTGTTCTCTCAGCTTCTTTCTTTTCTCATCATTCCTGGTTGTAACGATCACGGAATCGCCGCGTTTGAGAAGACTGTACGCAACGTTTATGCCAAGATTGCCGGCACCCACTATCAGTGTTTGCATATATCATAAAGAAATTATTGGTATAAAAGTGATTCCTAATATCTCAAAGATACTGGTCCCTTCTTTCCTGCGTTTCATTCAGTGGAAACCTGGATTGTGGTTTAGTTAGAGAGAGTGGAAAGTGCTTTTATTACGTACCGGGTATTTACCCGTTTTATGTACAGCTACCGAAAAGCTCTCAATAATGACACAAGAGATCTCAATGCATCGATGCCGGAAAATGAATTCAATCGACTGCTTGCTGGCGTCTTAGATAAAGGAGCAGGGCATGCATTCATAGTAGGAAAAACAGGCACCGGGAAGTCAAACATGCTTTCGCTGATTATTGAGTATCTTGAGAGCCGGCCGGGAAATATAGTGATCCTTGATCCGCATGCCCAGGTTTCCGATCACGCAATCCTTACTAACAGGCAAAAGGAACTTGTATTCCTCACTGGTCATGATTATCCCGGATCTGAATCTCTCTACACAGGTATCAATGTTCTCGACACGTCAGGAAATGTGAGCGATACGGTTACTGTAACGGAGTGGTTGAGAGACACCATCTCCTCTGAAGACATCATTTCACATGGCACATGGGGACCGCGGTTGGAGGTTATCCTTGGTCCACTGCTTATGGAGTGCATGCGTGTTGTTCCTGGAATTACACTGAAACAATTTCAGTCCCTGCTCCTGGATCGCAAATCCATGTCAAGAATCCTTGATAAATCTTCAAATACGGATCTAAAGGCATTTATTGGGACTCAGATGAAGGATACGAGAACCTGGTTGGACATGATATCAAGCACGATAAACAAGCTCATGCCAATGCTGGAAAATCAGGAACTTATGAGGATAATCTCAAACCCTGACAACCATAAACTTGACATTGATGGTTCAATTGGAAAGAATAATTCGTTAATTATTATTGATCAATCTGCATCTGGCATCGGGCCATCAGGGTACAGGATAGCGTCTGTTCTTGTCTTATCAAAAATCTGGAACGCGCTGGTAAGATCAGGCCCTACAGAAAAGAGGACATATATCATCATCGATGAAGCGCATTACTTTTCAGAGAAGCTGATAGAGACCCTTCTGTCCGAAGGCAGGAAATATGGCGTCGTATTGATTCTATCCTATCAGTTCCTTTCACAGCTCACCAAGAGAGGTGTTGCATCATTGCTCGGCAACATCAGAAACATGTTTGTTTTTGCCTGTTCGAACGAAGATGCAGTTCTGATTGCCAGGAACATTGGCGATGAAAAGCGTGTAAAGATGCTGGCAGATATTCTCTCAGGCCAGTCCGGACATTCAGCGACCTTCTTCTCAACCTCATCCGGACATGTCATAGGACCGAAGACAATAATTCCTCCTAAACCAGATGCATCAATAATGGACGATGAAATCCATTCAAGAAAGATAGATTCAATTCTGAAAAACGGCACAGTCATCTCAAACTCTAAGTTTAGTGCAGAAAATACCATTTCAGATCATGAAAAGATAGTGCTTGAATTGAAGGAAGTCATGGGTTCTAAGGGTTTCGCATGTTTAACTGGAGAAGCAAGAGGTCCCGTCATACCCGACCTGATCGCAGAAGCCGGTCTCAAAAGGATATATTTTGAGGTTGAGATATCTGATCTTGATAACACATTCAGGATTGCAAAAAAACTTATGGATTATGACAAAGAGCAGCTCGTCTTTGTCACCAGAAAAGAGGATGTAAACAAGCTTATAAAACTGCTAGGGAGGATATTTAATATGACTGCTCAAGGTGGCATTTACGAGCGAGCCGGAAAACGCATTCTTAAAAACGATGTCCTGTCTTCAATATTTCATGTTTATATCATGTCTGTAAACAATGATGAGGTTCTTATACACAATGGATCTGATCTGGTCAAGTTTACCCAGAACCAGCTAAACCTTGATCCCTTCTTCATTCGAAGAGTGAAGAGCTTGTCATATCCTGCACTGCGAATTTCAATACTCAGGGCATTGGCTGAAGGCAGAATAAGCGATCCCTCATCCCTTGTCACTTCGGGTGGCAGAGGTTTTGACAAGGCTGAATTAAGCAGATTTGCACAATCATTGGCTAAGGAGGGCAGGAAAGGCATCGATATCAATGCCATCCTGGGTATTTGAGCCCCACTATAGCATCTACCTGGAACGGAGACATCGCTGCACCAAATTTCATCTCCGTCCCTTAGGTGAGAATATTCATTTTTCACATAATTTCTCATACGATCGACAGAAAATCTTTAATAGTGGCTATTTAATAATAGTATGATAAGAATGCAGGAATATGGAAAAGAAGATTTTTACAAGGCTGCATATGGATTTGTAAAGAGGCACAGCGCGACTAATAACGCTTTTATAGATAGATTTGCGAAAGGAGATATATCGGAGTCCGAATTCCTGAGATTTTCGGTCGAATTCTTCCATTTTACAAGGGAGTGGGTCGCAATTCTTTCCACGTTGCTGGTCAATACGCCAGACGAGTCTGATGCTGCCAACCTCACTACTATTCTTGTGTCGGAGCTTGGAGACAATGATCCAAAGAAAAGGCACGAACTGCTTTACAGGAAATACCTGCGCAGCATTGGTCTAAGACCAGAGGATCTTGTCAAGAAGGAACAGTTGAAGACTACAAAAGCTTGGCTCGATGGAATGAGAAACTACTTTGCTGGAGATCACTTTGAGGCTCTGGGCGCAGAATTCGGTCTAGAAAACATGGCTATTCCTATGTGGGACAAGATACTTGCCGGATTCAATGTATATTTTAAGAAGAATCCAAAATATGCAAAGGCAGACATAGAATATTTCACTTTTCACAGGGAACTTGAAATTCATCATGAAGAGGCAATGGAAGATGTTCTTGGAACACATAAGGACGATCGTGACGTCAGGGAAAAATTCATGACCGGAATAGATGGGATTCTTAAACTGGAAACAGATTTTTGGCTCGGTTTAGCCGATAAAAAGTAGGTGCGCGATAAATAAAACATTCCTAACTGTTGGAAAATCTGTTTCTCATTTTTCATATCAATGAACCAATCATTTGGATTCTATTCTAGATATCCGTTTTGAAAAGACCATAGAACTTGGATTTTTGTAGACGGAAAAATAATAAAAGATTGAATAATCACTGGTTTGATGAATAATAACTCATATGCAAATGTTGAAGCTGGTTCTGCCGATGTTTCTTATTGCGATCGTATTCAGGAAATAATCATTACAACTGCTGAGGGCAGGAAGGAAAGAATAGAACGTGGCATAGCATATGGGTTATGCGTCGAAGCCATCCGATCGGGCGTTCTTTTAAAGGATCTGGTGAAGAACAGGATCGAACCCGAAACAGTGGATATTGAAATCAAAAGATGGTATTGAAAATTAAGTCCTTTTTACTCAATGGTCTCCGAAGAAGGTTTTTCTTTGCCGCATGGTCATTAATTCTTTTTTTTACAAAGTCATTTTTGTATTTTTGGAGTTCTACCCGACAGTAATGTGAAAATTTATCATATGTAACGCCTTTATGTATAATGGCCGCGTCAAAAAAAACTCTTAGCAGCACAAAGAAGATTTCTAAAATAAAAGATGATGAGGTAGGTTTTGCCGTTTCAAATATGGATTTAAAGGCTGATCCGATCAAGGACTTTTACATTTATGCTAATGGTACCTGGTTAAAAAAGCACAAGATACCCGAGGACAAGGTCTCTTTCGGTTCCTTCAACCAGCTTTATGAGAAGAACCAAATGGCACTGAAGGAAATACTCAAAAGCTGCTCAAAGGAGACTAGAAGGACCCAGATTGAAGCAATGTGTGGAGACTTCTACAAATCTTTTATGGATACCAAGACCATAGAAAAGGAGAAGGTTTCACCAATCGAACCTTATCTGGAAGTTGCGAAGAACATAAAGAGCCCAAAGGATGCAATAAAGGCTGCAGCTGAACTGGATGGGATTGGCATCCAGAGCTTTCTTGGCGGATCCAACAGCTTTCTTCCAAGGAAATCGATGCCTGATAGGAAAGACAGTTCTACCTATGCTTTCTATATGAATCAGGGCGGCCTATCCCTGCCGGATCGCAGCTACTATCTGGATAAGAAATTCGAAAAAGTATTAAGCAAATACTCCAAGCATCTAGAAACAATGTTCAGGCTGTTTGGTTACAGCAGGAAGGATGCAGTCTCCGCAAGAGATGCGGTCCTTTCAATAGAGAAGGGACTCGCATCTGCAAGCAGGTCGAGAGCTGACTTGCGAGATCAAGAGAAGAATTATAACAAAATCCCCGTGAAAGAACTTGTAAGGAAACACAAGAACTTTGATTTTCAGCTTTATCTGAGGACCTTGAAGGTTCCTTCAGTTGATTACGTCATCGTAGGCCAACCCGAATTTCTGCAGAGGCTTGACAAGATGCTGAAAGAAGAGGATCCATCAACTTTATCCTTCTACTTGCAGTGGAAAGTTATGAACTACTTTGCACCATATCTGCATGAGAAAATAGCTGATGAAAACTTCAGCTTGTTCCGCAAGACACTTGTGGGCCAGGTAGAACAGGAACCACGCTGGAAGAGGGCAGTCACATTGATAGATGCAACGATTGGTGAAGCCCTTGGATCTCTTTATGTAGAAAAGTACTTTTCTGATGAGACCAGGAAACGCATGGAAGTAATGCTTGAAGATATCAAAGAAGTTTTCAAGGACAGACTCGAGAACCTACCATGGATGACTCAGGAGACGAAGAAGAGGGCGCTACTGAAGTTTTCTAAGTTTAGGGCGAAAATTGGACATCCCGAGAAGTTCAGAGAATATCGGAACGTAAAGATAGACAAGAAGCACCTGATAAATAACATAGTAAGTGCGTCTTCATTTGAAATTGAACGTCAGATATCAAGGATTGGAAAGAAGGTTGACAGGAAAGAATGGATGATGACGCCCCCAACAGTGAATGCGTATTTCAATCCAAGCGGAAATGAAATCGTCTTTCCAGCAGGAATAATCCAGCCTCCATTCTTTAATCCTGATCTGGATGATGCCGTAAACTATGGCGCCATTGGGGGTGTTATAGCACATGAGATCACCCATGGTTTTGATGACCAGGGCAGGCAATACGATGAGGAAGGAAACCTGAAAAATTGGTGGGGAAAATCCGATCTGAAAAAGTTTAATGATGCAGCCGAAAGCGTCGCCAAGCTTTATGGCTCAAAGGAGTCTGTTCCCGGCTTTAAGGTGGACGGCAAACTGACACTTGGAGAGAACATAGCAGATCTTGGAGCAATCAGGATTGCCTTCGAAGCTCTGGAAAGGCACCTCGAGAGGAACCCGAAGTTGAACAAAAAGACCGACGGATTTACACCAGAACAAAAATTTTTCCTTTCCTGGGCCAATATATGGAGGGGCCTCACAAGGGAAGAGGAGGCAAAAAGACGTGTAACTATAGATCCACATGCTCCAAACCATCTAAGAGGATCTCTGCCTCCGATGAATCACCCCAAATTTGAGGAAACTTTTAGTGGAAAGAAACCAAGAGCTAAAAAAATAGGCGTGTGGTAGTCTAAATAGACTACGCACTCTTTTTTCTTTTTACCTTTGGCATACTGCTTGACATCTTTACAATTAGAAAGATCACGAATGCAACTATCACAAACGTGATAACTGCGTTAATGAATTCCCCAAATAAGAATGGTCCCACAGCAATGCTCTGCCATGATACACCACTTGGCGTGGCATACTGTATTATTGGCATTATCAAGTCTGTCACCATAGCCTGAATAAGTATCCCTAGATAGATAGCCAGGATAAAAACAACCGCCATGCCCAATACTTTGTAGGTCGACAAAAACGCCCTGAATTCCTTGATCAATCCTTTTGGTTTTGGCGGAGGTGGCGGCGGAGGCTTTGGCGTGAGCAAATCAGTTATCTTCTTCAGTTCAGCTAGTATTTGGTCTGAATTGTCCATGAGAATAAATAATTTGCAAATATATAAGAAAAGGCCTAAGATCACTTTTGAAGGAATTAGAAAAATATCATATTGAAGAAGTAAAATGTAAAGACACATTATATAGATTAAAAAACCTGACTGTTTATCAACCCAAATAAATAACTGGAAAGTTAAAATTTTTTAATAAATGAATTAGTCACTATCTGATACATAGTGTATGTATATTACAGGAATATGATTTATAGTTTAGTCGGTATAATGACCTTGTCAATGACATTTATAACTCCGTTTGAGGCATGGATATTTGTTGAAACGATGTTGGCCTGGTTGACCCGCAGGTATTTCTTAATCAGGCCAACACTACTAATCTTAACCTGTTCGCCTTGAAGTGTAGGCACATTCATGGTCTTAGACATCTTCAGGCTGGATAATACGCCTCCTAAATTATACTTTCCAGAGACCACATGATACTTCAAAACGCTTCCTAGTTTCTGTGGATCTGCGAGCAATCCATTCAGGGTTCCAGCTGGGAGAGACTTGAAAGCTTCTTCATTTGGTGCAAAGACTGTAAATGGTCCATGCGAACTCAGAGCTTCTACCAATCCATCTGCTTACACTGCTTTTACTAGCGTTGGGAATTTTCCAGACTTAACTGCTATTTCCACTATGTTTTCCATGATCACACATTATTGGAGCATATATCCATTGTTATCAAGAAAATTTTTAAAAAATTAAGATGCAGGTTATTGTTGCATTATTCGTCATTAAAGAGTCACTTCGAACAGATAAGAATCGGGGACAACGCTCCTAATTTCTTTTAAAAAAATTATGCAGGAATGACGAGACAGTGAAATCGTGTCGTGAATCGACATATAATTATATGATATGAACAATACCACAACTATAGCTATTTCATAGCTAATAAGCCAATTATCAAGCTTACTAGCCCAATATCACACACAGCATCATAGGGAGTGTATACTTAGGAACACGCTATATTAATGATACATACATTATGATATACTTACACATAAAAATTTTATCCTATTTTATAATTCATAGAGGGCGAAGCGGGATACCGAGATCCTGGTTTTGGGATCTTTCTTGGGTGCCAAAAAGTTCCAACGCCGTATAACAGACGTTATACTGCGTTCAGCTTACGTTAAATAAATAACTATAAATGACGCACTACGGCGGGTTTTCTAATATTTCTGTTAAAAGCACATACGGAGCACCAAAACTAATCTTGAGAAGCAGAAGAAAAAACATTTGACAAGTTGGTAAGATTGACAGGTTTGAAACTGTAATAATATGTCGTATCTCTAAATCGCTTCTTGTAGGAATTATAAATGAGCGCTCAATACTATACAATGATGTATGCATTCCAGGAATCTAATGAAGTGTCTGTATCACCACATATACAATAACTACAGTAGCGGTAAATAGCGGATAACAGAATTATATAACAGTAAATTATACTTTGCGGCTAAGCGGGCACATTTTAGTCGGTTAAAAGTGCAAATAAAGTAATTTAACATCTATGAGCGAGAAATCTTACACCCTTCAGGGTGGGAGGATCTCACGTGGAAGTGTCTGTTTAGACACGAAATCATTCTTATATGAATAATATTTATATGTGTTTACAATGTTACTTTTGCGATGACAAAAAGAGAGATACAATAGATAGGTGGTCTTATTCCAAATTTCTCCTTAGACTCGTTACTTGCCAGCAAGCTAGCTACTGCAATAGAAAAAAAGATAGGCCATTTGTCTGTGAGCCATATTCACCTGGACATTACTGACGATAAAGGCAAAGATATAGACAATGTCCTACTTATATATCGCACAAAAAAGGAGAGAAAGGAAAATACAGCCACACTATTATGTGATAGGCCAGAGACATTTAACGAGCTAGTCAGTATTATAGAAAAATTGGAGTAGGTGATAAACTTGTTAGACCCCTATGAAGATTTGCCTTATATGGACGACGCTTATTCCGTTGAGGCGGTTCAAAACGACGAATCTCCAAACAAGACATTGAAACGTTATTTTTTGAAGAGATGGTCAAATCCTCCATATAGAGAGCTCCATGTAGAGAACTCGACGGATGAACGACTTCACAATCTTGAGGAAAAAATGCGTGAGGTAGAAAAGAAACTAGACACAATCTTCCGGGCAGGGGTTGCAGTAGAACCAATGGTAGTTCCAGATTTTACTGAAAAGGAAATAGCTGGGTGCATGGACAAAATAGAAAGTTACCTTGAGAATAACGACAGCATTAATCCTTGGAAGTATGCAGAAGTAAATGAGTTAGATGTTAGACTTGTCCTCCTCTGTGTGGATACACTCATATCAAAAGGAAAGTTAGAATGGTGAACTGAAAGGTGTCAAGGGTTTTAATAATGTACCTGTCATAAGTTTTACAGAGTGCAGGGTAGCTTCTAATTCAGGTGCAATCCCCATCAGATCAAAAAAGGGGTTGCCTTTTCCAGAATACGGCCAATCTAAGAATTTTGCTTTTCAGGGTGGCGGTAAAATGCAGTACGTTCTCGAGGCTCGCAAAACCAAACATGGTCTTGAGCCAAAGAAATAAGCATATTAGATTGACAGAAAAATAGCGGGAATGGAACCAGTTTTCCTATGGAATTAAAGAAATAGTCACCAAAGAACTGGAGACAAAATCAGGCTTTCTCCCCAGCTCAAACGTTTCGTGGATCAGTACCGTTGTGTTGTGGGCTATTGTCTTGCAGAACAACTCATTTTTCTGTGCAATGAAATTCTTGCTTTTCAGTAAGAGGAAGCACAAGACTTAATCCAAATATTCCAGCAGCCACTTGGAATGGTCTTATTCGATCTTTCAAGAAACCAACTTCAACAGAATTTAAAATTGTAAAGGAGGCGGAAGGAAGTACACCATAGGGCGGTCAGATCAAGGAGGGTTAAATGAATCGATGGGAACAAAAACTATCATTGTTTCGCTTTCTGAACCATACATAACCCCTTAGGTTATTACGCATAACTTCCTCAACTCCTCGTCAGGTTTGAAATGCCTGCTGAATTTGTCTGAAATGGCACCTTCAGGTCACTCAACAACTGGAAAAACCTGTTATGGGTTGCATGTTTTTTGTGATCTTCCACACTCCCTCGAAGGGATTCAACGTCGGTGAGTATGCAGGAAGGAAAAGGAGATCGATACCCGTGAGGAAGGCATAATCTATAGATGACTGCCCCATTAATGTCGGTATACTGATATTATGAGTTTGTCAAACCAGCTATATATATTTTACAATAAATATATACCAATAGTATTAAGGATTCCTGGCCATGGGAATACGTGTTTGATGCATTGGATGAAAGCAGGTTGAAGAAAGTACACCTCAGGATAACCGCCTTATCGTCAGGGGGGAGTTTCCTTGATGGATATGACATATCCATAATATCGGTTGCTATCCTCATATTACAGCCCCAGTTTTCCCTCACCCCGACAGAAATCACGCTTCTCCTGGGTTCCACGATCTTGGGCATGATATTTGGTGGGGTCATTGTGGGATACATTACAGATCTCAAGGGAAGAAGATATGTGTATCTATGGGACATGGCATTTTTCATACTTTTTGCCGTGCTGTCCGCGATTGCCACCAATTACCTTCAGCTTCTTCTTTTCAGGCTTCTCCTCGGGGTTGCTATAGGTGCAGATTATGCCATAACGCCTACAATTATAGCGGAATTCTCTCCGGTGAAACACAGGGGAAAATTGCTCAGTTTCTCCGGTGCTGCTTGGTTCATAGGAGCGTTCGTATCTTACGGTATAGGTACCGTTCTTATACCCCTGGGAAACGTGTCATGGCGTTACATGTTCCTAGTTGGAGTCATACCTGCGGTAATCGTTCTCCTGTTGAGACGTGACGTGCCGGAATCTCCCAGGTGGCTTCTTTCGCATGGAGAGAATGAGAAGGCCAACGCCTCAATGAAAGAGATCGACAGCAGTGCCCGTATTGAGGCTCCTGTGTCATACAGCAAGACAAGGATAGGCGATCTCTTCAGGAAAAAATACCTTGCCGCCACTGCCTTCATATCAATTTTCTGGTTTGCGTTGGACGCGGTGACTTACGTGATAGCACTGGACGGGCCGTCAATTCTTCACGGTCTTGGCATATCCCCTGAGGCAGCATCCGGCTATGCTACAATCATTGCCCTGCTTGCGATAGCCGGCGCCGCGATCGCTATTCTGTTTATAGACACTGCAGGAAGGAAAACCCTTACCAAGATCGGTTTCACTGGCATGGTAGTCACGCTTATACTGGCAGCAATCCTCTTGGATTATTATCCTCTCATTATCTACATTGTGCCGTTGTTTGTTGTCTTTGAGATCAGTCAGGAACTTGGGCCAGGTATCACCAACTCCGTATATCCACAGGAGCTCTATCCCACGGAGATAAGATCCACCGCTCAGGGTTTTGGAACCACAATCAGCAGGGTAGGCGCCCTCTTCGGCATATTTGCCTTTGCCTTTGTGTGGGACGCATACGGAATCAGTATTGGCATGATCTTTCTCGCGGTTATCTCTGCAATGGGTCTTGTAGTGACTCTGTGGCTTGGAAAGGAAACCGCTGGGAAATCTCTGGAGGAATTGAATAAGCCCTAGATTCCCTGATCCGAGTTAATCAGGCTGATCACGAGGTCCGGGCGATCTGAACCTATGGCATCCACGCCAGCGTTTAATGAGTCCATGATTGCGGCGATATCATTTGGAGTCCAAACGCTCACCTTCAGGCCGCCATCATGGCATCTGTCAACGTAGGATGCTGTCAGACCTTCGTAATTTATGACAATGGTATCACAGCCACACTGTTTCACCATAGACACCGGGTCTACTGGGAATCCCGCAATCAGCGCTCCGCAGATAACGGCAGGGAATCTCTGCCTCATCATAAGGAGAGCGTCGTGAAAGAAGGATATAAGCACACTTCTGTGCAGAAAATCTGGCCTCTTGGTGAATAGTTTTATGATCGACGTGACTGTTTCCATGGATTTCAATTCGATTATCACCGGAATATGTATTGCATCAAGCATCTCCTCCAGCATTGGAATGTTTTCTCCCCCTTCCAGGCTCACCTTCTTCAGTTCTTCCGTGTCCAGGTCCTTGACCTTGGCATCAATTCCTGCTGTTCTCTTTAAAGTCGAATCGTGTATGACTGCCAGGTTTCCGTCCTTTGTGACCTGAACGTCACATTCCACTGTATCAACTCCCAGTTTCTCAACTCCCCTGAATGCTGATAGGGTGTTTTCACTGAATAGATCCCCACCCCCTCTGTGGGCTATCACGAGAACTTCCCTTCCTCTGTATCGGTGGGTCATGAAAACTTGATCCAAATTTTTTATATAAAGAATTGCGCAAAATACAAGCTTTAGCAGAGATTCATGGATACCATGTGATGGTTAAATGGGCTTGATGCTTTTTACCCGCTTCTCCCAGGTGGCAGTATGCAGCGACTGATCTGGATCCACTCTCTTCAGACAGTATCAGCAACGAATTCGCCTTAATTTCGACAATAGATTGGTCGAGAGACTTTTAATATGTTGTTAGTAACAATGACATAGTATGTCGCGGGAAATGAGGCATATTGTGTGATTGTGTCTGCTTGTGGTCACGATTGCATTCACCACATCAGCATATTTAATGAACCTTGGGAAAGTTACATTAATATACAATTTGGCCAATATTCGGAACCAAAGGGTGCCACTAACCCTTGGAGCCATGGCTTCCACCTTCTGCTTCAGAATAGAAAAGGACATTTCATATATCTATGCCCATTGAGTTAGTATGTCCTTAAGAATGAGGGTCTATATCCTATTTCATCCGGTAGGAGAAGACAGATTAAAAAAATTGATCTTTAAAGTTTCCCTCTAAAAGTTTGCGCCTTTGAAAATATTGTTGTTCAGAGTTTAATTCTGGTGCCAGAACCACTGATGTTAAAACATAGGATTCGAGCTTTATGGAACGCCAGAGAACGGTGAGATAAGTGACATCGCAGAAAAGCTTTTAGCTGGGAGCAGACGAAAGGCCGTATTCCTTAAGTTTCTCATCGATCCATTCATCTGCTGACACATATTTTATGCTAATGTTGCCAAGCAATTCTTCTTCATTGTAATCCATCG